>NZ_JAUSZD010000002.1:7969715-8276930 GCF_030817275.1 Paenibacillus sp. V4I7 | reverse complement strand
TCCCGCGCTTCTGCAAGTATTCGTTCTCTGCTAAGCTCTTGCGCGACTGCTTTCCTAGCCATTCCTATCCCTCCGCATCCTTAGCTTCTATGAAATTAGTTGTGCCTCTCAAAGTCCCGAGCCTGCCTATTCCGGCAAGCTATTATGCACCATGTATTCGTTCTCTCCTGCGATAACAACGCTTTGACCTTGTGTAAAATCTGTTGCCCAGTTGATAAAAGCTTCCGCTGCAGCTGCCAAAGGATAACAGGCTACAGTCACTTTATCCGTAAACTGAATATCCCCTAGGAGCATCCCCTGACTTCTCAGCTCGTTCTCGAGTTTGCCATACCACGTATAATCCACCTCAATCAGCACTTGCTGATGATTGACTTTATAAATTGGCTGTCCTGCTTCAATACCTACCACGGCTCCATCCGTATAAGCCCGAATGAGTCCGCCCGCGCCAAGCATGATGCCGCCGAAATAACGGGTAACGACGATAACGATATTCTTAAGTCCTTGATGCTTAATCACTTCCAGAATCGGCTTTCCTGCTGTACCACTCGGTTCCCCATCATCAGATTGCTTCTGAATCTGATCCCTTTCTCCGATGACATAGGCGCTGCAGTTATGTGTGGCCGACCTGTGTTCCTTCTTGATAGCTTCAATAAATAGGATAGCTTCTTCTTCAGACTCTACCGGTTTGGCATGACCGATGAAACGCGACTTCTTGATGATGATTTCCGACGATCCGTGCGATTGGATAGTTTTGAAATGTGCTAGCATAGCCGACCTTTCTTGGTAGAAGGAAACATCTGTTTCATTATATTCTACACACATCCTTTGACTTCGACAATATAGAAAGAAAATTTACCACATAAATAATGGTAATTATTCAATGGAAAAAACGACCAATCCGATAGGATTGATCGTTTCTCTGCTTGGCATTCATGAATTAATTCTGCAAGCGTGCTTCCAACTCGGCTTTTTCCTTCTCATAACCCGGTTTGCCTAAGAGGGCAAACATATTCTTTTTATACGCTTCAACGCCTGGTTGGTCAAAAGGATTTACACCCATCAGATAACCACTGATACCGCATGCTTTTTCGAAGAAATACACCATATATCCGAAGGAGTAAGGCGTCATATCCGGAAGCGTTACGATCAGGTTCGGTACGTTACCGTCCGTGTGAGCAAGCATCGTGCCTTGGAAAGCTTTCTTATTCACGAAATCCATCGTTTTCCCGCTAAGGAAGTTGAGTCCGTCCAAATCATCGGGATCTGTGCCAATTGTAATATGGTCAGCCACTTGATCAACTTGAATGACCGTTTCAAACAGAATCCGGTTGCCATCTTGAACGAACTGACCCATGGAGTGCAAATCCGTCGAAAAGTCTACCGATGCTGGATAAATACCTTTGTAATCTTTTCCTTCACTTTCACCAAACAGCTGCTTCCACCATTCCGAAACGAAATGCAGGGAAGGCTCGTAGTTGACGAGAATTTCGATCGTTTTCCCTTTACGGTACAGTGAATTTCGAACAGCAGCGTATTGATAAGCTTGATTTTCACTCAGCTTCGGATTGGAGAACTCATGCTGCGCATCTGCCGCGCCTTTCATAATCGCTTCCACATCAATGCCCGCTGTCGCGATTGGCAATAAACCTACAGCTGTTAATACCGAATATCGTCCGCCTACATCATCTGGAATGACAAAGGTTTCGTAACCTTCTGCTGTAGCGAGTGTTTTGAGCGCACCCTTCTCTTGATCCGTTGTAGCATAAATACGTTTGCGCGCAGCTTCTTTACCATATTTCTTCTCTAACAACTCACGGAAAATACGGAAAGCAATCGCCGGCTCTGTTGTCGTACCGGACTTCGAGATCACGTTCACAGAGAAATCTTTGCCTTCAAGCAGTTGAAGCAAATGCGTAACATATGTAGAGCTGATGTTATTTCCTACGAAATAAATCTCAGGTGTCTTACGTTTATCTTTTGGCAAAATATTATAGAAAGAATGAGACAACATCTCTAGCGCCGCGCGTGCGCCTAAATAGGAACCACCAATACCGATTACAACAAGCGCCTCGGAGTCGGATTGAATTTGTTTAGCGGAAGCCTGAATACGAGCAAATTCCTCACGATTATAATTCTCAGGAAGATCAACCCATCCTAAATAATCGGAACCTGCACCCGTTTTGTTATGCAGCTGTTCATGTGCTAGCTCTACTTGAGCCGCCAAATAATCAACCTCATGCTGGGATAAAAAGGATAGTGCTTTACTGTAATCAAATTGTAGTTTCTTACTCACTATGCTCGCCTCCATCTCTATTTTTTTCCTTTTCCTAGCATACTTATTTGCCTGTCCAAAAGCAAGTAAGCGATCATATATTGAATGACATTCAATGAGTGATCGCTTAAGTGGAGAGACTTTGGTCTCCGACCAAAGATCCCTATAAAAAAATTCACAGGTTATAATTACCATGATAAAATGAATCTAGAGGTGAAGGATCATGAAACGTATCGGCTTTATTGGACTTGGCACTATGGGCAAACCCATGGCAGCTAACCTTATTCAAAAAGGTTTTATGGTAACTGTATATAATCGAACTGCTGAAAAAGCGGACGAGCTGGCCCATCTTGGTGCTGAGGTGGGTTTGACCCCTGCTGAAGTAACTCGCAGTTCGGATGTTCTGATTACAATGCTTAGCAATGATGCATCACTATTAGAAACATTCTACAGTGAGCAGGGCATTCTAAGTGGCGTTCATCCGGCACTCACGATTATAGACTCCAGTACCGTTTCCCCGCAAACAAGTCAAAAGCTGGCTGAGGAACTCGCAGCGCATTTCGTTGACTTCCTCGACGCGCCTGTCACTGGCAGTAAACCTGCTGCCGAAGCAGGAACGCTTACTTTCATGGTCGGCGGCAACCAAGAAGTGTTCGACGAGCAGCACGATGTATTCCTCGCACTTGGCACTAAAGCACTTTACCTCGGGCCGAGCGGCTCCGGCTCTTACGCGAAGCTTGCCCACAACACGATGGTGGGCATTAATTTAGCCGGCTTAGCCGAAGGTTTATCCATAGCGGTTAAGGCAGGGGTGAAGCCTGCTCAATTTTTAGAGATTGTTCGCTCCGGCGGAGCGAACAGCAAGATGGTGGAGCTGAAAGGCGATAAGATTATCGATCGCGATTTCAGCAATCAATTCTCTCTGAAGCTGATGCTGAAGGATTTGCAGCTTGCACAGGAGATTACGGGCAAGTTCCAGCTGCCGACGCCTATGCTGCAGTCAGCTACCAACTTATTCCAAATCGGCCTAAGTAAAGGCCTAGGTGAGGAAGATTTGAGCTCCGTCATTCAGTGTTATGAAGAATGGATGGGGCAGCAGGTTGTCAGACATAGCGAGCCTGTCGTTGCTGCAGAGGAACCGGCATCCCCGCTTTCTGGCCGTGAACGCCGCCGGAACACGCGCGTGAAGCTGGACATCAGCCTGAAGCTGTCCATTTACCAATGGGAGCAGGAGGGTTCCTTCTCCGGCCAAAACATCGACGGCACCCTCTTCGACTTGTCCGAGAGCGGACTGCAGATTACATCTGCCGCCCCGCTTGCGCCGGACATGTTCATCGTCATCCACTTCCCGCAGGAAGCGGAGCTGCCGCCAATCACCGCTCGCGTGATTCGCATCGAGCCTGACGGCCGCAACTTCCGTTATGGCTGCATGCTCTCCGCCTTGCCGCCTTATGTGCGGATCAAGTTGGAGCAGTACATTGAGGATCATATTGCGTATGCTATGTAGGGCCTATTAATTTACATAAAACGACGCGTGAAGAACATGCCGTCTTTCCCTTTTGGGAGAGGCGGTAGTTTTTATTTCCAGGGAGGTTGGCTAATGGATTTTCTTAGAGAACACGAAAATTTTGTTAGATACCATGAAGATCGACGGACAGGAGAGCGACTGCGCCGGTTAAAGGAGGGACATGGTTTTGCTGAAAAACAATTTATGCAGCAAATCTGGTGGCCGCTCATTGGGCATTTTCGCCATCTTCATCCGGAATATGAAGTCAGGGATTTTCAGGACAACACCAGATTTGTCGACTTTGTATATCTCCGTCCGCCACATCGGATTTGTTTCGAGATCGACGGTTACGGTCCGCATGTTCGAGATGTTGACCGCTCTCGTTTCGGGGATAACCTGATGCGGCAGAATCAGTTGGTTTTGGACGAATGGAAGGTTTTTCGGTTCTCACTCGATGATATCACCCAGCATCCACGACGTTGTCAACAAGTCGTCCTCAACATCATGGCGCGATGGTATGGCGATCAAACTCAACTTATATCACTCACACATCGAGAAAAAGAAATCGCCCGGTTGGCAGCAAGTACCATAGATCCGCTTAAACCGAATATAGTAGCTGACCATCTTGGCATTCGAGTTGAGCACGCACGAAAGTGGCTTCACAGCCTGCACAGGAAAGGGATAGTAAAGCCGGCCAGTGGGGAACAGAGAATTCGCTCTTACATTCTGGATCCAAAGGGAAGAAACTTGTTTGTTTAGGCTTATATAGAGGCAGTGATGGCCAAAATAGCTCGTACCTCAAAATAGAAGCCTTTAGAGGCTTCTATTTATGCCAATCCATGGGTTTAAGTTGAAAATAGAAGCTTCTAGAGACTTCTATTTGTTAAAAAAGATGCACCAAGTTGGAATATCTGTGCAAATAAGAGTCTTTGGAGGCTTCTATTTACCTTAAGTTCAGAGTAAATGCCTAAATAAGAGTCCCTAGAGACTCTTATTTAGGTTCGAGCTGAAGAATTACTAGCGTTACGCCGACAGCCTGATGATTTTCGGATCGTTGTTGAGAAATCAGCAGCTTACTGTTGTCCAGATGCTTTCCGAAGCTCATCAGCCAAACGGTGAAACTCCACTCTAGCGTCTACATCCTCTGTGCTTATCAAAGCAGTGGATAAGAAGTTAATAATCTTATTCTCATCATCAGAACTCATCATATTCCCCCTTTCCTTCTCTATCTGATCACATCGAGTTAGCTCGCTCCCTTCAATTATCCGAATCAGCTTGTCCGCATACTGCGGATCTGTTGCATATCCTGCGCGCTGCAGCTCCTGACTAGCACACCTGTAGTCACTTTCAAGTAACACATTCGCGTATCTGGGATTGTGAGCAAGCAACAGCGAATGATCGCGAACACTATCGGACCAGCTGTCGTATACTCGAAAGCCATCTACAATTTGCATCCACTTGCCATTTATGAACTCCTGCGTAACTAGCTGCTGCCCGCTCCCTTTGATTCCAAACAAATTGTTACCAGGAGCTGAGCGACCCCAGCCACTTTCCAAAATAGCCTGAGCGATCGTGACACTAGCTAAAATACCAAACTCCCGTATATCCGCTTGTGCCGCTGGAGCTAATTGATCAATAAAGCTTTCTTTGCTCATAACCCTTCCTCCTTGCCTCGCAGCACTTGAATCATCTGCTTCAAAAAGCTTGGCAGTGGCAGCCCTAATCGTCCGTAATTTTCAGTAATGGAAATAAACTCATTCGCCAAGTAAAAATAAATCGCTCCTGTCATCATCAGATCTGTATCCATCAGAATATCCATGCGATGAGCTAGCATAATCACGAGCAACATCAGCCCTTTGCGGGTAAGCCCCCAATAGCCGACTTGGCTATTAAGGCCACGCTGCTCCCTCATCGAGGCGGCAATGCCAGTTACATAATCGACTAGTATCGCCATGAGAAATAGGCTAAGTAGCTCGTTCCACCCACCGAAGGCATAGGTTGCGAACCCGCCGAACATGGCAGAAATCAGGTTAAAACCGATTTGGTTCATTCGTTTTTGCTCCTTTCTGTTGAGATTGGTTGGGGGAGGCTGTCGGGATTTTTGGCTTCTTGACAATCTTTCGAACCCACTCACCATGTTATGAATGCGATATTTTCCGTACTGATAGTTCGCCTTCACTGGCTTAGCCATCACTCTATTGATGCCTGTTTCGATTAACCTTAATTATGAATTTATGTTGCTGTCTGAACGCCAGCGATGAGAGGTAACGTGCCTTGTGGAGCTGCAGCGGCGACCGTTACAGTAACGGTCAAAATCCCCGTGGACAAATCCCCTGAGCGCATCGTTGCGCTGGAATTAATAACCGTTAACCACCTGCCTCCAACGCCTCCCATTGGCAATTTAGCTTGTTCAGCTAGTTCCAGCAGTAATAATTGTACGGCCAACTGATACTCATTTGCTGACCTCGCAGCAATCTGCCCAACGAATTGTTTTGTAAGCTGGCTAGTACCTCTTAACGCTGACGAACTCAGTACGCTCAAACAATGCCATGAGACGCTAGGTCGACACGTACCGTTGAATCCACGGTATACGCGCCACTGCGAGCCTAAAGCAGCTTCCGTAAATACGGATATAGCTTTCAGCCAAGTTTCTAGCACAGGCTTTACTTGCCGAAGGATCAGGACAGATTTTATGAGGCATCTGCCTGCAGCATCCTTGTCCTGCATAGCAGGCAACGCAGTAATTTGCACCGTGTAGGATTGCCCGTCCACCTTGATGACACCGTCATCAGGATCGAGCAGCTTCTTAATAGCGCTCCAAATACGATCCTGCGCCCCCGCCGGCGTTGTGCTTCTCACGTTCAAACTCAGCTTGCGCCAGCTATCCGGCGCGTCCAGCTTGAACTCTGCGCTGCCACCAACGTGGCTGAGCCAGATGGCCTCATTGGGGGTCTGTGGAACACCGTCCACGAACATGTCTCTCCCGAGTGCTCCCATACTTTTGCATTGAAGATATAGCGCTAGTTGAATTGCCATGTTAATCATTCGCTTCTCTCACCTCCTTTCTGTGTAAAACATCGTTACAGCACACCATCCCGTCGTTTCCGCCTCTTTGACTCATCTGTAAGCATGTTTTACATCGTCTCAGTGACATTCTCACCGCTGAGGCCCTCTGTAACGATGCAAAACATCGTTACATCACTTCACTCCAACCGTTCTCCCTTACCACAAAGTGTTAACAATCGAGTGTTTGTGTCGAATGTTTTGAAATTCAAAACATTTTTTTCTTTTCAAAACAGTCACTGCCTAAATGACCCTACTGCCACTCGTTTCACTCCTTCCATTCGTCCCGTAAGCAGCCCTCACATATCTGCTGGATCTGGACATTATCGCTTGCATCCTGTTCAGCCTAATCACCTCCCTCACTACTCTACACAACGATCTTACCACGGTGCCAATCAAACGAACTGCCAACAGACGGCCAACTTACGGTCATACTGCCCTAGCCGGTTATATGTCTTTTATATAATTGTACCTCCTATCGCCCAAACGTCATACAAACATTGCTCCTTAAGAAAGAATCACCTCTAGCCGCAGCATGTAAGCCAGCTTAGCTATCGCCTTAGCCTTCACCCGGCGGTACGTGCGCTCGCTCAAATTCAGCTCATGGAACAGTAAGAAATCGAACAACTTGTCCCTTTGTAAATAACGTTTGTTGATCATTTCCTGTTCAAGTTCATCAAGCAGCAACAACGCCTGCTCTACCTCAGCGCATAAACCAACCAGTTGTTCCTCTGTATCTACCAGGTATACAGCTGCCTGCTCCTCCACCTTGAGTACCTGATTCGAGTCCGAAATCGCTCCCCTCTCTCTCCGCACATACCCGATCAACCGGTATATACGAACCGTTTCGAGCACATCTTCCACCCGCTTGCGCGTTGCCCGCCGATCAATTTGTTCTTGCTCTATGTGTAAAATACGTTCCACCATCTGTTATCATCTCCTAAAAGTTAGTGTTTTGAAATTCTAAACAAATCATAGCCTTTCTTGTTTTAAAATTCAACACAAATGTTTTGAAATTCTAAACATTTTTATTTGTTCCTCTTGTTTTTTATATACACAACCATTTACAATAGGGAAAGGTGATGAAGCGATGAAAGATATGGTGCAATTTGGCATTCGAATTCGGGATCTGCGCAAGATGAACCATTTCTCACTTAGAGAGCTCGGGGAACGATCCGGTGTCAGTTATTCATTTATAAACTCCATAGAAAATAACCGCTTCAATCCATCCAGAGAAACGGTTATCGCCTTAGCCGATGCACTTACCAGCTCGGAGAAGGATGAACTTCTACTGCTTGCCGGGTTTGCTCCGACAGAAGAAGAGGCCCTCGAAAGCCCCTCTGACCCGATCCAAGCTACAGAAATCGATGACCCCGAGGTTAGCTTATTTTTTAAAGATTTCCAGAATGCTCCTAAAGAAAAGCGAGACGAAATGCTCCGCTTCTGGAACTTCATCAAAGAGCAGCAGATGACCCGCAAACCAGATAGCCAGCAGTAACAGTGGCTTAAGCGCCATCTTGATAAGAACTTATCCTTTTACAATAAAGCCAAGCCCAAACGGGCTTTTCTTTACCTCAGTTAAACGAACATACATTCCTATAGCGAGGTGTTTGTCCTGTTCACTCACTACCAAACCACCCCTCTGGAACAATGGGTCGAAGCTTTATATCTCCAACATGATATCACAGAGCCAGCTCAGCTTAGCATGACCCATTTGGCTGCTAAACTGGATATTTGGGTTTATGCGATGGATATGAACAGCATGGCTGTGGAAAATAACGGGCAATTCAGCATCAACGTTGACCGTCGATTATCTGCCAAAGAGCAGTGGGAAGACTTCCTTCACGAGCTTTGTCATGTGCTTCGCCATTCCGGTAACCAAATGATCATGCCAGATCGTTATGTCGATTGGCAGGAGCAGGATGCATCAGCCTTCCAGCTCTACGCGGCAATACCTATATCCATGCTTAAGAAACTACCGCTGCCCGAGCAAAAGAACGAAATGATTGCCCTTCTTTCCGAAGAGTTTCAAGTAACCCATCGGCTTGCAGCAGCACGCATAGAGCAAATTCAGCGACGTGTCCTGCAAGGCATTATGGATCATGAATACCAGCTATTTACACAAAGCCAAGCTAGCAAATACAATCCAGCCAATTGGTCCGATGCAACTCGCCTCATCATGGACAAGCTGGAGCATCTGAAGCAAAAAGGGGCGCCCTCTGATGGCTAAGCTGACTGTTTTTTATGACTTCCATGAAGAGCGCATCCAGCCCTTTCTCATGGCGCTGCGTTTTCGGCAACACGAGCTAGATTGGAACAAAACTTCGTTGTACGTGCCATTAATTGCTCCGTTTCAGCAGCTAAAGATGGAAGAAATCCCAGACTTAGAGGCAGGAATAACCGTCCTGCTGGATGACCTCGTCATTAATCCAGGACACCCCCAATGCATCGGCGTCAGCCTCTCCAGGATTAAGCAGCGACATATGGCGCTTCCACCTGATGCTCTACAAAGCATCCAACAGCTATGGATACGCATGAGCGACATCGAAGAAGTACTGCAAATGGATACCCGCTCCCTCTACCCTTGGTCTTCCAATTAAATCCTCTCAAGACAAAAAGATCCCATACATCATCGGGCAATTTGTCCGATGATGTATGGGATCTGAAGGGATGTCTTTTCCCTATTTAATTACTCATTAATATAAGAGCAAATATAATCGCTTACTGTTTTCACTTCGAGCTTGAATTTTGCATTGGCGGGAACTGTGAATTCACCTTGTCCACTGATGGTAATCCATTCGCTGCTGCCTGGAAGCAATACGTTCAGCTCACCAGCTTGAATTTCCATGATTTCTTTAACATCTGTTCCGAATTCGTACTCACCCGGGAGCAAAATGCCGAGTGTTTTTTTGGTGCCATCGGCGAATTGAACGGTGCGGCTAGTTACTTTACCGTCGAAATAAACGTTGGCTTTTGTTAATACCGTTACATTTTCAAAGCTAGACATGGTGATTGGTTCCCCCTTTAAAATGACTAAAAATGATGCCAAGCCCACGCGGGGTGGGCTATGGCTGCTTTCAACTAATTAAGACAATAGAGCTTTCACTCTAGCTGCTACGTTCTCTGGGTAGAATCCGTATTCTTTGAGAACCAAATCTCCTGGTGCGGATGCTCCAAATGTAGAGATACCGAGGATGGATCCTTGGTCGCCAACGTAACGTTCCCAACCAAGCGGGTAAGCCATCTCAACGGCTAGACGCTTCTTCACTTCCGGCAGAATGACAGAGTCTTTATATTCTTTGGACTGTTTCTCGAACAGCTCCAAGCTTGGCAAGCTGACGACACGAACGTTAATGCCTTCGGCTTCAAGAAGCTTTTGCGCCGCGACAGCCAATTGTACTTCAGAGCCTGTTGCCAGAATTTGAGCAACTGGCTTGCCATTTGTAGCATCGGATACCACGTATCCGCCTTTGCTTAGGTTTTCTTTCGCGCCTTGAACTGTTCCTTCAAGGATCGGCAGGTTTTGGCGAGTCAACACGAGTGCAACTGGCCCCTTAGCTTGGGAAATCGCATAGCGCCATGCTTCAGATGTTTCGTTACCATCAGCTGGGCGAATAACGGTGATGCCCGGAATGACACGAAGCGCTGGCAATTGTTCAACCCGGTTCATGCGTTGGTCCATCTTCACCAACAGCAATACTGTCATGTGTTAGAACGTAGATAACTGGAAGCTGCATAAGAGCCGCCAGACGAATCGATGCACGCAGGTAATCAGAGAATACAAAGAATGTAGCCCCGTATATCTTAACGCCACCATGCAGAGCCATACCGTTCATTGCTGTACCCATACCGAATTCACGAACACCAAACCATACATTGCGGCCTGCATAGTTGCTTGCGCTGTAGTTGGATTCGCCTTTGATCATGGTGTTGTTAGAGCTAGCCAGATCCGCGGAACCACCGATCAATTGCGGCAACTTAGGTGCAATCGCATTAATCGCATTACCGGAGGCAACACGAGTAGCCATAGGCTTGTCTGATGTGCTGTAAACCGGAAGATCTGCGTCCCAGCCTGCTGGCAATTCATCGCTCACTGCCGCACTGAACTGGTTGCCGAGTTCTGGATATGCCTTAATGTAGTCATTCAACAGGTTGCTCCAAGCTTGTTCAGCTGCAGCGCCTTCTTTTTGAATTTCTGCATAGTGCGCTCTAACTTCGTCCGGAACTAAGAAGTCCGGCTCTTCCGGCCAGCCGTAAGCTTGCTTCGTCAGCTTCACTTCATCGCCGCCTAGCGGAGATCCATGTGGTCCAACGTGGCCGCCTTTGCCGCCTTTGTTCGGGCTGCCGAAACCGATTGTCGTTTTCACTTCAATCAGAGTTGGGCGCGTTGTATCAGCTTTTGCTTCAGCAATTGCTTTGGAAATCGCCGCAAGATCATTTTGCTCTTCTACACGCAGCACTTGCCAACCGTAAGCTTCAAAACGCTTCTCAACGTTCTCGGAAAATGCCATATTAAGCTCGCCATCCAGCGAGATATCATTGGAATCGTACAACATGATTAATTTGCCCAATTTTAGGTGAGCTGCCAAGGAAACCGCTTCAGATGAAACGCCTTCCATCATGTCGCCATCACCACAGATTGCGTATGTATAGTGGTCGATTACAGGGAAATTCTCTTTATTGTAAGTCTCTCTCAAATGAGCTTCAGCCATAGCCATACCAACCGCCATACCAATACCTTGTCCAAGTGGACCCGTCGTTGCGTCAACACCTGCTGTATGACCGTATTCCGGATGTCCTGGCGTTTTGCTTCCCCATTGGCGGAAGTTTTTGATCTCTTCCATTGGCAAATCGTATCCACAAAGGTGAAGTAGGCTGTATAGCAGCATGGACCCATGGCCCGCAGAAAGCACGAAACGATCACGATTGACCCATTTTGGATTAGATGGATTGTGCTTCATATGCTGTTTCCACAGCACATAAGCCATTGGCGCAGCCCCCATGACCATACCTGGGTGACCTGATTTGGCTTTCTCAACGGCATCGATACCCAAAGTACGGATCGTGTCGACCGCTAATTGTTCAATTGTTTTGTTTGTTACTGTCATTCGAAAATTCCCTCCTATATTTCTGTATTTTCGTCAATCAATGACTTGTACATACAAGTGACTTTTCTCGCTTGCATTATTGTACCATTTGCTTTAATGCTTTGCCACAATAAGCCGCTAAAACATCATCTACCTTCACTAGCAAAAAGGCTGCATCCAGCAATGGACACAGCCTAATCTAGCTTAATTAAATACAACTGTCTTGTTATTATGCACAATAATTCGATCTTCTACATGCCAAGCTACCGCTCTAGCAAGGACGATCCGTTCAATATGTCGACCGATTCTTTTCAAATCTTCGACGTTATCACGGTGACTTACCCTTTGAACGTCTTGCTCAATAATAGGTCCACCATCCAGTTCATCCGTCACATAATGTGCAGTAGCGCCAATAATTTTCACCCCACGGTTATGGGCTTGCGCATAAGGCTTTCCGCCGACAAAGGCAGGCAAGAAGGAATGATGGATATTAATAATACGGTTAGCGTAGTGTTTAATAAAAGAAGGCGAAACGATCTGCATATAGCGAGCCAATACGATCGCATCAACATTGTCTCCAACGACTTCAAGCTGACGACGCTCGGCTTCTGCCTTCGTATCCGCGGTAACCGGAATATGGTGATACGGAATTCCAAAAGGTTCGACGAGCGACTGCATGTCCGGGTGGTTACTAATGACCATCGCGATATCTGCGTTAAGATCACCCGCGCGCCAGTGCCAAAGCAGCTCAAGCAGTGCATGATCTTCCTTCGATACGAAGATAGCGATGCGCTTTTTCTGACTGGCAAGAGAAAGGCTCCAATCCATGGAGAACTTGTCCGCAACGACAGAGAAATCTTTTCTCAACTGGTTAACCCGACTCCCAAGCTCTATTAAATCGAACTCGATCCGGATGAAAAACATGCCGCCCTCAGGATCCATTGTGTATTGATCGGATTGCACGATATTCGCGCCATATTCAAACAAAAATTGTGAAACCGCCGCGACGATTCCCGGCTGATCTGGACAAGAGATCAACATTCTTGCCCTATTCACCATTACGCTTTCCCTGCGCAATGAGTTACTCATACTTCCCTGTTCCATGTTATCCCCCTAATAGCTTTAACTTTCTGTAAGAAAGCTTTCTTTTTAGTTTGCTGAAATCTATTTTAAACTTTCTTAAGTATCTCTTTACCTGCGAGCCAAACAATTAATCGTTGATTAATCTGCTCCTCGCTAAGGTCAGAGAAAAGATTTTCTTCATGTAGAATATCATACAAACGCTCCAGCGGCTCACGTCCGTCCGCTTTCTTGGCCTTGGCATCATTTTTCAATAATTCCCATGTATTCAGAACGAAATCACGGAAATGAATCTCTTTTTTGCCTAACAAAAAATCAATTCGCTCTACATGATCCAAGAATTCGCCGCCAAAACGTCCACTGAGGTTACCAGAGAGCAGTGCAATTTCTGCTTCGTACATCGGACGCTGCGTTTTATCTTCTTTACCAATCCAAGGAGTTTCAAGAATCATCGGCAAATGCTGCAGCTTCTCATGGTTGGCAACATTATTCATAGCTTCAAAGCCAATCCAACCTGAACCAAGCGGCGCGTGGCGGTCCTTGCTGGCTCCGCGAGGATTCTTACTATCATTCAAGTGAATAACACCAAGCTTTTCTAGACCGATTACTTTGTCAAAATGATGCAGAACGCCATCGAGGTCGTTCACAATATCATACCCAGCGTCATGAATATGGCAAGTGTCCAAACAAACGGATAATTTGTTATTAAACTCTACTTGCTCCATAATTTCAGCTAATTCCTCAAAGCTGCGGCCAATTTCCGTCCCTTTGCCAGCCATTGTTTCCAGTGCGATGTTCACATTCGTATCTTTAACCCCTGCAAGTACTTCGTTCAGACCCTCCGCGATTCTGGCAATGCCATACTCCGCATCCTTGTCCGTGTAAGCCCCGGGATGAAGAACGATATTGCGAACGCCAATGTAGTCTGTCCGACGAATTTCTTCCTGAAGGAAACGCACGGCTAACTCAAAGGTATCTTCTTTATAAGAACCTAGATTAATAATGTAGGGAGCGTGTACGACAATTTCGTTCATCGCATGCTTCTCCATGACTGCTTTACCTTCTTCGACAAATTGATCCTCAATCGGTTTACGGCGCGTATTTTGTGGGGCACCTGTGTATATCATAAATGTGGAAGAACCGTATGTGACTGCCTCTTCTGCTGCATTTAACAAGCCTTTATCTGAGAACGAAACGTGTGAGCCAATTTTGGGCATAATGGTTAACTCCTTTTTGTGTGTTTACTACGCAACTACTTAGGTATGGAAGACCAAAGTAGTTACGTCTACTACCTTCCTATTTTACTAGGATTGTCGCAAGAAATCTAGAAATAAGGTATAATTCTTAAGATATATTGATGTAGGCTAGTGAGGTGACAAATAAATGGCTAATGATTTTTTCATGTGGTTCATCATTTTCTGGGTATGTGTCCTGCTTTTGTTCATGTCCATTGGCGGGTATTTCATGTTTCGGAAGTTCCTCAAGGTGCTGCCCAAAGAAGACGGTAAGTCGAAGCTGGATTGGCAAAATCACTACGTGGACAGCTCGCGGCACTTATGGACAGAAGACTCCAAAAGATTTCTCGATCAATTGGTATCACCTGTGCCGACAGCTTTTAGAGATATTGCCAAGCATTCCATCGCAGCACGCATTGGACAGGTTGCCTTGGAGGCGCATGCAAGTGAAGTAACGCGTGACCACTGTATTCAAGGTTACATTCTCGCAACACCACGGCGCGACTATAAAAGCTTGACTAGCTTCCTCGAAAAGCAGCAGATTGACTATAGTGCGCATCAGCATTTACTCCAATAAAATAAAAAAAGCCATTCCGCTTTTTACGTAAGAGGAAGGCTTTTCTTTCCATAAGTTTTGAAAGCGCTTACCAATATAACAAAAAAAACCGGTCTTACACCACCCTCCCGCTAGATAGACAAGGGCAAAGCAAAATCGGAATAGCACTTATGGGAATTGCTTATAATTTCTATACTTAACCTATTCTCCTCCGTGGAAACGCACGTTTTGCAGAGACAAAGTGGAATCGTTGTATGATAGAAACCCGTCTTAAATATCTGATCTGAATGACCTCTACCTATAATCGAACTACATTGAATACAATAGACAATATCCGAATTCATGATATTTCTCCCCTTTGAATGCTCAAAATGTCGTATGTTGTTACATTCTGTATATATCTTGATTATAAGATACGTTTTGTAACATTGCAAGGGGCTCGATTCATTTTTCCGTGTATGGATATAGAAATTATGTATTCGAACATTTTAATTCGACATTCATTGGTTTTTATACTAACCTTATGAGAGCAACAAACGGATTAGCACAAGCTGAGCGGCTTTATTTCTCACTCAACATATCAAATCAACTGTACTAACAGCTGATGAATGTTCTGGCGTGTAGCTTTTTGAAAGCTTAACGTATTCCGTATTCTGTGTGACCGCAAGTTGATTGATGGCATAGAGCATTTCGGAAACAACATGGTCTTCAGATTGAATAACCGCTTTATAGATGTATTCATTATCGTTATTACTTTCTAGTTCTATGCTACCATTAACTTGAAATAATTGACCGAAAATTGTAAATTCAAAACCATAGGTGACTTGATGGCTGGTTGGCAAACATAAGGGACTAGCAAATGTGAATTGGGACTTTTCAAGTGCTATAATTTCGATTAGTGCATGTTTGCTATTAATGAGTTGATTTCGAATTCGAATAATATTCAACTTTCCATCCAGTGGTACGACTAATGATAATTTACTTTTTTTCTCCAACGCCATTTGCCTCATCCCTCCTTTTTGTTACATCTTGTATCTAGTCAATGAATCTTTGCTTTGTTATAATAGTTCTCTGGTATATAGCGAGAAAAACAGTGGTTATAATGTTAAAGAATAATTAAACAGTGAGGAATGATCACGCTGAAATATGGAGATCGCATTGCCCTTTTACGCGAAAAAAGAGGATTAACTCAAGAGGAACTTTCTAATAAAATTGGAATATCTAGAGCCGCTCTTTCTCATTACGAAACAAATCGACGTGAGCCGGACTACGAAACCATTAATAAGATCGCCAATTTTTTTAATGTTACCGTTGATTATTTACTTGGCCGGACTGATCAGCCACAAACGGTTCTAGATCATGATGTTAGAGAGTTCGTAGAGCATCTCGATTTAACGGATGAGAGCATTTTGAAAAAGTTTTCATTAACCGTGGATGGTCGAGTTCTGACCCCAGAGGAAGCAAAACGATTCATCGCTTTTGTAAGAGCTGAGCGTTCCTTGGAGTAGCTTGTGAGGAAGACATCATAACTTGATTCTGAAACTTCTGCTGGTCGATCCCTAACTGCTGAAGAACATGATGAATTTCTACTGAAATCTTTTCTTCTTGTTTCATAAGAAACTCCACTCCCAACGCTCAGCTATTAACTTTAAAAAGAATTACAATATTACTAATCGACATGATACATTATGTATCTATCCCGAGCCACTACTTTCAACAAAAATCAACTTAAGTTGATTTTCTATTCCTTCACGCCAATATACTTTAATGTCACTGATGGAGCCGATTGATTAAATAAGTCTCTGAGGACCGAAACATTTTTCGTTCTTAGGTAATAATGATAGCCGTATGTTTTTCGAAGTGTGTGTGTACCTATGTCGTTTAGTCCAACTTGCTTGGCTGCTTCATTTAAAATACGATAAACTCGGATTCTTTTGATCGGATTGCCCGTTCGTTGGGATGGGAATAAATAGGCATCTCCATCCATATATTGGATATATTCTTCAATATAAGTTTTAAGCTGTGGAGAAAGTTGAAACGTCTTTGCTTTCCCCGTTTTTTCTTCCTTGATGCTGACTACACTTCGATCCTTCACATCGCTCACTTTCAAAGACAATAGATCGCTTAGATGAAGTCCCGAATTAATCCCAATGGTGAAAAGAAGCCAGTCTCGAATCGACTGTTCTTTCAAAACAGCCTGTATCTGTTCAATTTTCTCTTGTTCTCTAATAGGTTGAACAACCTGCATGAGTTGCACCTCGCATGAATTTAATCAGTTCCGTTTGTATGTTACGAATTGTATCTTAACGCAGCAAGAAAACTCTTATTTTTACTCTATCAATCCCCCTACTTATATTATGTTACATATTGTATCATAAATTTAATAAATGATCTATGCCTTTTATAGTTCTCAAAACCTAATTATTGCTGTATAATTCTTAATAAAGAACGATGGCGTGCAGCAATTCTTAGGAAGGGAGGTTATGTATAGTGTTAAACATCGTTCGAATATCTTGTCTGATTTTACTCTTTAGTGCAATTATCTTCCCTGCATATGCTTCAGCTTCAGGTAATGAATCAGGAAGTTCTCAGAAAAACAGCATTCTTTCTAAGTTTGCTTCAATTTTTTCAGATAATAATTGGAATAGTAATAACAGCAATAATAGTAATAACAACAATAGCAATAGCAACAACAACAACAACAACAACAATAACAATAACAACAATAATAATAATAATAACAATAACAATAACAATAATAACCATCACTGGGACGACAAAGACTGGGACGATATCAAATGGGATGATATTGATAGTATGGATTCCTTTGATATTTGGAAAAAGTGGTTTTGCTACTGATGAATACATATACTCCGTTGGCTTCGGCTAACGGAGTTTTTATGTGCTTATGACAGCTTCGTTTCTAGGACAAACACTGTTATTTCAGGCCTACAATTGAACCGAATCGGGAACAAAGTCGTACCAATTCCACGGTTCGTGTAGACGTGAAACTCGCTTCCTTCAAAGGTGTACAAGCCAATAGGGTACTTTTGTCCTAGTTCCGGCGTAAATATACTGCCGTACAATGGAATCCTAATCTGTCCGCCATGGCTGTGTCCAGAGAGCTGCAGATCGACTGGATAGTTTAGCGACGTGTCTGCGATATCTGGCTCATGCGCAAGTAAAAGCACGAAATCATCCTGCTTTACACCTTGCAAGGCGAATGGCAAATCCGGTTTACCGTGGAGCATTTCATCTATACCAACGACCTGTAGTCGTCCATTCCCACGTTCAATAGATCGGCTTTCGTTGACTAAGACGGTAAAGCCGGATCGCTCAAGTACATCCCTTACACGACTGGAATCTAGCCGCATATCATGATTACCGAGCACAGCGAATTTGCCCATTCCTGCTTGGAGTCGCGATAAGATCGGAATCACTTCGTCACTTACTTCACCGAATCTGGAATCAAATAAATCTCCTGTAAAACAGATGATGTCAGGCTCTTGCCGCTGCAGCAGATCAACCACTTTGTTCATCTGTTCTAGACTGTAATACTTGCCGATATGCGTATCACTGAATTGGACAATACGCACGCCCGCAAACGATGCAGGATACCGACGGTACGAAAGACGAACCGTTGTCGACTGAATCCAATACCGCTCACCGAAGATGCCATATAATCCACTAACTCCCGTTAATATGGCTAAGGATTCAACCGCAATCAGACTTTTTTTGAGAAACGTCCTGCGATTTAGGCGAATATTCTTCACTTTAGGTTTCCCTACCCTCTCCTTATGTTTTGAGCCGACTGCATATTTACGCGATTTATGTCGAGGGAACCCACTTGAACAGCGATACAATTTGTATAATTTTAATGTAATCGGGATTGATTTCACAGAAAAAACGTGCGATAATAAATCAACAGATACAAATTGTATCGCGATAGATGATTTGGAGGGGTCGTTTGTGAATCGGATAAACCAGGTGGATACCGAAGAGTTTGATAAGGAGTGGGTCAATCTTATTATGAGCGCGCGTAAGATGGGTCTTACGATGGAAGATATCCGCGCATTCCTAAGAAGCCCCTTCCAACCCACGACAATTTCACTTTCAACGGAAAACGATCGCTTCATGTCCTCAAAGGGATTCATTCAACAATCGTCCTAGAACTATTCGTCGTTTGGACGTTTCATTCTCCATTTATTGAAATCCAGAAACTCTCGAAACTGCTGCTTGTCAACCCCAGAAGTCATGGCTTCTTTAATGATCTCATACCATTCCGGATCGAGCTCACGGTCATTAGCAGCCATCTCTTCTTGGTCATCAATTAGCCTATCGACAGGCACTTTCAGAACAGCTGCAATTTTCTCAAGAAACTGAATCGAAGGGTTCTTCTGAATGTCCCGCTCCAAGCTGCTAATATAAGATTTAGCAACCCCTGCACGTTCCGCCAGTTCTGTAAGAGACAGACCCTTTTCTTTCCTCAATTGTTGAACTCGTTTTCCAATCATTTCGGATCTTCCCTTATAATGAAGTAATGTTGCTCTTCATTTTATTATATCAGAATTTCTTCTAACGAACAAATTTGTTTCATATAACGAACAATAAAGCCCCAAGAAGGGGCTATTTTGAGTTACTTCACTATTATCGTTTTCTTATATAAATAATAATTCTAAGAAATATCAGCGCTGCTAGTGAATCCAGCAGCACATCCTGGACTAATGCGGACCTTCCCGGTACATATGACTGATGCCATTCATCAACAATGGCCATCAAGGTCGTGCAAACCCAAGCGAACCATATCGACTGCCTACGAATCACTATGTAGAAAAAGATACTGAGCAAGCCAAACATAAGGACATGTGCGGATTTACGAATAATCGCATTGGTTACATAAGCATTATGTTCATTCATACCTGTTATTTGCTGGATTTGCTCTTTGGTATTCTCACCGGTAAAGGTCTGAAGAGCAGTGAAAACAAATATAGTTCCAATGATTATAGTCAATACGATCAACCATAACAACTGCTTCATTCTACTTAATTTTATCATTGTTCCACTTCATAAACTCAATCAAAATTTTAAATTCATGAATACGTTCCTTATCTATGCCGGACTGCTTCAAATCATTAATAAAATCCATCCACTCCTGATCAAGCTGTTGGCTTGTTTCCACATCAGCAGCAATTTTTAACAGCATTTTCAAGTCTACTTTAAGAACCAAAGCAATTTTTTCCATGACATGAATCGAAGGGTTCTGTTTGAGATTTCGTTCTATGTTACTTAAATAGGACTTGGAAATACCGGTCCGCTCTGACAGCTCGGACAACGTATACCCCCTTTGTTTCCGGATACTTGATATGTTTTGACCGATCATCGTTATCATCACTCCACAGTGACACTTTTGGCTAGATTTCTTGGTTTGTCTACATCGCAACCTCGATATAGAGCTGCATAATACGCTATTAATTGTAACGGAATGACGGAAACAAGCGGAGTAAGAAACTCATGAACCGCAGGCAAAACGATTTGATCGTTCTTCTCCTCTATCCCTTCAATGCTAATCATACACACATTAGCGCCACGTGCCATAACCTCTTGCACATTGCTTCGAATATTCGCTCTAATATGAGGTTGTGTGAGAAGCGCGATAACAGGCGTTCCTTCCTCAATTAATGCAATCGTTCCATGCTTTAATTCCCCGCCAGCGAATCCTTCCGCTTGAATATAAGAAATCTCCTTAAGCTTTAATGCGCCTTCCAAACATGCGTAATAGTCCACACCACGACCAATAAAGAAGCAATTACGTGAAGCATTTAAATACTTCCACACCATTTCTTCCATCATTTCTTTTTTGTTAATCATAATTTCCATCGCATTGGCCGCTATACTTAATTCATGAATAGGATTCACATCGCCTAATTTGCCCTTATTTCTTGCACTATCGAACGCAAGTATCGCTAACACCGCAATTTGTGCCGTATAGGCTTTCGTTGATGCTACAGCAATTTCTGGTCCGGCATGCGTGTATAAGGTATAGTCCGATTCACGGGATAAGGTTGAACCTGGAACGTTGGTAATTGTCAATGCTGAATAGCCCATTTGTTTGACGGCTACCAATACCCCCCTGCTATCTGCTGTCTCCCCACTTTGAGAAATACATATAAATAAGGGGTTACGGGACAGAATGGGTCTGTTATACAAAAATTCACTTGCGATATGTGTTTCAACCGGGATGTCCGCAATCTTTTCAAGCAAATGCTTTCCGACTAATCCGGCGTGATAACTTGTACCGCATGCAATGATGTAGATGCGATCTGCTTGCTTCATGCTCTCACGAATGTTATCGTCTATCATCAAATTCCCATTGCTGTCTTGATACTTAGAAATGACTTTGCGGATGACAAAGGGCTGCTCATCAATTTCTTTCAACATATAATGCGGGTAGGGTCCCTTCTCTATATCGCTGGCGTCCAGCTTAACTTGAAATGGCCGCCGCTGAATGAGGTCTCCGCTCAAGTTTTTAATGGTTTTGCTCTCTTGGCGAAGTATGACCATCTCCTCATCCATCAGTTCAACGAACTGGCTCGTAAGCTGCAGCATCGCCATAGCATCACTTGCGATCACATGAAAATCTTGTCCGAGCCCGATCAGTAAGGGACTCTTATTTTTGCCAACATAAATCGTTTCCTGGTCCTGATTATCTAATAACGCTACAGCATAAGAACCTTTGATCTTCATCAGCAGTTGTCGAAAAGCTTCCTCCACCTGCAGCCCACTCTCCACTAACTTCTCCATCATCTGTACGATGACTTCCGTGTCCGTGTCGCTGGCGAAGGGCACATCAAGCAAATATTGATGCTTCAATTCTTCGAAGTTCTCTATTACTCCGTTATGTACAACCGTGAATCGGCCATTGTTACTTTGATGAGGATGAGCATTTCTGCGACTAGGCTTGCCATGTGTTGCCCATCTGGTATGACCAATTCCAATCTTCGCCTTTTCCTCGTGATCAATGACTTGTCGAAGTTCTGCAATCCGGCCCTGCTCTTTATAAACATGTACGCCTCTGTCATTTAATAAGGCTATTCCGGAAGAATCATACCCTCTGTATTCTAGTTTTTCTAATCCTTTGACCAGGATGTCCTTCGCCTCCTGATTTCCGATATAACCGACAATTCCACACATGATTAGTTCCTCCTATTATTAAATAATGACCTTGAATGGCATAGTTTGCATAACAGTTTTCTTGATACAAGTGATCACCCTCTGTTGTTCATCTTCCTGTAATTGTGACCCCGACGGTAAGCAAATTCCTGTTTGAAACAATCGTTCTGATACATTCTCGTTATCGCTATGTGGATAGTACCGAGCTCCTTCAAAAAGCGGCTGCAGATGCAGCGGTTTCCAGACTGGACGGGCTTCGATGTTTAATTCTGTCAATGCTTCTAACACTTCATGAGCGGTTACCCCAGCTTCTTTCTCCTCTAGCGTTAATACGGTGAGCCACCGATTCGAGCGCGTGTTTGCTAGTTCCGGCATGAATTCAATGCCTGGCAAATGGGATAAGGCTTCATCATAACGGTTAAAGACCGCTCTTCTGGCATTAACTCGCTCTTCCAAAACCTCAAGCTGCGCTCTGCCTATTCCAGCTAACACATTGCTCATTCGATAATTGAATCCCAATTGACTATGTTGATAATGGATGGCTTGATCCCGTGCTTGTGTAGCTAAGAAACGAGCTTGCTTTAATCCCTCTACATCATCGGAAACCAGCATTCCTCCGCCAGAAGTGGATATAATCTTATTCCCATTGAATGAATATACGCCATATTTGCCGAATGACCCGCTTGCTCTTCCTTTATACATAGATCCGAGCGATTCTGCTGCGTCTTCAATGACGGGGACATCATAGGATTCACATAACGACATAATTTCGTCCATTTTTGCACTTTGACCATAGAGATTTACAACAATAACGGCCTTAGGCAATTTCCCCTCTAGAGCAGCATCTTGCAGCGCGGCTTTCAACGCCCCAGGAGACATGTTCCATGTCTCGGGCTCAGAATCAATAAATACCGGCCTCGCGCCACAATAAATAATCGGATTTGCGCTGGCCACGAAGGTAAGACTTGAGCAGAATACGCTGTCCCCTTCATTGACACCTATCAGCCGCAATGCCAGATGGATTGCCGCGGTCCCTGAACTGACTGCTGTAGCCGCATTTGCCCCGACATGTGAGGCAAGCTCTTTCTCAAATGCATCCACATGCGGGCCCAAAGGGGCGATCCAATTCGTAGCAAAGGCATCCTGGATATAGCTCATTTCATTCCCGCTCATATGTGGAGGGGATAGATAAATTCTATTGTTAAGTGTAGTCATACGCCGCCTTCACAGCCTTCCCAAGATTAATTAAACACAAAAAGCGCCATTCGGCGCTAATAGACAAACATATGTTTTAGCATAGGTAAATCAGATAGATCCCTCAAATTATCGATTGAAAAATGAGCCTTATATTCTTGATCAGCTGCAATCCCTGAGTATAACCCATCTTTTCGATCTATTTGGATTGTTATCCACCCAAGTCTCTTGGCTGTTATAAAATCTTTATTAATATTATCTCCGATATAAACACACTGATCATGCGGAAGCTGTAATTCCCGACTTGCTTGTTCATAGGGAACATGACTGGGTTTCCAATGCTCTCTGCCCAATCTGTCTGTGAGAATAACCGAGTGAAATTTTTCTTGAAGTTTTAATGCATTAACTTTCTTTTCCTGAGCAACTAAATATCCATCCGATATTAAACCAATTTTAACAGTATCCCTTAAATTCTCAAGAATCCACTTGGCATCCTCTAACAAATGAATATCAGGTTCATGAGATCGATAGTAATCGACCATATTCTTAATCATCGTATTATCATAAAAAATATTTAGTTTCTCGAGCGTTTCATTGAATATAAGCTTTGTTTTTCCTGAGAGAAATAGATCTAGTGCTGTTTCATAAAAACCCGTGATCTTGAACTCTTTGTTCATCCAACGATCAATCGCTTTAAAGCCGCTTTTCACATAATCCTTTTCTTGGTATAAGGTATCATCCATATCGAAAACCAAAGCATTAATGGTCATGTTGGATACTCTCTGTAAAGACTGCCTCATCATATCTAAGCATCGTTAGATTTTCACGCCAATTATAATCCTCTTCGGAGAAGGATTCGCCACTGCACATTTGGAGGACCCACAATGGAAAATCTGCACCTGCTTCAATGGAAAGCGGAATTCCTCCGCCAAAGCGCGGGTTAATTTCAATGAAAGTAATCTCTCCATTTTCTTTTTTAAAGCATTGCAATGTGATACACCCAACTGGACCAGGCAAAGATTTGACCACTTGTTTTACTGCAGTAATGATATCACTATCTTTCTTAGTAACCCCTTTACTGACTTCTCCTGCCCTGGTTTCTAACCTTAATCTTGGAACGACTGTTTTTATATTTCCATTAAAGTCAACCATCACATCAACCGTATATTCTGTACCTGTAACAAATTCCTGAACCATAGCATTGGGGATGTAATCCTTAAAAAAGTACAATTCTTTTTCATTGTTGATTTTGGTAACCCCTACACTTGAGCTTCCGTTAAGAGGCTTGATCAATAGCGGAAATTGATACTGTTTATTATTAATTTCATCATCGCTAAATACTTTTGGAGTAGAGATATTCCTATCTTGGAAATATTTATATGCTTTGGTTTTATCACATGAGATTTCGTTTAATTCATTACTTGAAACTAATAATTTCACACCAATTTCTTCAAAAGCATGTCGATTTTCTGAAAGAATAACCAATTCCGTATCGATAAGCGGGATGATAATATCAATCTTTTCCTTTTGACATATTTGAAGTAATTTCGGTATGTAATTAGGATCAGTTACTCTCGGTACAATAAAATGCTTATCGCTAAAAAAAGCAGTGGGTGCAGTTTGTTTTAAATCCGCGGTCATAATACTCCCGTTTAGGTTATGTTGAACGAGCACTTTCCTAAATTGCTGCAATAAAGACAATCTCCTACCGGAGCTAGTAAACAAAATATTTATCTTACTGTTCAACATTTTTCATACTCCCTTCAAATATTGGCATTGTTGCATGATTGCCATTTTGGATCCCTTGCGGTTTCAACACTTTAATAAAAGTTAAAGCTAAAATCTTAATATCAAGGAGTAAGTTTTGATTTTCCACGTACCAGATATCCAATTTGAATTTATCTTCCCATGAGATTGCATTCCTGCCGTTGACTTGAGCCCATCCAGTAATTCCGGGTCGAACTTGATGACGTTTAGCCTGTTCTTCAGTGTATAAAGCCAAATAATCCATTAACAGCGGCCTAGGCCCGACTAAACTTAAATCTCCCTGGATGACATTAACCAATTGCAGCAATTCATCTAGGCTATATTTTCTAAGAAACATACCAAATGGGGTTAATCTTATCGAATCGGGCAATAAATTTCCTTCATAGTCTCTAGCTTCCGTCATGGTCCGAAATTTATAAATTTGGATAGGTTTCCCATGTAATCCCGGCCTTTGCTGCATAAATATGACGGGAGATCCTAACTTTAACCTAACCAATACAGCGACAATCCCGATAATCGGAAGAAATAGTATGAATAAGGGAATGGATATCAACAAGTCACAAAGTCGTTTCATGAATGATCTACTCCTATTGTTCTGGGCTGAAAAAGCTTTGATTTAATACGTCAAACTCATTCCCTCTCAGGACGGAAATGATCTGTTGTTTAATTTCTTCAATCAGTTCTTTGGCCTTGAGATGTTCCGACTCATTCCCTACTTTGTAAGCATGAAACACAATATTCTTCATTTGTTGCTCCGTCAATGCCGATATATCCATGAATAAGACCTCATTATACAATTAGTTATTGGTTATTTACGTTGTGCGTGCACACGTGTTATGAAATGTTAGATTCAACTAGCAAATTATCCTCTTCTTGAAAGCCGTGCGGATTATTCGATTGCCATCTCCATGCATCCAGACACATCTCATCAATGCCTTTCTCGGCGATCCATCCCAGCTCCCGTTCAGCCTTGGTCGGGTCCGAATAGCAAATCCCGATGTCCCCAGGTCTTCGATCCGTCATCTTATACGGAATGCGCCTGCCGGTTACCCTTTCGAAAGCAGCAACCATCTCCACAACGCTATATCCCCGTCCCGTCCCAAGGTTGTAAGCTTCCACACCTGTCGTTGCTACAACCTTCTCCAGCGCCTTCAAGTGCCCTTGAGCTAAATCCACTACATGGATATAATCCCTAACTCCTGTACCATCCAAGGTCGGATAGTCATTTCCATAAATCTGCAGTTCCTTTAATCCCCCTGCCGCCACCTGCGTGATATAGGGCATCAGATTATTAGGTATACCGTTCGGATCTTCGCCTAATCTTCCACTACTATGGGCACCAATAGGGTTGAAATAACGCAGGATCGCGATGCTCCATACTGGATCGGAAACGTACATATCCTGCATGATTTCTTCAATCATTAGCTTCGTTCGCCCATAGGCGTTCGTTGCGCCAAGTGGAGCATCTTCGGAGATAGGTACTTGCTCGGATATGCCATATACGGTTGCTGATGAGCTGAATACAATTCTTTTTACCCCGTATTGATGCATGAGCTCGCAAAGCACAAGTGTCCCCGTGATATTATTATGGTAATAGCGAAGTGGTAAACGAATCGATTCACATACGGCTTTGAGCCCCGCGAAATGGATCACCGCTTCAATCTTATTTTGCATAAAGACAATCTCTAAATCTTCCCGATTTAATAGATCAGTTTGATAAAATTTGAAATCTTTACCCGTTATTTCCCTAACCCGTCTTAACGATTCCGGGCTGCTGTTGGCAAGATTATCAACTACTACAATCTCATTACCGGCATTCAATAATTCCACGCAGGTGTGACTTCCGATATAACCGGCTCCACCCGTTACGAGGATTGCCATTATGTGTACCCCCTAACTGTTAGTTAGAATTTCAAGTAATCACTTTTATAAATAATGTTTAAGATAACCTCGTTCTCGTAGTAAAAATAAATCAAATAAAAACCCAGGATCGCGTAGTAAATAAATTTCTGTTGTCTTTTTACGAATAAACTAACGACCCATGACATGAGAATGACATTATATAAACCGAAGTAAATCGTAAACCTGGCAAAAATCCAATTCTGTGTTGCGACGGCCATGACAATAAAATTCAATAACGACATGTTTACTACATAATCACCATTAGGAAATATCTCCCTAAGTTTATTTCTTCCCAGATAAGCAAATATCAAAGGAACTGCCCCAATAGCTACCCTAATGATGTTAGCTCCGCCTTCTTGGAATTCTTTATACTCGCTGTAGTGCGTATCCGCGATAGCTGCGAATATAGCATCAGAGAGTACGTTATATCCCAAAATCAATACTACGGCCATAAAAAGGAGAACGAAAGTGGATGATGTCCACGCCTTTCTTCTCACAATGAAATAAATGGGAATAAGAATAAGGGCACTCCCATGAAATGTTGAGGCAAAGGCAACTACTAGAAAATACTTCTGCCAACTTCCTGCAAATAAATATTTAGTAGCAGCGAATACAATGGCTGAAGCTAGGAATTGTCTGACTCCGTTCATCGAGACAATGTAAAGTCCCGATGTTATGTATACATAAATGCTCATTTCAAACAATTTAGAATACTTGTATAACACACAGACGATAAGAATATTTGTCACGAGCGCTGTTAAAAAAATTAACAACTGAGGATCTTCTGTGTATGCTTTTAATATCATTTGTAAGATACCGAATCCAATATCCTTCTCAGCCTTTACCGCTTCCCATGTAAAATTATTTATCGTATAGGCATGCATATAAGAGTAGGTGTCGCCTATGTTATTACGAAGCCCGGATATCAATACGATGGTTGCCATTACAATGGCAGTCATCCATCTATTTGGCCTAAACGAGAGCGGACCAGGGCCGATAGTCACAGGTGTAGCCAAATACCTTGAGAAGAAAGATGCGATATAGACGACAACCAGATTAACCCACAGTATAGCCATAATTGATTTCCTTTCGAGTAACTAAGAAATTCTTGTTTTTCTAATCACATACCAATAAAGCATGATTCCAAGGGGAATAGCAAGAAAAGTGAGGATCTTGGCAGGGGTCTCCCGCATAAACCTGCGATTACCGGATGTCATGCTGCTGGACACATAATGGATCGATTGTCTGAATTTAAAAATCAGGCTAGCGAAGGGCAGTTTCATAAGTTCCTTACGGTAAAAGGCAAACCCTTTAGGATTCTTACGATACTGTTTCAGCATGTTCATCGAGGAGCCATCCGGTAAATATTCTACGCAGCATAGCACTTCATTCATGAGCAGCATTTCATACTGCTGATCCAACATATAGTACTTATAAGCCAAACCGACATACTTTTCATTCTCAAAAATAGGATAAGGGTACTGTCGGGTTAATTCTGTTCGATAAACCAGCTTCTTATCTCCGGTCACTCGATGTTTACTATACAACTCAAAAAGTGTCGAACTCTTGAGATCATCAGGCAACCTTGTGCCAATAATCCGGCCATCTGTAAAAGCGTCAAGACCGATGATGCCGCTCACATGTTCATTACCGTGTAAATCCCAAAAGTTATTTATTTGTTCCACGGCACCATCCGGCATATAGTCATCAGAGTCAATACATACATTCAATTCCGTTTCGATTAGTCTGTACGCAGTATTATGTGCACCGTGCATCCCTAAATTGTCCTGCCGATGATAATGTATAGTGATCTCATTCTCTGCCATCCAGCCCGCTACCAATTCCCCCGTGTTGTCCGTAGAGCCATCATCTATAATTAACCAAATGAAATCACTGGAAGATTGCCGTTTCAGACTCTCGTAACAAACGTGAAGACAATATGCTCGATTATAAGTCGGTGTAAATACAGTAAGCTTCTTCATTATTCACCTCGATATACCTAAATAAAATCCTTCTGTCCACGCCGCTGTGTTCTTAATATCGTATCCTTTGTTCGATAAAGATGAAACAGGTATCTGCCTTGGCGAATTTCTTGCAATAGCATTCTTCATTCGGTCTATCCAAACCAATTTATCATCGAGTGATAACCGCTCTACCAATTGAATATCCATATCCACTTCTGGAGTAATTTCATCCGAGATAAGACAAGGCAGGCCAGCACCCTGTGCCTCTATGAGCGTAACAGGTAGTCCTTCATGTAAAGAGGGAAATACGAACATATCAAAAGCTTGAAGTAGTCGCGTAATGTCGCTTCTCACGCCAAGGAACCTTACCTTACTTTGCAGCTGCAGAACTGCCACTTTCTTCTCAATCTCTGGACGCATAGGTCCATCTCCTGCCAAGATAAGCACTGTATCCGGCCTTTCTCGATTCAACTGCGCGAAAATATCTATGAGAAAGGAATGATTCTTCTGATAAGCAAATCTCCCTACATGCCCAACGACATAGCACCCTGTGGGAATCTTCAGCTCCCCCCTTACTTGCTCTCTGACCTCAGGTGAGAACACAAATTTCTCACTCTCGATCCCGTTCTTTAAAATCACGACATCATTACCCTTGTTTGCGAATAACCATTGGGCTGCTTTATTCGAACATGCCAAAAAGTGTGTTGCACAGGACGATATAAATGTTCCGGCAACCCACTTATATGTTTTGACGGCAATTCCACCCTCACTGCTCGTATTATGACTGTGCGCAATCCGTATAGGTACTCCCGCTTTTTTTGCAGAACGCAATACGAATCCACTCATTTTATCCATATGAGCATGCACAATTTTGTAATCGGTATTTGTCATAAAAAATTGATCCAAAGCTTGGATGTATTTGGTATGGCCAATATCCGATACATAAGGGATTCGATGGATGGTTCCGCCCATCTCCATAATCTCGGCATCATAAGCTCCCGCTTTACTCGTTAGAAAGTCGAATTGAACCTGTGAACGATCCATATTGCGATATAAATTCATGAGGAGAGTTTCCGCCCCACCTCGATTCATATTGACTACGACGTGTAGAATTCTTATTGGATCGCCCACATGCCCTCCACCTTTTCGCCCATATATAAGGAATATATTGTACTCTTCTCATTTAATACCTGCTGAGTGGTGTATCTTCTTTCAACCATCTCTCTACCCCACATACCCTGCTTGACTCTTAATTCCTTGTTATGTGCTAACAGCTTGATCTTCTCTGCCATGTCCACTTGGTCATTAGGTGCTATAAGCCAACCATTCTGGTTATTCTGGACCAGTTCTCTGTGACCTCTGTTCTCACTTGCGATGATGGGAAGGCCACAAGCCATAGCTTCCATGATATTCACCGGCAGCCCTTCACGAAGACTGGATGCAACGGCGATATCACACATCGGTAATAAGCGATCAATGTCATTTCGATAACCCAGAAAATCAACCTGATCCTCTACACCCAGCTCTTTGGCTAGAACTTGACAATGTCCTTTCATTGGACCCTCGCCAGCAAGCAGAAGTTTGACGTTAGGAACGTCAGCTTTGACCGAAGCTAATGCGTGAAGGAGCAATTGTTGATTCTTGTTCTGATTAAATTCAGCTGCGTAGAACAAGAGGACATCATCCGCTTGATAGCCGGTTGTCAGTTTCAATTCAAGCTTATGTGATTCATCTGCTGGCTTGAAATGTTCTGTATTCACGCCTACGCCATGTACGCGCTCGATTCGACGTGCTCTGAATCGACGATTAACGGCCAGTTGGTAGTCTTCCTCATTGATGGTAATCAAGCAATCCGTGAAATAAGAAAGAAATTTCTCTAGCGGATAATAAACCAGCCAAGGAACTATCGGTGCTCCCTGACAAAAATGAAAACCATGAGCCGTATAGATGACTTTAGTCCCATTCTTACGTGCGTCACGCGCGGCTATACGAGCCAGAACGCCCCCCATTGGGGTGTGGCAGTGAATAATATCATATTTATTTTCATCAATAATTGCCTTTAGTTCCGTATAAGCCTTCATATTGATTCGTTTAAAAGGTGATCGTTGGATCGGAACGTTAAACTTCGCGTCGACATAAGGAAGATCCATATTCCCGTTAGCGGCAACATGGACCTCCCACCCCTGCTCTTTAAACCACTTCATGTAGGGCACATGGAACGCTTTAAAGTGATAATCAACAGTGGCACATAACAACACTTTCTTAGACATCTGCCATCCCCTACTTAATTAATTCCTTCTCCACGGTGGAAGAAAGGTACTTCAGTAATTCGTATCTTAAATCCTCACGCTGCAAAGCGTAATCAATCGTCGTTTGTATAAAACCTAACTTCTCGCCCACATCAAATCGCTTACCTTCAAATTCGTAAGCATACACCGATTCGAGTCGATTCAACTCCGCAATGGCATCCGTAAGCTGGATTTCCCCACCTGCTCCCGGTTTTTGATCATTAAGAATGTCGAAAATCCTTGGTGTCAGGATATAACGGCCCATAATCGCAAGATTCGACGGCGCATCCTCTTTCTTAGGCTTTTCCACTAGATGATTGATGCTATATAAACGCTTCTCCATTTCGTTACCGTCAACAATGCCATACCTGGACACATCTTCATCGGATACATGTTTCACACCAATAATGGAAGCATTACGACGTTCATATTGATCCATCATCTGCTTCAGACAAGGCTGATCTGCCCGGACAATATCATCACCTAACAGCACAGCAAAGGGTTCATTCCCAATGAACTTGCGTGCACACCAGATGGCATGTCCCAGACCCTTTGGCTCCTTCTGGCGAATATAATGAATATCTACTTTGGACGACTTCTGGACTTCAGTTAATAAGTCAAACTTTTGCTTTTCCAATAAATTTTGCTCTAGCTCGAAAGAATTGTCGAAATGATCCTCTATTGCCCGTTTCCCTTTACCCGTTACGATAATAATATCTTCAATTCCCGACTCTACGGCTTCTTCAACGATATATTGAATGGTTGGTTTATCGACAATAGGCAGCATTTCCTTGGGCATAGCCTTAGTTGCAGGCAGGAATCTTGTACCTAGACCAGCAGCCGGAATGATAGCTTTTCTTACTTTCATGAATGTTTGCTCCTTTTAGCCAATTGAGACTAGTTTCTTAGGTAACGGAATGATATTACTATTTCCTAAATTTACGAGATATTCCCTTAGGCTTTCTTTATCAAGAGTGGCGTAAATGGAAATCATTTCTTTAATTTCCTCCACGTAAAGATCTGCCGTTTTACCTATGTAAATCTTCGGATATACTTGCTGTTCGTCGATTTCGTCAGCTTTCAGCAGCTCTTCATAAAGCTTCTCACCCGGTCTCATCCCAGTAAATTCAATCCCGATATCTTCAATCGAGTTACCGGATAGCTTGATGAGGTTTTTCGCCAGATCCACGATTTTCACAGGCTCTCCCATGTCTAGGACAAAGATTTCTCCGCCTTTCGCTAATGCTCCGGCTTGGATGACCAATCTGGATGCCTCGGGGATCGTCATAAAGTAGCGAATCATATCAGGGTGAGTGACTGAAACCGGACCGCCTTTTTCAATCTGATGCTTAAACCTTGGAATGACACTGCCTCTGCTCCCTAATACATTGCCGAAACGCACGGCAACGAATTTGGTATTGCTGCTTCTATCCATATCCTGAACAATCATCTCAGCCATTCGTTTGGTGGCCCCCATGACGCTGGTTGGATTCACCGCTTTATCGGTTGATATCATGACGAATGTACCCACTTCGAACTTGCTGGCCGCTTTGGCAACGTTCATCGTACCGATTACATTGTTCTTTAACGCTTCTTCCGGGTTTCGCTCCATGAGCGGTACATGCTTATGGGCAGCAGCGTGGTAGACGACATCCGGACGATGTCTATTCATAATCGACATCATTTTCCAGGAGTCCTGAATATCCGCAATTTCTGTAATAAATTCAATCTCCGTATGTACGCAAATGTCCTTCAGTTCCATTTCGATCGAATAAATGCTGTTTTCCCCGTGTCCTAAGAGAATAAGCTTTTGAGGATAAAACTTCGTAATTTGACGACAAATTTCCGAACCAATTGAGCCTCCGGCCCCAGTTACCAGCACCACTTTGTCCGTGATAAATCCGGAAATACTTTCCATATCGAGTTCTATCGGCTCCCGACCTAGTAAATCTTCAACCTGAACATCCAAGAATTGATTAACGGAAAGCTTACCCGTTACCAGATCCTCAAGCTTAGGTAATGTCTGGGTCTTGGCTTTCGTCTTCGCACATTCTTGGAATATGATGTTGAGGTCCTTTTTACCTAGGGAAGGAATGGCAATGATAATATTGTCGATATGTAGTTCCTTAACCGTCATCTCCATGCGATCAATACTGCCAACGACGGGTATTCCCAAAATATCTAAATTATGTATGTTTGAGTTATCATCAATAAATGCAACAGGCTCTAACTCTGAGTCATTATTGTTAATCAATTGCCTCGCTACCATCATCCCTGCAGAACCAGCACCAACGATGAGTGTACGTTTCTTATTCGATGGATTCTTGATATATCTATTCCGAAGGATTCGCCAACAGAATCGCGAACCTCCAATCAACAAGATATGGAGCATCCATGTCACAGCAAGTAGCCGGAAGTAAATATCCTGAACAAAGATTTGTTGAACAAATGCCACAGTAACAATAGAAAACGTTATAGCCTTTACAATAAATAATAATTCGTCGATATTCGCATGTTCCCAAGCTTTCTTATAAAGTTTATACATAAAGGAAAAAGCATGATGACTAAGCAGCAGCGTAATTGAACTAACGACCAAAGGCAGCGTGATGACATTTAGATCCGCGCTCAATAAAAAGCGACTAAAAAAAATGGAAGTTAATACAATGAATGAGTCTATGGAGATTAACAGAGATAACCTTTGTCGGTATGACAAATAAATCCACCCTTTCATTAAAGTTCTTAAGTATAAGGCCTTTGGTGAAAGACCATATAATTAAATCCTTTAATACGTTCTAGGGCATCTAACCCTTCCTCGCACCACACTTTTGACGACTCGCGTCTAAGGTCGATTCAACCCACAGCATGGTCGAGTGCTTCCATTGATAACGGTAAGGAGGCATCACCAGAGTGCACTTTGGAATCCGTTTTGCCGTTCTTTATAAAGAACTATTTTGTAGAGATTGGAAATAATCCTATTATAAAGAACATTTTATTTATATTAATTCTTTATAAAGAACGTTTTAAGTAAAAAAAATTACCGATCTCTTGCCCTGTAGTGGCTTATTTCATTGTAGTTCTTTATAAAGAACATGTCAATACAAAATTAACTCTCCTACCCGTTCATACAACATTATATTTGTATCTATTTCCCTATTAATATACCCAAGTAATCAGATCTTAAATTCATATACTAATAGTAATAATAGCTCTATAAATGGAGATGTGATGAAAATGACAACTGTTACCTATATGGTTGAATTAGAACGGTGGGGAATACAAAATAATGAAACCAATGCTATAAATACTACACAGGGTCTAAATAACGCCTTTCAATGGGCACGAGAAAACAATTATCAAATAGTTACGCTGCCAAAGGGTAAATACCTCATTGATAAAAATTCCTCTGTAAAGCTCTGCAGCAACACACATTATTTGTTTTACGACTGTTTATTAATAAAAGAATCGAATAGTTTCCAAGGTTACACAGTGATAACTATTGACAGTATCTCTAATGTAATTATCGAAGGTGTAAAAATAAAAGGTGACCGCGAAACACATGACTATTCTAGCGGTAATACTCATGAATGGGGTCACGGTATTTATTGTAAAAATTCATGTTATAACGTCCTAATCAAAAATTGTGAAGTATATGAATGTACAGGGGATGGTTTTACTACGTTTATGGATTTTTCTATGTTAGGGGGCGCCCAGCATCCTGGCCATTTTGCAAAAGGAGACATTAACAGTCAAGGAAACTTAGACAGTTCAAAAACCAATTATACGACAGTGACTAGATACTTTGACATTTCCAGCAATTTGGTTAAATCTGTTGGCTATTTTTATTATTCGGGAGATGGCTATGGGGGGTATGGTACAGGATGCAATCTAAATAAAACGGTAATAAAAGTACACTTTTACAATGCAACGGGCACCTATTTAGGTTCTAGAAATACAAGGTCTTATGAGTTTATTTACTTGGATTCTTTACCAACAGGGACAACTCAGGTAAAATTCTCCTTTCTGCAAAATTATGATTTGATGAATGGTAACTTGCACTATGTTCTGTGTGCAAAAATACCACAATTTATCACATATATGAATTGTAAAGCTTATAAGAACAGAAGGCTTGGAGCTTCCGTCAATGGAGGCAGATTCATCACCTATGATAGCTGTGAATTTTACAATAATAGCAATCCGATGGCTATTTCAACAGGGTGTAATCCCGGTTTTGGAATGGATATTGAAGATGGATATATGACTAACCAAAAGATAACGGTTAGAAATTGTAACTTCTACGATAATAGAGCCGGAGCATTCATATGTGTTAGCACAAGGGGAGTACATTTAGAAAATAATACATTTAGAGGTCCTGTCATTTTTGGTGGAAGTGGAGATGATTATTTCTCGCTTAATAATATGTATTATGGTGCCATAACCGGCAACTCTATAACCAGTGGTGTTGAAACAGATGGGACATTTTGTACGTTTAGAAATGATTCAATATTCGGTTCAAGCTGTAGAATTACTGCAGGTAACACTACACTTGAAAACTGTGTTTTCTCTAAAAGCAGCCTAACCTTAGCTGGAGAAACGGCAAAGGTTTATAATTGCAAGCTTACCTTTGATGATCCTGAGAAAGATACAGTATTCAGTTTCTCAAGTAAAAACGTAGAAATTCGCAATTCGACATTTGATATTAGAAGGGCAAAAGGCTTGACTTGGGCTATCTACAGTGCAACTGAAAACGCCATATTCTCCAATGTGAAATTCATCACCAATCAAGCACCAGGTGGACATTATATAGGAACTAAGCATTTATCTATTGAAAATTGTGAGTTTATCCACACTGGGACGATTGTTAATTATAGTCGTATGATGGTATCCGAATCAATGCGTATAGAAAATTCAATTTTTAAAAATTTATCACTTAGATTTGATGGCGGTGACATCTATGGAAGCGAGAAATTAGCCAAAGATACTGGCTATATTACTCATATATTTAAACATAATAAAGTTATTTGGGACGTACCCTACACCGTTCAAACACACGAAGCCAGAAGTCCAGGAGTCTCCTTCCTCTCTATTCCAAGAATAGGAATCCTAGATAATAATCTACAAGTAATCGGAACAGGTTCGTCATTAGGTTCCTTATCTATACTGAGAGTGTTTACTGAAAATCATTTACTTCTCTCAAACAACACCATTGTTACTTCTAATAATCCAGGAATTAATACCACTGGGGCAATAGTAGTAGAGGGGGCATATAGAAAAGGAGGAACAGCTTTAGCCACACCGAAGACAACGATAGTAGCGCAAAACAATAATAAAATTAACTCAAATATTATCTTTAGCAACAGTGTTAATACACAATTAGAACAAAACATTCTAGGGAATACCTTACTACCAGCACTTGCATCATCTTTACCAACATTTGGTACGTATAGCATGGGCCAATTATTATATAATGCTACACCTACTTCTGGTGGTTATATTGGATGGGTTTGCATTACATCTGGCATTGCCAATACTAATCCGTGGATCGCCAATAAGGCATATACGCTCAATACCATGGTTAATGTGAATGGAAAAGTTTACAAATGCATAATCGCTGGAACAAGTAGTACAGCTGCTCCTTCTCATATTAACGGTTCAGCTATAGATGGGAGTGTGACATGGGAGTATGCAGATATCTTAGCCCTATTTAAAACTTTTGGACTAATCTCTGGCTAGAATTGGCCATTGTATATCTAATTATATCTTTAATTTCAGATATATTATATTTTTGGACTCTGCAAAACGAAAATGCTTGGCCTTTTCAGGAAACAATAGATACTGAAGGTCGGCTTCTGCCACATCATCCGGTAATGGCCATGATAGTTTCTTTTCGTTTGCACGTTGTAACACTTCCGAGACGGTGTTGCGCGAGCATTGAATACTCGAAGCGATACTACGTTGGCTCAGTCCCATGTTACTGTGCCGTAAAATTTCTCGATACATGGTCATTTTGATGACCTCCCGTTGGTATTTGTGCACTGCTCAGCAGACGCACATCTGTCCATTCTACCAACGGGGGCTCTCTCTACTAACATAGTGGCTCTAATAGATTAACACAGTGGCTCTCACTCATTAACTCGATGGCTCTATGGCACCGAAATATTCACAGTTCGTGATGAATCTTATGACAGGCTACACAACGCATACGGCGAATGATAAAGTAACGACGATCTCCGGAATTCTGTATCCATACCCGTTTACGGCTCCCCTTGACATAAAGCTCTCCTGCATAGCACGGGCAAGGAAGAATCTATGCACTCCTAACAAAAAACGCCCGTTTCGGGCTCCTTTTCAACAAGAATAAAATCTACTACAATGATCACAAGTTTTAGTTTTCTAGGGATGTCTCTTGTGAACTGCTGGATACAGTTCACAAGAGACATCCTTTTCCTTTTCCGAGAATATGGACATTATCTTCGACTATTCCCGGACAGACAAGCCAGTCAATTTCTGGACAATTCAGCATAGCGAAAAACACTTACAATTTTACGAATTTCATATGTGCGATTGTCCGATTTTTTTTGAATTAGAATTATTAATGTTTATTTCTATATCCACTACTTTCTTTTTATTTGTAAACCATGATCTTACATATTTAAGTAGAGGCTTTTCAACCAGTGAATAGAAGACACAGCCCAGAAAAATTGCGACAACAGAAAAAGTTAGTTGAACAAAACCATTATGACCGTATTGTTTGTGTAAGCCTAATTTCTCCAAAATGGACTCTAAAACTAATAATGTGATTAAATGACTTAGATAAATCGAATAAGATGCATTTCCTAAATAAATTAAAGTTTTGGGGATATTTAGTCTTTTTTTCATCTCTAAGCTAACCAATCCAAGTATAAGGATAGAAAATGGAATTCCCCAGGCTATTGCATCATTAATCTTGAGAATATTGAAGTATTGCAACGTCAGAGATGTAACAATGCTGATTATCCCTAATCTAGTCATCCACTCGGCACTAATTTTTCTTTTTATTACGACTACTGCTATACCACAACCAAAAAGGAATTCTAAATTCAAGGGACTAACAATGTGTTCAATTGCTTTTGGTAATGCTGTAGGAAAGATAAAGAAATAAATTATCGTCAGTCCCCATAAAGTTAGTGTAGTGTATAAAATTTTTCTATTAAACATAAGGAGACCGAATATAAAATAAAATAGCATTTCAAACTCCAATGTCCAAGCAACACCGATAACTGGCAGTTTATCTTGGGGCAGTAAAAATAAAGACTTTAAAACATAATCAATCGAAAGTGTACTCCCGAATCCGGATACGCTTACTAATAAAATATATACAAACGTCATAAACCAATAAATTGGAAACACTCTAATTATTCGTTTCAATATAAAAGGAACTAGAACTTTCTTTTCTCCAATTTTGGTATGATGAGTATATAAAATGATAAAGCCACTTAAAACAAAGAAGAGATCTACGCCATATTTACCATATTTAAATAAACCATATGTCCCAAATTCATGAAAAATAACTACAACACATGCAGCAATCCCACGTAACAACTGTAAGGAATCAAATTTCCCCTTAATTAAATGATCATACATCTGTCCAGTCCTCCTCTATCGTTTTTCCCACCCATTATCGCTCCAATCTGTTACGGAAAGGTACCACAGGTCTATTATATATTTGGACTCTGCAATACTCCCGATCATCATATCGTTTAGGATGGTAATGAGTAGTATCCTTATAATTATTTAAGTGAACAATTTCAGATTGATCCTGAAAATCGCAGATAAATATGAATTCCTTTTCTTTGTTATTCTGATTATGGGTGTGAATAAGCGCATTGTTTCCGCAGGAAGCACGCGCTTATTCACATCATTTCTTTTACCTTGCGCTTATCAACTTTAAACATATCAAAGCTTCTCATGATAAATGTTCTTACAAAATTAGTTCGTGCTTCTGTTATTCTTGAGAATAGAAAAGCAAGCATACACATCAAAACTACGATTATTATTTCAATGAAGACAGAAAGTAAGTTAGGTTGTAATCCGGTAAAGCCGTTTTTAGCACCCCAGTAATATACTAGATTAATAATCGGGTAGTGAAGTAAATAAAGACTAAAGGAAAAACTAGCTAACAACTTTGATATTTTTTCAAACCATTTATTTGCTTTGTTTTTCTTTTCAATACCGTGTAATAAGCTGTAAATAAGAAAACTAAACGATAGCCCTATAAAAAGATCTACAAAAAATAAGTTGTTTGTATGATGGTCAATAAATAGTCTCCCATTATTTATCAGAGGCCTCAAGAGCATTGCAATACATACTAGCAAAAAAGAAACTGACATAATAATTTTGCTCTTTACTAGATGGATACTTGGCAAAAAAAGAACAACCGTTCCCAATAACCATATTAAGAAATAAGAATTAATACGTTGTCCAATCATGAACAAAATACCTAGAGCAATAATAGAGTATACAATTTTTAAGGCTTTCCTCTGATTTCGAAAGATCAAAATAAATACAGGAAATAGCATATAATACCAAAACTCACTGCTCAGACTCCACAAGGGCGCATTTGATCCATAAGTTCGAACAAAAATGGTCTGAAGATAAAACAAATTTCCAATGAAATCTTTGATATTAGTAAAATCGTTAGTATACCATCGATAATTAAAATAATTACTAGCTATTTTATCTGCAATAAATGTTAGCAATAAAGCTGGGATTAGTACAACGTATAGTCTAGATAATCGATTTACAAGGTATGATTTCCAAGACCATTTATTCTCAAAGATTGTTTTTAAGACAGTTCTTGAAATAAACAAACCACTAAGAACAAAAAATACTATTACCGCTGGTCCTCCTAACAAGTTAAGAAGATAAAGTAATTTAACGATGGCGTTCGGAAATTGTAAATATCCATAACCTACAAATAATCTTGATCCTAGATGTTCCATCAATACAAGAATTGCAGCTAATCCTCGCATGAAATCCAAATAATTAGATACTTTTCCGTCTAACAAGTCATTGACCTTTGAGAAATTGTTATACATTCTATTCATATTTCACCTCTACTTCTTTGGTCTATTATCATCCCTAACATTATGTAGAGATTTCCTTCTTATTTTGCAACCTTGTAACTGATTTTTGTTTTATAAATTTAACGATAAGCCTGCGTAATTTTTGGGTGTTAGCCTCAGTAACCATTGAGAATAACCATGCAATTCCGAGCATTATGAACACCAATATCACTTCTATTGTAAATGATAGAAAGCTTGGTTTTAAACCAGAAAATCCCTTAGCTAAGGCCCAACCATGTACAAAATTTAAAATTGGTTGATGAATGAGATAAAGACTAAAAGAAAAATTAGCTAATAATCTGGATATTCTTTCGAATAGTGTATTGCTTTGAACAATATTAATGTTCCTATCCTTCGAATAAAAATTTAACAATGCATAAGTAAATAAAACAAAAGCCAACCCGATAAATATATCAACATAGAGCATTATGTTCCCTTTGTCTCCTAATATCTTACCAGTTAAGACCAAGGGTCTTAATAATGAGGCTGAACAAAAAATCAGAAATGATGTGATTAGTACCAATCTATTTTTTAAAGGAGAAATAATTGGCAGAAAAAGTATGAGCGTACCCATTAACCATATGAGAAAATAAAAACTTATTTTTATTCCGATCATTATAAATATTAATGACGATAAACCAAGGTAAATAATTCTGGTTGATTTTTTTGTCCCTCTTTTTACCATTAATAATAACAAAGGAAATAGAACGTAGTACCAAAACTCACAACTTAAACTCCATAGTGGATGGTTTGTCCCAAAAGGTTCAACATATATCTCCTGTAAGAAAAATAAATTCCCAATAAAAGTTGCAAGGTTGTCCTTTGCATTTCCATAGGGTGTTCCCCAGAATATAGATCCTAACCAATCTAAGATAAATGTAATTAATAAGGCAGGGACTAACACTACATACAATCTACAAAAACGATTGATTAGGTAAGAGCTCCATGACCAACTACTTGTATCTATTGCCTTCAATATACTTCTTGAGATAAAAAGACCACTTAATATAAAGAATATTCTTACGGAAGCTCCGCCCAATAAATTAAAAATGTACAACATTTTTATAACTGATCCTTCGTTAGCATAAGCAAATAACATAGGACTTAAATGTTCCATCAAAACTAAAATAGCAGCTATTCCGCGTATAAAGTCTAAATATATTGATACCTTACCTGTTAATAAAGAATCAATTTTGCGGAAATTAGTCCACATAAGCGCCCCCCCTTCTCCTCGTCAAAACATTCTTTATAAAGAACAAATAATCGTAAATAAGAAAATTAACTCATTTTGTATAATTTCCCTTTTGAAAACCTATGAATTATTTTTTTAAAAGGCACTACAAACAGATCTTTTTCATAACAGTTCATACCTGCGAACCATATTAACAGAGAATATACTACGGAAAATACAATTATTTTAATAATGAAAAAAGACCAGCTATCCGTGAGTACTAGTTTATTTAATGTTACTCCAAACAATATACTTATAATAAGAGGTGAACTCATATATATAATATTTTTCCAGAATGATGGTATGGCTATATTTAACTTCTTCCAATAATAAATGTTCATTATGATTATATTTCCAATAGTAAATGCGGCAGCAGTTGCAAGAGCACATCCTATAGCTCCCCATCTTTGAACTAATATAATACTTAGAAGTACATTAGCTATAGCTAATGCAAAATAAACTACTGATCTAAATTTATGCTTATTTTTTGCTTGAAGTATAACGATTCCCATGCTTTGTGTTAAGGATATTATCATAGGAACCAGAATAATAATAGCAATAATAAATGAACTGCTGTATATCTTCCCTACCCATAAAATAATAAATTCTTGCCCAAATACAACAAAACCACTTAGAGCAAATGATAATATTATATATTGAACTCTCCCAATTCTAATAAATAAATCTGATATTTCTTTATCTGAGACTTCATTTGTTACCATTCCTGTAACTTTACTCAAAAAAACATTGGATATAGCTGCAGAAAAACCTGAAAAATACCCAGTAAAAGAAACTCCTATCGTATATATAGAAATTGCGGCTGTGCCACTATATATACCCAATATAAATGGATCTGTTGACCAATATATTTTATCTATAATAAGATTTAAAAATAAATAGGATGAAAATACAATTATTTCCTTCAACAAATCTGGTTCTATTTTCCTAAATAGAATTTTTATTCGAAGTACTCTAAAACAATAATAAGTATTTACCAAAATTGTTATTAAGTTAATTGCAGTCGTAACTATAGCCACAGAAATAGACCCATATCCCATAAATAGCAAAGGCAACATAATGAGAGGGTTTAAAATAGAACTCGCTATACTTATCACTTTTTGAAATATAAATTTTTCATGCGCTAATACGATAACACTAAATAGACCTGAACCAATCCCTAAGGATATGTTAATTACCATTATCCACATCAGGACTACTAATTTATCTACCTCAGCAATACTTAATGAGTTAGAAAATATTTGGTGTGAATTTAGTGTTAATATTATTCCTGATGCTAATGCAATAATTCCCAATACACCGTACATTAAACTAAACGTTCCATATAATCGATAGCAACCTTCTTCATCTTTAAGTGTCTTATATTTTGCAGTGTACCTAATAACTGCATTACCTAATCCAAAATTTAATACTCCAACAAACCCTGCAGCTGTGGTAGCTAAACTATATAGCCCATACTCTGATTGACCAAGTAGATTTAACATTATTGGAGTATATATTAATGATATAGCACTACTAATAAACAATGCTACATACGATAAAACTGCACCAGCTTTAAGTTGACTTTTCATACTCGTTACTACCTTTCATATTTACAGACCCCACTCATTTGTCCAGAATAAGTTACAGCAACAACGATTTACACTTGTAAAAGCTCGCTTATTTTTTCAAAGTGATTTTTAGAATCATTCGAGATTGAGGTTAGGTTTGCTTTATTCTCAAAAGATTTATTTATGGTGTTTTCATCATATTGTAAATGAAGTTCTTCCATGTTTATTAGAATATTATTAAGATTAATATCAATAAGCATATCAGTAGTTTTCTTACTATATATTATAGGCATAACTCCAATACCCAGAAGTAAGGCAATTATGTTAGCATGAAATCTTGCAGCAACAAGCAACTCAAATGTAGCCATTAGATTTATTGCCTCTTTTAGATCACCTTTATAGTTATATACTGATACCTTGTCTAATGTACTAGGAGTAAGATTTGATTTAATAGTTTTTATTACTTGTAAATCACCCTCCTGTTCACAAAAGGACATTAGATAACACTCGTATCCTTTTTTTGCAAATACTTCTATTGATTTCACAGTGTTAGTTATATATGCATGATAATAATTTGATAATCCATGTTTATGTCTGACGTCTATAATTGAAAATCCAACTCTTTTTTTGGGGGATATTTGTTTGTATCCATCTATATTCATTTGAAAAACGATATCTGGTGCATATCTGACTTGCGATAGATTCTTAAATAATTCATAAGAATATAAATCTCTAAAACAAACATCGTCACATTGTTTAAATAATTCTTTATAATCATTATGGAATTTTTCTGTCTTATAAGGCCCAAAATTAGCACCTATAATAATCACCGATTTATCTCTCTTTTTAAATTCCATGACAAGCTTCATTCTTTCTTGATATAAAGAATGATGATAATCTTCTTCTCTAAAAATGGAACCGCCAATAAATACTAATGCATCATGTTCTTCTGCTATTTTTTCGAAATTATTAATATGATCGAATATTTTTAACCGTTGCTCAATTTTATTGAATATTGTGTATTTTCTTCTCTTCATATTGTGATATTGAGAGATGAATTCGTCATAATTACCACCTACATAATTAAGTGTAAATTCACAGTTTGGATATTTTCTTGCAAGAATATCTACAAACAAGTCATCCCCTAAATTAAATGCCATGTAAACATCTACAAATACTTTTTTCATTTCAAAATCACCGCGCTTCAAATATTTTTTATTCTATGATATAGATTATAATATCAAGTTTTATTATTTATCCTTCTCTTTGATAACTTCATTATTAATTCTCTTAATGTATTTAAACAAACTCCATAAACAATACTTGGCTTTACAAATTTATTCTTCATAAGAAATATATAAGGCTTACACAAAATACTATTGGATGAAAAATTATCCATATGTCTTTCAATATATTGTATGGATAAAATTTTTTTCACATTGTAAATTGCATTTTTCATTCCAATGACTTTTATATTCCTACTCTGTAGCTGCACTAAATTTATAACCATATCCTGAATTCTCTTTGTAATTATTTCTTTTGTTTTATTTTCATGCATATCGGCTATGAAATATATTTTTTCTAGATGTTTGCAAACAGCAATATAGTTTTGTATATAGTCAATTGAAATATTTGAGCTTATACTATTTTGATTAAGTCTATTATAATAATACAAGTGCCCTTTTATAGCAGCAAAGGACTTGCAATGAAGTGCGTATTGTAAAACAAAAATTAAATCCTCAGACATAAATATACTTTTATCCATTTTTAAATTGTACTCAGAAATGATTTCTTTTTTATATAGTTTGCTCCAAAGAACTCCTCCTGTTCCTTTGCATACCATATCAATGAATAAATGTAATGAAGTGCTATTTTCAAAATCAAAATCCGTATAATTGAGAACACCATATTCAGAGATATCTTTATATCCACAGCATACTAAGTCAGCTTCCGAAGTTTTCATTTTATCAAGCAATAACTCAATGTAATATCTATCAACCGTATCATCAGAGTCGATGAATGCTAGATACTCACCAGTTGATTTGTTGATTCCATGATTTCTTGCATCAGATGGTCCGCTATTATCCTGGTAATAGTAGACGATCCGGGCATCTTTTTCTTTAAATCCATTTACTATCTCTTCACTTCGATCAGTAGAACCGTCATTTACTATAACAACTTCTATGTTCGAATAGGTTTGGTGTATGATGCTATCTATACATTTTGAAATAAATTTTTCACAGTTGTACACTGGTACAATAACACTTACTTTCGGAAACATCCCTACCTCCGTGATCCGGTTAATACTTCGATCTCTTATCCACTCAACCTATATAATTTTTCTAATTCATAGCTATTACTGTAATCAGTACCCTTGCAATTAGTAGAGAGCTCTTTTCTCAGTTCGGTATCCATATACAATTTTTCTATTCCGTTAACTATTCCTTCGATCGACAATTCCGAGATGACCCCATCATAACCATCCTCCACTTGACTCTTTGCAGTGGAATAGTTCGTTATTAATATGGGCTTACCTAAGATCTTCGCTTCGGTTACTGTAACAGCCTTGCCTTCATACCTGGAAGGCTGTACATATAAGTCACACGTTTTTATAAACGGATATGGGTTTGTTTTCTTACCCAATAGGATGAATTGATCGTCCAAGCCATTACTTGCGATCAGCTCTTTTATAGCAACTTCATCCCCACCGTAACCTACAATGTACCATGCGATATCTTTATAACCCTTATCTTTTAGAATCCTTAATGCCTTAACAGCATTGTCGATCCCTTTAGCATGGGATAATCTAGCTACTGTCATCAGTTTGAATCTGTCATCATTCACCATTGGAACAGCTGCTTCTTTATCAGCCATATTTCTTATAAAATCTGGAGAAGTAATGTTCTCAATAACAACGACTTTGCTTGCTAATTCCCCATATTTAGATAAAAAGGAATCTTTACATGCGTCCGAAACAGCAATAATATGATCAAACTTTCTCCACATTTCCAGGTCCATCTTTACGTTGGTTTCCACATTGGAGTAATCGGTATGTATCCAAGCTATTTTTTTCTTTGCCTTAATCTTTTCTGCTATAAAATAATGAGGCCATAAATAACTAATTGCTGCGTCATACTCCTTCTCAACAATTGGCAAATAGGGCAGCGCGTATTTCCACATTAATTGCATTTGATAATAACCCGGCTCGGCAACTCGTCTGACGCGGCCTAGAATATCCGCATGTACCTTTGATACGATTCTCGATAATCCGATTGTGTATTGTTTATCCTGGATGGTCTTTGCAATCGATTTTCTAAACGTGGAGTATTGGGGAATTTCGTCTAGTAAATTGGCTTTATGGCTAATTAAATTCATAAAATCACCTTGATGTTTATACAACATTAGATCAATCTCATGCTGTTTATAATCGAAGTGATCAAGCATGCTAACAAGACTTCTCTCAACCCCCCCTACTTCCATATCAAAGGAGGCAATCAGTATGTTCTTCATTGGATCCTCCTAAGAGCTTCCCGTATTCTTGCGATGTTGTTACCACCAATCATTTTAGAAGCAACCAACTTCAACTGCCCCTTCCATCTAGCCTTAGGTGGCAACCAGCTCTTATAAAAGTGATGCATGGCATACGTGTTTTCCGTCCTAAATGTCCGGCAGTTAATGTAGTCATAAGGCGAGAAATAGGTTTGCGGATAGAAGGTTCCAATACCCTCGATGTCTTGATAGCTGCCATTGGGAGTAAGTCCCCAATCCCCTAATATCTTCGTTATCATCGCTACATTGGTTAGCGAATCAAAGGTGCCATCTGCACGGATAAAGTTCTTACTATGGTAGGAATCCATAAATACCTGGATGAGTTTATTTTCTTTCGCGGCTCCGATCGTACTCGTCGCGATATAGTTCTCTTGCTCAAATCCCCAGAATGACTCGTGATGCAGCAGGTCGTCAAAGGATTTGAACACTTCCACATCGGTGTCTAAGTAAATACCCCCATAATGATAGAGCGCGTACACTCTCGCATAATCGCTAACGAACGCAAATTTGCCGGCTTCGTAAGCTTCTTTGACATAAGCATTACTGCTGGTATCAAAGTTGTTTTCATTCCACTCTATAAATTGATAGCCAGTTAGATGGTTATGCCAGCTCGCAATACAGCGCTTCACGATGTCGGGCTTTTCTTTCCCTCCAAACCAGCAATAGTGAATGATTTTTGGAATTTTCATTTCATGATCTCCCTCGCTAATGACGAACATTTCAAATAATCCAAATTCTTTATTAAGAACATTCATCTATTTTCTATGATAGTTCTTTATAAAGAACATGTCAATATAAATGTGCTCCAATAGAGAACATTTACACAATCTACACCCATCTACATAACGCCAACTTCAGAATTATGAATTTACAGCTTCTGCTTGATTGCCTAACAAATTTGAAAATAAACCCTCACGTTCTCCAGCTAACTGGTCATAGTCTCCCTTTTGAATGATTCTCCCTTGATCGATGACAATGACTTGGTCAGCCTTACGTATGGTCGACATGCGGTGGGCTATGACGATCATCGTCAACCTGCCTTGTAATCGCTCCAACGCTTCTTGAATTTTCGCTTCATTTTCCCTATCTAATGCGCTCGTCGCCTCATCCAGTATAAGGATAGACGGTTTACGCAATATGGCTCTGGCCAACACGATACGCTGCCGTTCGCCACCAGATAACCGAATTCCTCTATCTCCAATTAATGTGTCAAGTCCCTCAGGCAGCTTACTAACGAATTCCGCGCATGCGGCAAACTCTAACGCTTCCCAGATTTGTTCCTCGGTGGCGTTCGGATCAATCATCAGCAGGTTATCTTTGATGCTTCCATTGAAAAGAAATGGATCTTGGGGCACATAGCTAATGGATTGCCTTAGCGCATATATGTTATCGTTCGAAATAGGCTTCCCATCCAAACAAATCTGCCCTGTTTCGGGTTCAATAAGCCCCATAACAACATCAATTAATGTACTTTTCCCTGCTCCGGAACGCCCAACTATAGCCGTCATCTTTCTTGATGGTATTTGGATATTAATGTCTCGAAGAGCATAGTTTTGTTCATTTGGATTATAGCGAAAGGATACGTTCCTGCACTCCATGTGTGTCATAATTTCAATCGGTTGAACAGTCTTGTTCTCTGGTTTGTTCTCCATATAAAATTCCTTCATACGGATACACTCTTGCTGCAATTTGATAATCGCTTTAAAGGCAGGAATGGTAGAAGCGATTTGCTCCATGTTCGACTGTATCCCTGTAAATCGAGGCCACAATCGGGAGAATATGACGAATATGAGTAATAACTGCTCCACCTTGGTTTGGAAGATGGTTACGGAAAGATATACAAAAACAGCAATTAACACAGAGGAAGCCACTTTATAAAATAGCTGGGACGATGACCTTAACTTTATGTATTCGACTTGTTCATTCACTAAATTCTGGGTTAGCGATCGAAACCAAGAGAGCCATGATTGCTCCAATGAATTACTTTTAATATCTTTCATACCGGCCATTTGATCGGATATACCTGCAAGAAAGTTTTGGGATAACTGTGAGGTTTGGCCGCCAAGTGATTTCGCTCTTTTAATAAATTTCCGGGAAAAAAAAGTTAGAACGATGCCAAACGTTAATACAAAGATTGTCATGACGGGGGATAGCCAGAATGCGATGCCGATCTGGATTAACGTGAAGATCACAGAAGCGACTAATTGAAGCACTAAGTTTGTTCCAAAACCCACTCTTGTTAGTTCGGTGGTTAATAAATTAATGAGATCTGATTTTCTATGGTTTACGAAGAAACTCCAATTAGATTGCAGCAAATTCGTATAGGTTTCCAATCGTAAATGTCGAACAAATTTCTGTTGAATGCTGGTATCTCGAATTGTTAAAGTTCGCAGTAACCAGTTTTGTCCTATGACTAAACAAACAAATAGACATAGAACCAGCGGTAAGCTTAGAACCTGTGGCAGCTCCTGAAGATAATTCATCATCTCTGAAACAAGTGGAATTCCTGTCTCAACATTCGCGATGCCACTAACACTAAGGATGGGCAGTATTAGCAAAACACCCATAGCTTCAAGCAAACTAATGAAAACCATGCCAAGAATGTTAATAACCAATATTTTCCCTGAAAAAGCATATAGCTTTTTAGTAAAGTGCAGAATTTGTTCCATTCATATTCCTCCTATGACCATGAGTGTCTCCTGGTCTTCCTCCAAAGCCACATAAAAGGCCTCAAGGGAAAATACAAGAAATGGAGGTTCTTTGGTAAGGGCAGCATCTCTACATCCATTGGATACGGGTACAGAAAGCTTAATATATGTAACAATTTTAACTGAATAGACATTAAGGAAAATAAGTGATGCTTATGATACCTTGCTACATCATCAGGTAGAGGCTCTCTGTGCAAGTGAATCATTTGTTTCATATAAAATAACGCTGCATGTGCTAAATGAACAGGGCGCTTCCCCTCGATCAGCGTATTCATTTCTTTGGTCAATGGAGTAGCTAATAAATTAGAGGCTAAGACAAGAGCTTGCCCCCCAACGTGGGCCATTTGATATTTTTTTAAGCAAACGATTTCCTTCTCCCAGTTCATAGGATGCCTTACGATACGGTCGATATCTACTAGCCAGCGTAGTCTTGACCAGCCGTGACGCGCACCATGGGAAGCTAGAAACATAAACAAATCCTCATATCCTAACATGTACACGGGAAAGCTGGCTATTGAGCTCTTCTTTCTTCTCTCCCACAATTCTGCAAAAGTTGGCTCGTAAGAAAGGCCTGGGTTCAGTTTCCAATGTATTTCGATTTTTGTATTTTTCTGAGAATGCATGTATGTGACATGGTGATGTCTCCATTTCCAGTCATTCAATACGGTTGAGAAATAATCATCTTTGACATAATCAAGTGCAACTAAGAGATCATGGGCTCTATCTAAGTTATCTATAGATATAAGAATATCTAAATCACTGCAGGTACGCTTCGATATATCACCATAAAGGTCTGCAGCAAGTGCAGGTCCTTTCAAGAACAGTACTTCGATATTGTGATTTGAAAGTAATTTACTAAGCTGCTCCATCTCTGCACTTAAGCGCAGCATACGAAATGTATTTTGTTGATAATCGCGTCGTAATTCTTCTGATACATAGACTGGAATATAGGCTTTATCTATTCGTTTTATTTGTTTATAGATGTATGGATTTATCCGGTGATGTCGAATTAATTCCAAGAATAAACTCCAATTTATTCCGGTAAAAACGTCAGCATCAAAAGAACATAAGCTTCCTTCACTCTCGCTTTTGATGAACGACAGGATTATATTCAATTCCTTGGGCAAGACGGTTGCATCTAAGCTTAGTTCTTTGTTCATTGCTTAACTCCCTTATCTATTGGCGTTTATTTGTTTGGCGAATTTGGCAACAACGGTAAATCGATCCATCCCTTCCTTCCCTGTAACATAAAAATGGCCACTACGTAGCCATGCGTGTGCAATCATTTTGGTCAACTTATCCTTAGAGGTTCCCAGATACAACGTACTCTCGATATCACGTCGTTTGAGCATCTTCATACCAGCTATCGCCCTAACTAGGCATTTGCTTTCCCAGAGCGTATGTCTACTCATAATATCAATCGCACTTGCTATATGCTTGAGAACTATCCGATTCCTCTCTACTTCCGTAATGGAGGTTTCTTGCATGGGAATTCCTAACGAGGGAGCCACTTTAGAGAATGGCAGATAGACAAGAATACGTGCCCATCCTAAGAAGAACAAAGCCTCTGCTAGTAACAATATGGTTCTTATATCTAATGAGAAAAAAACTTTCAACTTATTCATGGCACTCACTATCCTCCCACGACTCAAAGCTTGAACCCGCAACTAAAGTACTTAACAGAGATGAATGATCTTCTCATCTAATAAATGATTTAAGAATAACTTGGTCTGTTCTTCACACACATCTTGTTCGACATCAAATTCTTTCATTAAAGCTGTCACCAATTGCTCCACCGAGATAGGAGCACTCATTAACTCCCATATATAACCACCAATCTGACCAAGATTGTAGTACTTCCCGTTGGCAATGTTCAGCATGACTTTTTCCCCGTCCATATCACTAACAATGTTTCCTTCGCCTTGAACAATCTGTACATCTAACGGAATGGTATTCTTTAACATGATTATTTCTCCTTTTTTAAAGTATTCAGAACCAGGGACACTAGCTGGGGAGCCGTAAACCCAGAGCTCGGCCGACGTAATTGATACATCTCAATCTGATCCGAAATGCTCACCGTTGTTTTAAAGTGCCAATCCATTAATTCAAATCTCCCTAGAAGAGAACTCCGGAATGTATGGCAAAATAAAGCATGCAGCCGCGCAAGACCTTTCATTGGTACAATCTCGGTATCGCTGCCATCCGTCTTACTTAGTTCGAACACGCCTGCTAGAGGCAACGGCTTCGTTACGAAATGATCAGAAACCGGAACAAGGTACTTTGTTTCTCTGTCGAATATGGATCGGTAGCGGCTTGTCTCCATTCCGAATTCCGTTAAGCTTTCCTGCCACAGCTTTTGTTGTGGATAGGCAGGCATCACCATAGGTATATGATCTGGAGAGAACGTTACAGCAATGACATCATCGCTAAGCAGTCGATAATCTTGGCCAATGAAGGCTGAAGCAAGAGTCGATTTCCCTGCTCCGGAATGACCTACGAAAGCATAAACTTTCCCATCAATAGCAATAGCGCTGCCATGCAGAGGAAGTACCTTTCGCTGCATTAATAGGCTGCCCATACATGTACCCAGTACAAATAAGCGAATCTTAGCCTCATCTGCACCATGCACAGGTGAAACCGTTATGATTCCCCCATCTTGCACACAGAAAATGGCTGTATCTTTGATATGGAACATAAATAAATTTTTACTAGTCACATACAGATCATCGGCTTTCGCCAGTTGATTCCATCGCTCTGATAAGTCTGCTTTATTTATTACAACATCTATACACTCATTCTGATTGTTATTTATCGTTAATTCCGACAGTTTAAATTCACTAACAATATTTAAACCGAAAGCTCGGTATATAACCCTATTTATTGTTTGAGTCATTATTTTCACTCCATATACTGAGATACATGAATAATTCTAATGAAAGCCCTTATACCTGTAACAGTATAAGGGCAGTAGGTAGGCAGTACTAAATTATGTAAAAACTAGCTGTGATGAATTACCTCTGTCGGGTCCGGTTGAACGCCATCCGGAATTGCAATTCCTGGTCCAGCCATAGTCATTTTCACATCAAGTACTTCTAAAGTCGGGATATTCCATTCTTTTTTAGCTTGATTTTGCATTTTCTCACCCCCTCTCAATTAAAGTTTTTTATAAAGCGAGAAAAAATGATGCTGCGCATTAATATTCTAAAACCAAATTCGTAAACATACTCCGGTTTCGCAGCTTCCTTAATTTTGGAAAGCGCTGACTTGATCTCTTCCATATTCAGGTATTCCGCTATCCTTGGGTCCTTGATATTCTGCTCGATTTCATGAATAAAAGCAGGCCATGAAGGAGCCATCCGGTGAACACCATCAGCGCCTTGAACACCTCTGGATTGTTGATTTAATCTAACCTTATCGGGTAAATGGTTAACTGTTGCCCTTCTTATTAAAGATCTGTCTACGCCGTTTTGAACAAATTGTTCGTCTGGCACAGACAAGCAGAAGCGAGCAACTCTTAAATCATTGGTTGGGTCACGTTCCCATAAGGAATAACGTAATGATAATTTGGTTCCTATGGTACCGTTTAAACCCCAATAGTAAAGCTGCTCGAACTGATTATTTCTTATATCATAGGCGCTTTGGCTTGAGTAATCGGTCCGATTAAACCCATGCTTCTCTATCAATTCATCAATATTTGTCTTTTTGGCAAATTGGGGGTTAATTAACTTTGGAAATACTTCATTGTCCTTGGAAGGAGAATTTCGCATTAAATTTGGGAATGCTTTCTTTCCTACTAGGGATAGAATTCTTTTCCTACCTACACCCATATTCACACTAAAATGCTTTACTTCTTTGTACAGTTGGATCCATTTCAACTTTTTCATTAGAATAGCTTGATAGTCTATGGCCGGTCCCCAAGATATGGTCCAATTCCCTCTCTGACCATTTAAAAGAACACCAATACCCTGCTCCTGGGCTTTCTCATAGATCCCCTTTAGCCAAAAGGAATTCTCAAAAAATTTATAGGGCATCTCCATCGTTTCAAGCCAGTTATCAATTTCCGATAAGGGACTAAGTCCTTTGAAATCCAGATAGTTATCCTTGATATTGCCGACATGTTCAACCGTAGAGCGAATATAAGGTCTTTCATCAGCAAATCTACTCCTAGGTGTCCAATCATCCTTAAAATCGTCAACAGGTATATAACTGTAGGTATGTAATAATTTATTCTCATTCCGCAGGGCTTTAGCGGCAAAGCTTGCAACAGAACCAGAATCAAGCCCCCCACTTAGATGAGCACCCACCTGTCGATGAGTACGCAGTCTAGACGTTACTGCTTTTTGAAAAACATCACGAAATGCTTCTTCGTACTCTTCGTTTGATTTAAGCTTCAAAGTCTCCCCTGCAACAGATGTGTTGTACTTAGAGAACGTTACCCTTCCATCTATTACAGATATTGAATGAGATGGCGGTACTTGCTCTATATTTTCATATACAGTTGCTGAGCAATCTATCGCATCAACTGTCAAAGGAATGGCCAGAAACTGTGCAATCCAATCTTCATTGAGTTTTTTTGCGATTTCAGGCAAAGCAAGTAAGGGCTCAATAATTGTGCTAAAGGCAAATCGATCTGCTGATTTGTGAAAATATAACGTTCTAGTTCCTGAAAAGTCCCTAGCTCCAAAAAGTGACTGCTTACGTTCATCCCAAATCATAAAGGCGAAGTCACCTATTAGATACTTCGGGGCATCCACTCCCCATTTCACATAAGCAAGTAAAATCAACTCACTATCCTTGATCGTTACTTTCTGGTCTCGATCTATTTGAAGCAGCTGGAACAATTCATCACGATTATCGATGATAGCGTCTGCTGTAATGGCCAGCCGTCTTTCAGAATCATAATAAGGATTTCGTTCACCGACCGATTCGGGTGTAATCCACTGTGCATAGCAGCCCAGGAAAACTTTGCCTTGCTGCCATGTCTGAACATCATCTGAAGGATACTTTGCAAATCCTTGCATCAATATATGGCCATGTTCAGCATGCACAGGCTCTTGATCTAGGTGAAAGATTCCGGCTATTGCACTCATACGTTTCCTCCACATTTCTATCTGATAAAAGGGAATCTCACCCTTTTACTGTTCTCATTAAAGAACGTTAATATTCATTAATTTACTACTATTTATTTACATCCTCATGTAAACACTTCATTTACATTCTCCGACTTCGTTCTTTATCGAGAACAACCTCAGAATATCATCTAATATCTTAACTGTCAACTGCCTCTTGCATCTTTTTAATTTTACCCGAATACGTCCTATTCGTTACGCTATAGGTAAAATCAAATAGTGCTGTCAAAGTATGTCTGACCGTGTCAAAATCAAAAATATGATAATAAATCCAATTCACATAACTCTTAAAAGACCTCTTATTAACTCTAAAAGAGCTGTACTCCCACCATAGACGAACCTTCCATTCACCTGGCAGCTCTTTACTTTCTGCTAGATGAGGAAAATGATGGTAGACAATCGCTAATGTCCTGACGGTCCTTCTCAGGGTTTTGTGGGCAGCAGCGTCCTTCAGTAAACGGGTGTAGTCAATATTGTCCTGCAGGATATGTATCAACTGGATGATATCCAAAAAATATTTAAGAGAACATAAATTATGCCTCCAACCATGCAAACAAATCATATAAAACGTATGGTAATCTGATAATTCCTTGATATACCGGTATGATCCCATGGCTGTGGCTTGCTCCCAGAACTCATCAATATTTAAATCCGATGTTTTTTCCTTCAGTAAATCCCAGTGAAGCTCAATGGTCAGAGGAACAGCGCTGCTAGGTATTTCCTTACTAAAACTCCAATGGAAATGGGAAGGGATCCGTTCCTGCTCTATATACCCCAGTGATTTCACACAACTTACGGCTCTTTCCAGTTCAAAAGGATGCACTAAAAGATCTATATCGGACGTACATCTAGCTCCTAAGTGTCCAAAATACTTTTCAGCAAATATTGTACCTTTAAGGGGGATAGTCTGAATCCCAGCGTCTTCAAGTTTTTCTAATATTATTTTCGTTTGACTTCGGATAAACATATTTTGATATAAGGCACCATTATATTTTTGTTTTAACCTTTCCTGAAAAAACGACGGCATTTGCACCAATTGTCCCCGCTGATTTAATAACCAATAAATCTGCGGGGATATATCAAAAAATTCAATATCCTCAAGTGCTTTTTCATAGAACTCCATCTCCTGGGGCATAGAAATTCGTGGATCATATAACGCTTGTATCATAGTAATGATCAACGATCTCTCCCCCTTTCTGAAATCCCTTCCGATATAAACTGTTATACAGTCCATTCTCCAGCAATAAATCGTTATGACGTCCTGTTTGGACGATTTTCCCTTTATCCATGACAATGATTAAATCAGCGTTCTGAACAGTCGATAATCGATGGGCAATGATAAGCGTTGTTCGGCCAACCATTAATCGATGCAGGGCTTCCTTTACTTGATGCTCAGTCTCATTGTCCAAGGCGGAGGTAGCCTCATCCAGCAAGAGGATCGGAGCATTTTTTAACACTGCGCGGGCAATAGCCATGCGCTGTTTTTGTCCACCGGACAGCCTTACCCCTCTCTCCCCAATTTCAGTGTCATAGCCATGAGGAAGAGATATGATGTAAGGATGGATGTTGGCAATCGTTGCAGCCTGCATCATCTCTGCATCCGTAATACCCTCTCGAGCTAATAGCAGGTTTTCCCTTATCGTACCGCCAAATAGAAAGGTTTCTTGAGAAACATGGGCAAATAAACTCCTTAATTCGGAAGGCGAGAATGCTTCACTAGAACGATCATCAATGAAGATCTTACCTAATTGCGGTTTGTAAAATGCTAAGAGCAGATTAAATAATGTCGTTTTCCCTGCCCCGCTCAAACCGACTATGGCAACGACCTTTCCGGCCGGAATCTGCAAATTTAAATGATCAAAAATGTTGGTAAGTCCATCATAGCTAAACGTTATGTCCTGAAACTGAATAGACTTCACCAATGGCCTAGACTGGACGGCTAACGGTAAATCAGTTGATTCTGTTGGCTGCTCCAAGATTTTGAGTATTCTTTCCATAGCTGAAGCAGATCTTTGAAAGCCTGCCCATTGCCCAGCGAGCTCTGTCATTGGATAAACCAAATGGTTAACCAGATTAACAAAAATTAGCAAGGAACCTACTGATATTAAACCTAATGAGACGTAATACGAACCCATGCAGAGGCTTACAAGAAAAGTTATCGTAGAAACAGCGTGACCCCCTACATAAAACCATCCACGCAGTTTTGCATTCCTTAACTCTAGGGTATAGAGTTCTTGATTTTTACTAACATATTTTGCAAATATTGATTTCTCCATGGTAAAAGATCGAATGACTTGCAACCCATGAAATGTTTCATTTAGAAGGGAACTAATATGTCCTATCAGGTTATGAACCAGTCTGCCATTGTTACGGAGTAATAAACCAAAGATAACACTAAATAGCATAGCAATCGGAGCGACTAGTACGCATATAAGCGCTAATTTCCAGCTAATTTGCATCAAATAAACCAAAACAGCTAGATAGATAAAGGGGAGTCTTATAAGATCAATTAGGCTTCTGCCGATAACACCGTTAATGCTATGAATATCATTGGAGAAGTGAGACATTAACTCACCAGAATGGTGATTGGAAATATCCTTTCCAGATAAAAGCAATATATGTTTAAATAAGTGTATGGAAAAATCCCTCTTCACAGCATTTGTTGCAATGGTTTCAAAAACAGTACTCAGATAAGTCGAAGAAATACTAAGAATAACAAAGCTAACTCCAACGGGAATTAACCATTTCATACGTGCGAAGTTACTTTGAATAGCAGCGTCCGTTAGGTTTCCAAAGAACCACGAATAGGCCAACGTTAGGGTGATATCAACGAATAACAAGAAAAAGAGAATTGCATACGCCTTCCAGTGCTGCAGCATATATGGAGTCAGTAAGGTGTAGGTTTTCTTAATGTCTTTGAAAGTAATGTATTCTCTAACGGCAAGTAGGTACCTTCGAATTATTCCTGTCATATGGACACTCCACAGAAAGTCTACACTTGCGTGCTTTCTCTTCGATTTAAATAAACTCTTAACAATAGCGATATCATGGGGAATGAGAGAACGGTTTGGCCCCAAACATAAGCGGCTAGATTCGTTACATGGATGATCCGCTCATTTCGCCTAATCCAGATCATCTTGCCAATCAGCTGATCCAATGCAATAGCCTCATCATGCGCTAAGTTGGTATCTCCCTTACAAAGGTAATGCAACCGCTCGTTCCTAGTTACCAATCGGCAAAAACGATGGGCGACTAAGTTACCATGAGGTGTATGAAATAAGATGATATCGCCTTTCTTTATGTTTGCAGCCTCAGTGGATACAAAACGGCAAATATCCCCCTTCTTGATAAAAGGATACATACTCGTTCCTCGAGCCGGAAGCTCGATCCATCCTCTCTTTTCCATTACATGAGTAATAAGCTGTAGGAATTCCTTACGAAACTGCATATTGAACCAAGCCGCGTCCAATCATATCGTTCAGGAACGCTTCAATATCTTCTTCAACCGTTTCGTCGACGGATTCATACTCCTTCCGAATTGCTTCGCTGAGGGAGCTTACCGTCTGAGCTGCACCAAGCAATGACCAGCAAAATCCGCCCACTCCATTTAACTTCGTTAAGTTATACTCATCTGTGTTCAAAATAATCCATTCCATATCCAGTTGAATAGACTCATAATCATTCATCCGAAGGTACTGGGTCATTACGAAATCAACTCCCAAAATGTATCGTTTTTTTGAAAATGCAGCTCGCAAATCGAGACCGAGTTGACCAATTGCTGCAACAATTGAAGTATATCCCTGATTTCTTCAGGGCTGTGAGACCAATAAAACACTTTATCCATGAGATGAAGGAATCCACTCGACTTGCTAAGCGGAACGATGTGATTATCGACGGCCTGATTCAATAAATAAATCCCGGCTAGCGGACTATTTTCTTCAGCGCCTGTTGTTCTGTCCAGCTCACTTCGAAATGGGGAGTTAAAGATGGTCACCTTATCCGGCGTAATTTTGACAACAGTTGCTTCATCGGAAAGAAGGTTACGAGGCATTGACAGTTTAGCTGCGGTAGATTTACCAGCACCGGAATGGCCTGCAAACAGATACGCTCTTCCCTTATCCATGACGCAGGAAGAATGAATTAACAGTCCCCACTTGTGATGAACCACATAGGAGCTGTACATATTCATTAAGGCATGCTTTAAAGCCAATTCATTGTTTACGGAAATAACAGCGTAACGATAATCCAATTCTGCTTCGATCAAATAATCAGCCCTGCGGAAGGAGATGCTATCGACTTCTTTGGTAATTTCGACGTAATAATCAACAAAGGGAATCCCATATCCCCCTTTGATATAAATAACGAGATCGGGTTTACTTACGATCGGATCCGCAGCTTGGAAGTTCTTACGTATGATGCCCATTAATGCTTCAGATTGACAAATCAAATGAATGACATGCTCACCAATTTGTGTATAAAAGAGTTCCATGCTTCATCCCCTGGGGTCGAATTGAAATTCGAGGTCAATAGCCTATCACTATTGACCTCCTTGGACAAACTTACTTGTTACCGTTGCCGCCTCCGTTACCGTTATGCGGTCCGGTGTACGGAGGGTTCGGATAATGAATGCCGCCATTCCCTGTACCCGGGTGATTCAGGTTACCGTGGCCTTTATTCCAGCTTTGAGCTGTCTCAAATCGAACCGGTTGTTGACTTAAAACCATGGGCCGCGCATACAATTTTTGTTCCCTCTTCGCATTTTCTTCCATTGTCTCACTCTCCTATCGCTTCAAAGTTTGGATAAGTCGTCTTGCTTCCCCGAAGGGTGTATCAATAATTTCGTATATACGAAGATATACCGTTGTTTCAAATCGATCTAAATCAAAATTGATGGTCTGAGTCCCGCTAACCAACTTGTTCTCGCCAGTAAACGAAAGAACCTTCGTTACCATAATTCTGTTTTTGGCATCGGCCAATTCGAGCCTCATCTTGGAGAAGCTTTGATCGACGACGACTTCGTCCTGCAGCTTGATATTAAAATCCAAATTCAGCTTATACGAGTAAGGTAAACTTCCCGATGCCATATTATAGTTGGCCCCTGTCGACCAATCATTCAAAGTAACTTGAAAGGGGTAGAAGGCAAGCGACTTATCGCTTGTTTCTTCCATTACCTTTGTCTTGAAAGCAGCGAGCGGAATGCTGTAAGGCTCAACGCTTTTAGTATCCAAAATCTGCATGGCCAGCTGCTCACCAGTTTCCGTGCTCGGTATGATGAATGAATAGTAGATCACATAGCTTATATTCGGAATAAGCGTTTCTACTAGCGTACTTTGTCTGGTGCCTAAGTATTTTTTACCGCTAACGCTTGACAGCTCTGCTTGGAAATGAGGAACCTGCATCGGACTTTCGCTATGATTGAGCAGCTTGAACTTAGCAACTGCTGCTTTAAAGCCCCCGCCGGCGCTTTCATGCAATTGTAAATCCACCATGGAAACATCCACTTCAGGTCTTATCAACTTGTATAACGGATCAAACTTAATAGGCTTATTCCATTCATACTGTACTAGTTGATTTAAAAACCGCAGATTACTATCAGCACCTGGCAGTGTAATCATCAATCTGCCTATTAAATAATTGTTATGCGTTTTGTCGTCAACCGCGAAGTCTTCGGGCGTCAGGATAGATAAGCTCTTCAGCTCCATCCTATCCCTAACTGGAATGGCATAGTGGACATAATGCTGCTCGCCTGGGTCGAGTAACAGCTTATCTTGTTCCAGCCTTTTGCCGGTATATACCTTTTTGTCGGATACTCCATTTATTCGAAAATCGGGTATCGTTGTTTTCTTATCCCCCTTATTCGTTGCAAGCAAACCAACAATCGTCATGGGGCCATCTGGTGTATTCTGTTCATTAAGGCTAATCGGTTTGTATTCTACCGTGCTTGATAACACTGGAATCGTAAACGTATCTTCCCATTTCTTCATCACAGCGGGATCAGAAAGGACAGCCTTCTCCCCTTTCCATTCTATGGCTGATACTGGGATGGATATGATTCTCTTTTCTTGTTTGGGATAGACGAATTCATCCACATCCAGCCAAGAAAGTTCGGTCAATGAAAAATTATCATAACGATCCACTACATTCATATAACTAAGCTCAGCAGTCTCTCTAGGTTGAATATTTTTGACATTAGCTTGACTCGGACGCATGATATATTCCAAGCCTTCTTGCGTCTTGACACGAACCTCATATTCCGGGACCCCAGTCAAGCGATCTCCATTGTTATAGATACGTACAACAGCGGCAATTCTAGTTCCTTCAGAGGTTGATTCATTTAAAATGCTTTTAACTTCCACCTTGATCGCATCGGTAAGCTGATAGCTAGTCAGACTAGATGACTGCGTATATTTCTCATCTGCTGAAGCATGAAAAGACGCGGATGGAATCACTAGGGAGACGGATAAGATGAACATGACCATCGTTTGTTTCCAATTTATTTTCAATTTCAAGTCACTCCATTTTTTCATTATTGCTCTTCAATTGCTGTCATCTGGACTTTTTCTTTGTCTCTTAACTGATTAGGATTGGATTTCACAACCAATTCCCCTTCTTTGACACCGGAAAGCACTTCTTGGTTAGGTTCATTTAGTCTTCCAAGCTGTACGCTGCGCTTCTCGACAATATCTCCCGTAAGTACGAATACGAAGGCATCATCACCCTCTTTAACGATACTATACGTTGGCACTGTGGGAACGATTTGGTCTTTCTCTTCTGTCATTTGAATCCTTAGCTTCATGCCAGGCTTCAAGGCCAAATCTTTGTTAGGCACTTCTAGGTTGATTTCATAGGCTTTCGTTTCCGGATCGATAACCTTGGAGAGATAACTGATCCTCCCTTTGTACTTCTGTTTGGTTCCTGCTATGAAGTAGGACAGCTCTGTCTTGTCACTTAAGCGTTTCGTTTCTTCTTCCGTTAGCTGCGCTTTAATTTTAATCGGATCCAGTCTCTGAATAACACCGATCGTAGCACCCGGTTGCAAGGACATCCAACCTTCGAGCGGCATCTCCGTCAATAGGCCACTCACAGGGGCTTTCACTTCAAGGCTTTTCATGGATTGGTCTATCTGCTGCAAAGTAATTCGGGCATTTTTGAGCTGATCTTCCAATTCGGAAGTAGCATCAATCGGTTCCAAAATGCTTAGTTTATGTTTGAGCTGATCCAGATCCATGCGGGCATTCATCATTTGGTTTTCCATCTGATACAGCTGGGCTTTCGTAACCAGACCAATATCATAGTCGTTTTTCATTTTATTGTAATTCCGCAGTAAGGTCGTCATGCCTAACTCCATTTTTTGAATGGTGTTGCTCATTTCCAACTTCTGGCTTTCCATTTCTTTTTTTGCTCTAATTTTCGCTTTTTCTATGGCTTCCTGGGCCGTTTTGACAGCCGCATCCGCTGCTTCTCGCTGGGCTGAGGCCTCGCTTGACTTCAATTTGACGATGACGTCTCCTTCTTGAAGCATATCCCCGCGCTTTTTCAGGATTTGGTCAATGTCCCCAGCAACCTTGGCTGTAACATCAAATTGAACGGAGGAATGAACTTCCGCTGCACGTTCGAGCGGATCTCCAATTTTTTGATTTATGACCTTAAATACTTTAACACTTTTTAACGCTTGCTCCTGATAGACAGAATTAGCATCCGGATTTAACGGGGCTGTATCTGAGCATCCGGCCAGAATGCCAAAGCTCAGCGTCAGGATACAGGCGGTTCTCACGGCTCGCCGATGCGGCTTTCGTCTTTTTTGTCTCATTAGCTATAAACTCGCTCCCCTTACTACAATTTTTTCAGACAAAGCTTACAGATAAGTTGCCGCATGATGGTCTTTTATTTCGTTCATAACCACCCCAATCAACTTGGCTTTCGCGAGCATTAGCTCCTCTTTCACCTTCTTGGCTGCGCCACGCTTCACCTTGCCATATTCCACAATGAGAAGCACCCCATCGCATTTACTCGCCATTATTTTGGCGTCAGTTAATGTTAAGACCGATGTTGTATCCACAATAACCATGTCGTATTTCGCTCTTAGTTCTACCAAGAGGTCATCCATAGATTTCGATGCCAATAAACTGGACGGATTCTGTTGCACAGGTCCTGTGGTCAAAATAGACAGATTTTCAATGATTGTTTCTCGTATGATCCCATCCAATGCGTTCTGATGTACCAAATAATTCGTCAATCCAATGCCATTATCTTCACCAAATGCAAGATGGATAGAAGGATTACGCAAATCCGCATCAAGCAGAATCACTTTTTTTCCGATCTGAGCATAAGCCACTGCCAAATTAACGGCTGTCGTCGTTTTCCCTTCACCTCGCCCAGATGAAGTAATCGTAATCGTCTTCGCCTCACGTCCGAAGACGGAGCATTCAATATTAAATCTTAAAGAACGATAAGCTTCGGAGGTGGAGGAATCCGGATGAACTTGCATCATAATTGTAGAATTATTAGATGGTTTTGGCATATGACGGTTCCCCTGCTTTTTTTCTAAATTTATTTTTTTGCTTGGTTCGCAATTCTTTGTTTTTCACTTTAGGTATGTACCCTATTGTCGATACTTCAAATACCTCGCGAATATCTTCATCTGTTTTTAACGTATCGTCTAATGCATCTAGCAGGAAGGTAAGACCGACCATTACTGCTAGGGAGGCTACAAAGCTTAAAATGATGTATTGATTAGATTTTTTATTAATGGGTATGGGATTGTCCTGTACTTTGGCTCTATTTAAAATGGTTATATTATCAACTTTCATAATCTTGGGGATTTCGGATTGAAAGACATCCGAAACGGCGTTCGCGATTCTCACTGCTCTTTCATGGGAAAAATGCCGTGCAACGATCGACATGACTTGTGTTTCATTGAGATTGGAAACATTGACGATTGAAATTAGTTGGTCTGTGGATACATTTAAATCGGGGTATCGTTGAACGACTTTATCCATAATAGCTGGGGTCCTGATGATTTCTTTATAGGTATTAATGAGGGCCATATTCACACCGATCGCCCCATAATCGATTTGTTCCGTGCCTGATTGATCCTGTTCAAAGGTTTTATTGACGATCAACTTGGTCGAAGCTTGGTAAATAGGCTGATAATTGGATGAGGTATACCACGCTGTTAAAATGGTTGTCACCAGTACGCAAAAAATGATGAGCCACAAGCGTTTCTTTATAATCAGTAGATATTCTTTAAAATTGATTTCCATGATTCCCCTCCGTAGAAAGTCTACTTTACATTTGGTAGAAAATAACGCATCCTTTGATACTATTTGTATCATAATGTTAAGTATTACTTTAAGATACTTTTTGTATCATGTCAATATAATTATTGCTATTTAGGTTCCAAATTGTATCAAGGAAAATCCTCATAAAAAAAGAGAAGAATCCCTGTTTTAGGAGTCTTCTCTTGGGTCTTAGCTCATCCCTATTGTCGTTATTCTACTGGATTCACTCGTTCGATTTGAAAGTGTTAAAGCCTGCTGCAGAAGCATCGCAAGCAGCTTTCGCATCGAGCCTATACCAATTTTGCTCATAATATTAGCCAGATGTATTTTCACCGTTTTCTCACTGATGTAACAACTTTCAGCAATCTCACGGTTGGTATATCCATGGGTTACAAGTAGAGAAAGAATTTCCGATTCACGCTGTGTAAGGCCGTAATTCGCAAAAAACTGATGGAAAACCAGCTCTGGTTCCTTGGTTTGCTCTACATTTACGCAACTTTCATGTTCCGTAATCAACCTATTTATCATCCGATAACTTCCTTTATATATATATCTAATTGATTGTCAAACGATCTCTCATATAACAACTTCACTTATATGGATATTTCTTTCCCGACTTAGATCTAGAAATGTCTGTTCAATCTTAACAAGCGGGTTCGTATCATCCGTAGGATTAATATAAACGACCTCTCCCCAGCGTCCATCGGTTAGCTTTACTGTCCTGCCAATCAAATTCTGTATAATATTGGTAAGAAATACAGACACAATGTGGGGGTCCAATTCTCCAAAAAAGCCCTTCCTCATCCGACGTACAACCTCATAAAAGGGCATCATTTCGTGATAAGGCCTCTTCGATGACATCGTGTGAAAGACATCGGCAACGGCAACAATTCGGCTCATTCGATCCAACTGGCTATCCTTTAATTGCAATGGGTATCCAGTGCCATCTGCCCTCTCATGATGCTGCAAGGCAACTAGAGCTACTCGGTAGTTAATCCCAACCGTTTCCTTAAGCATATTATAGCCTAGAATTGTATGTCGCTTTATTTCGTCGTACTCTTCTGTCGTTAATTTCCCCGGCTTCGATAGAATCTCTTGTGAAATCTTGATCTTACCAACATCATGCATCGTAGCGGCCAGCGATAATAACGCCACTTCACTGTCGGCCAAATTTAACCATTTACCAATTAGCGTTGAAAGTATGCCTACACCAATATTGTGCTGATGGGTATACTCATCTTTCGCTTTGACAGCTTGAAACAATTGAAATAAATCGGGGTTCTCAGCAGCCTGCTGAACGATAGGAATCAAATCATTCTTGATTTCCAGCAGCGGAATCTTCTTCCGCGATTGAATACGCTCGAATAAGTCCTTGGCATATTGAGAAGCTTTTTGGACAAGAAGCTCTGAAGAATCTGGTGGGGATACCGAATCAAGCTTACGCTCATGCATGGTTGTCGTAATGATACCCATAAAGTCAATGCGATGCTGCCGAAACAAATCCAAATGCTCTTGATTGAGAACCGATTGACTTGGTACTAACACAAGTCCATGGCTTGTTGTCACATCGTATTTCAACATCTTACCCAATAGTTCTCTCAATAAAGCTCGCTCCAATTATTTCAAAATATAACCAATTTCAATTATATACGACAAAATTACTACAATCCATGGGTCAGAATCCCGTATTTTTCTTGAAAATGTAGGTTAAATAACCTATGTCATTCCTCAAAACCGTCAAAAGTAGGACTAATGGTCTGCTTATTGCCTTCAATTGAAGTTAATCCACATCGTGACATCCGTCTACCCTGCTGCATAGAGTAAGTATCGACTAATCCGCTTCTACCTAAGGAGGAAATTACGCAATGGCTTCAGACAACAACAACAACAACAACAACAACAAACAAGAGCTTCGTGAATTGGAAACTGAATTATTACAGCCTGAAACTACAGAACAGTCCTATCCTTATCCTACTTCATATCCTCAAACCGTTCCTTATCCGTACAGCTATGCTGTACCGCAAGCTTATGCTTGGGTGCCCGCTTACGATCCGCGGGGCTTAGGCGGCTTGTTCGGACTTCCGGGTTTCCCTGGGCAACCCGGAAGTCCGGGGCAACCTGGCTTTCCTGGGCAACCCGGCTTTCCTGGGCAACCCGGCTTCCCTGGGCAACCCGGCTTTCCCGGGCAGCCTGGCTTTCCTGGGCAACCCGGCTTCCCTGGGCAACCTGGCTTCCCTGGGCAACCCGGCTTCCCTGGGCAGCCTGGCTTCCCTGGGCAGCCTGGCTTCCCACCGCAAGGAGGCGGACAGCAACCTCCCACATCCGCACCGCCAGCTTATACACCGCAAAAGCCGTTTAAAGCGGCAGGTGCCTCTGCTTATGCCGTAGATCCGGGTGGTATTTCCCGCTGCTTGTTTAATTTCACCTATGTCTGGCTCAGCAACGGTCAACAGTTCTGGTATTACCCTATTTTTGTAGGACGCAATTCGATCGCAGGCTTCCGTTGGACTGGGTTCTCTTGGATGTATTTCGGTATCGATTTGCGCTTCATTGACTCATTTACTTGTTAGAATAATGGGATAATAAAAAAACGGCTTGCGCCGTCCTGGGTTGAGAGTTTAAAAAGGTTGCAGCAAAGCAATCTACGCCCAAGTGACGTAATGCTGAAACATTCGCACACTTATCCATGTAAAGTTGTACGTTGTACAACTTTAAGCAAGCTAATCCGCGTAATCCAACCGAATGTTGCAAAAAATACAACACTTTCAGTCTAAAGTAGCTTTATAGCCTATAAAAAGGATAAATTGCTTACCCCTAACCCCAAATAATTTAAATTTTTATCTGTGAAAAAGGCTGTCATTCTCATCAAGAGAATAACAGCCTTCTTTCTTTTCAACCCTCCTGCCAAGCAAAGCGGTATCCGATCCCAGGCTCCGTAAGGATATACTTCGGTCTTGTCGGGTCCACTTCAATCTTTTTCCTCAAATGACCAACGTATACTCTGAGATATTGGCTGTCAGATTCATACTGCTGACCGCCCCAAACTTGTTTAAGCAATTGTTTATGTGTCATCACTCGTCCGGCATTTAAAGCAAGTACTTTCAACAAATCGTATTCGGTCGGTGTTAGTTTGAGTTTCTCCTCATTTAGCTCTACACTACGTTGCGATATATCAATAACTAAATGACCCAGTTTCAACACGGGTTCATCTTGCGTCTTGGCGATATGCCGTAAGGCAACTCGCATACGGGCCATAAATTCGCCCATGCCAAACGGCTTCGTTACATAATCGTCAGCGCCGCGATCCAAAGCAGCAACTTTATCTTGTTCCTGGTCTTGAGCCGTAAGAATAATGATGGGCACCTGCGACCACTCACGGATATGCGCCAGCACTTCCATGCCTGTCATATCAGGCAATCCTAGATCTAAGACAATAAGATCTGGACGTACCATTGTGGCCTGCAGCAAGCCTTCTTGACCGGTGGAAGCTTCAGCTGCTTCAAAGCCGTGTGCGGTTAGAGTCACGCGCAATAATTTCCGTATTTGTGGTTCATCATCAATGATTAAGATCTTCGCCCCTGTGGTTGTCATTCCCATCCCCGTCTTTCTCAGCGAATTGTAAAGGCAAGCTTATCCGAATAGCCGTTCCTCGATTCCCATTCATCATCGCTGCAATATGGCCGCCATGTGCTTCCACAATACTTTTACAGATCGCAAGCCCTAGCCCTGTTCCTGGCATATGTTTGGTTAAATGGCCTCTATAAAATTTCTCAAACACCCGCTCCATATCAGCTGAAGCAATGCCCTCACCCTCATCTTTGATGGTCAAATCAAGCATGTCTTGGTTGTGATCTGCTTCAATCACAATCTTGCTTCCATCAGGCGAATACTTAATGGCATTACTAATCACATTAATCAACACCTGTTCAATAAGAACTTCGTCAAGAGGTACCGACGGAAGATCTGGTGCAAGACGTATGTTAACTTTTCTGTGAAGCAAAGCGTCGTTCAATTGCGTAAGCGCAACGCCTACAATATCCTCTACCCCGCACCACTGTTTATTTAAACGCAGCATGCCGCTCTCAATCCGAACCATACCCAGTAAATTGCCTACTAACCTGTTCATCCGGGTAGCTCCCTCACGAGTCGTTAATAATAACTCTCGTCGATCTTCAGGACCGAAGACGTCTTCCCCTTCTAGAAGTCCGGTTACTGAACCGATGATGGTTGCCAGAGGTGTTCGCAATTCATGTGAAAGCGAGTCCAGCAGCGCGGTCCGCAGCTTCTCCGATTCTGCCGTCAATTGCGCCACCTTGGCATCATTCGCGAGTTTAACGCGAGATATCGCAACGGCTACAAGATCAGATAGCGCTTCGATAATCCGAATAAGTTCCGGCATATCTGACATATTTCTATCACCCACATGAACAGCAAACACGCCATGTACCTGCTGATCCGTAGCTAAAGGGACATGCAGATCCGATGATTCCCCCAAAGTAAGAGTCCCTCGACCCGCGATGGAATTATGATTATTCACCCATGCTGCGATAGACAGATGGGATTCATCACGGGCCCAATCTCCTCCATCCTTGGAGTAGGCTTCCAACTGCTGTTCACCCAACTGATTTGGCAGAATGATAGCAGCCTTAGCATCTAGCGTATCGGAAACATGCTGAACAATCTGATTCAGTAGTATATCTAAGTCTGAAATGGCGGTAATCTTATGACTTAATGCGTACAGAGCAGCCGTACTTGCTTCTCTTTGCTGCGCTTGATGAATTTGACTACGCAGTTTAGAAGCCAAATTTGCTGTAAGAGCTGCAACAGATAAGAATACGATAAAAGAGATTAAATAACGCAAATCTGCAACCGTAAGACTAAAAACGGGAGGCACAAAAAAGAAATCAAACGCCAAAACCCCCATTCCCGCTGCAAAAAAGGAAGGTCCCCTTCCCCATCTCACAGCACTAAAAAGAACAGGAAATAAATAGAGAAGCGCAATGTTAACTAAATCTAGAAAAAGACCAAAAACTCTTAGAAATATGGTCGATACTGTAATATAAATTGCGATTATAAAGTAAGATTTCCAGTTTATAAAATCATTTGTTTTTTTCACCATGTTTTCATTTTACCTTATTTCCCCAAGTTTGCCACGTATCATAGTCGGCAACAATCAGGACATCCATTGTACTAGCAAGCGGCAGAAGCTTTTTGACAATGGCGTCTTTCCACACAATAATTTGAGTCGCTCCCGCCTCACTTGCTTTGGAAGCAAACACCTGCGGGATTTGGTTACGGTTAGCCACCTCTTGATACGAAAACTCGCCTCCGAACCTAATGGTCAGCCTCTCTAATGACTCTAGCTTCTGCTTCCACTCCTCTGCGCTTCCCATCGCAATAAAGCTTACATGCCAAGTTGCTTTAAGTCGATACGCAATCCGAAAACCGCGACGAATTAAGCGATCGGCTTGTGAGATTTCCGTGACACACACGTAAATGACTTCTCTTCTTCGCCATGGGCCACGAAGTGAGCTCTTACGCTCCATAGATTCCAAACGTTCATCTACATCATCAGCGATTTCGCGAAGCGCGAGTTCTCGTAAAGCGATCAGATTTCCCGTTTTAAAGAAATTGTTCAACGCTTGATCTACCTTTACCATCGCATAAATCTTACCTTCTCTCATGCGAAGCTGTAAGGCCCCAGGGGCAACGTCGATTAACTGCACTTCATCCGCCATGCGAAGAATATGATCTGGAACCGTTTCCCGAACCCGAATACCTGTAATTTGTTCCACGGCATCATTTAAGCTTTCCAAGTGCTGCACATTAACGGTAGCTATGACCGATATGCCCGCTTCTAGAATTTCTAGCACATCTTCATACCGTTTTTTATTCTTAGTGCGGGGTACATTCGAATGAGCTAATTCATCAACCAAAACCACTTCAGGTCCCAGTCGTATGATACTTTCTGTATCCATCTCCTCCAGCTTTACACCTTGATACTGAATTTCTGCCCGCGGTATGATGTCAAGTTCGCCAATCTGTGCAATGGTCTCTTTTCTTCCATGGGTTTCGAGTAATCCAATCTTCACATCAATCCCCTTTTTGAGCAAATCGTTACCTTCCCGCAGCATCGTATACGTTTTACCAACTCCAGGGGCTGCTCCAATATAGACTTTAAATCTCCCGCGTTTGATTTTTCCGATTTTCGCCTCTACTTCTTGTTTGCTCAAACGTTTATATTTGTAGGGCTCCTTCAGCGAATGGATATGGGCAGGGAGAATGCGCTCACCCTCGTGTGAAGCACGATCAGCAATCAAGAACACATCGATATTTTTAGTTCTTTTTAATACACCATTGATGACGGAGCCTTGTATGAAAGTTTGCCATTTGGTTTGCCGAGAATGACCCAATACAATACGTGTAACGTTATGGGAGATCGCATAGTCCACCAATATCTGAGGGATGCTGCGACGGTTCCGAAGAGGCAGTTCTTCAAATTTGCCGCCTACTTTTTGGACAAGCTTCATAATGGACCTGCGAAAAGTGGCCGCTTCTTTGATGAGCGGTTTATTGAAATTACGCAGCGTAACCACATGAAGATCACCATTCAAACGCTTAGCAATCTGTTGTCCTCTGCGGACATAGATAGAACCGTTCCAATGATACTGTGTCGTTACGAGTATGCGCTCTGTCGCTCCTGATGGACCCAGAAACCCCATTTGTTCGCGATGTTCTTCCAGAGAATCGTTAACATCCTCAGCAACAAGTCGAAGAGCCAGTTCACGCAGCACGCCCAAATTACCGCGTTTGAATAACGATGTATCTTTATTTCCCTTTAAATGCCCTTCTTCTAATCGATTTAATATCGTTTCCGGCGTCGCGTCGATTAATCGAACCTCATCAGCGAGTTCTAAGGTATCGGAAGGAACACAGTGCCCCACCTCAACACCTGTTAGTTTATGAGCAACCTCCATCGCCTCTTCCAGCTCATATACATTCACCGTGGTAATAACACTAATGTCATTTGAAAGTAAAAACTTAATATCATCTAACCGAGATGGAAAGCAAGCATCTGCTCGATTACAGTGGGCTAACCCGTCTACAAGGACGACCTCCGGGTTTCTTTCGAGTAACGCATCCAAATTAAGATCTTTTTGCTCGACACCGTCCTTGATCCAATGAATGCTCGGGACCCTTTCCAAATCCCCCAATTGTTCCACGGTTTCCGGTCTTTGGAGCGTCGATACGGCGCAAATGACCACATCAATCCCTTGCTGCTTAAGATTCTGCCCTTCACGCAGCATGTGATAGGTTTTCCCAGAGCCGCTGACTGCGCCGATATATATTTTAAAACTGCCGCGGTGCAGTTTAGAGATGGATAATAGGATTTCTTCCGGTGTTTTTCTTTTGAAGCCTTCCAAATGGCATCATTATCCCTTCACTTGCTTTAGCAGTTCCATATTTAATTCGATCACATTGACCCTAGGCTCACCGAAAATTCCGAGTTGGCGCGTTTTTGTAAGCTGGTCAACGAGGTCATTGAGACTTTTCTCAGAGATCCCTGTTTCCTTGCTGATTCTCGGCACTTGAGCTTTGGCTCCTTCCGGTGATAAATCCGGATCGAAACCGGAGCCTGATACGGTTACTAAATCCGCCGGGATATCCGTTAAATTGGGATTTTCCTTTTTCAAGGCGTCGATCTTCTCTGCCATGGCTGCAGCATAATCGCTTGAAGCTACCGCCATATTGGAGCCAGATGAAGCGGTCGGATCATATTGGGCTGCCGATGCTCTTGGATGGAAGAGCCTCGGTAACTCGAAACTTTGAGCTAGCAATTCCGATCCAATCACGACACCATTCGATTCAATAAGACTTCCATTCGCTTGTTTAGGGAATAGGACCTGCGCCACACCTGTCGTTGCGAGTGGATAGATGAGCCCACAGACGATCATGAACAATAAAGACACACGAACAGCTATCAAAACCGATTTCATAACGCTATCTCCTCGTTTCTCTTTCTCTTTAAACGATGTTTAATCCATGAAGCACCATATCAATGATTTTAATACCAATGAAAGGGACTATCACACCGCCGATACCGTACAGCAAAATATTACGTGACAACAATTTATCTGCCGACATCGCCCGATACTTAACACCCTTCATCGCAATTGGAATCAGCAGGGGAATGATGATGGCATTGAATATTAATGCCGATAAAATAGCCGATTCCGGCGAAGCCAGATTCATGATATTCAACCCCTGCAGCTGTGGCATGGCGAGAATAAACATCGCTGGAATGATCGCAAAATATTTAGCAATATCGTTGGCAATAGAGAACGTCGTTAAGGCTCCACGAGTGATCAGCAGTTGTTTACCAATGGAAATCACCGAAAGCAGCTTCGTCGGATCCGAATCAAGATCGATCATGTTAGCAGCTTCTTTCGCAGCCATTGTGCCTGAATTCATCGCAAGACCTACATCGGCCTGAGCAAGCGCAGGAGCGTCATTCGTTCCGTCCCCTGTCATCGCTACCAGCTTGCCTTCTTGCTGCTCTTTTTTAATCGCGGCAATTTTATCTTCCGGCTTCGCCTCAGCAATAAATTCATCTACTCCGGCTTCAAGCGCAATCGTCGCAGCTGTAAGGGGATTATCCCCTGTACACATTACTGTTTTGATGCCCATTGCGCGTAGCTCTGCAAATCGTTCCTTCAAGCCCGGTTTTACCGTGTCCTTAAGGTAAATAACGCCATAAATCCGCTCGTTAACCGCGACTGCCAGCGGAGTGCCCCCGGCTTTGGCGATTCGGTTCGTAATTGCTTCTAAATCACTAGGAATTTTTCCGCCCATAGCTGCTACATATTTCTTAATCGCGTCAACGGCGCCCTTACGGACTTGTTTACCATCAGCTAAATTAAGTCCCGACATCCGTGTTTCAGCGGTAAACTCTACCACTTCTGCACCTTGATAGCTATCTGCTTGCCAAGTCTCCCCAAGCTTATACGCAAGCTCCACAATGGAGCGTCCTTCTGGTGTTTCGTCTTTCACAGATGCTTGCAGGGCAGTAAGGATGATGTCTTTAGCAAGTACGCCACTCACAGGTACAAACTCCGAAGCCATCCGATTCCCGAAGGTGATCGTCCCCGTTTTATCAAGAATCATTGTATCGATGTCTCCAGCTGCCTCTACCGCCTTGCCTGACATGGCAAGCACGTTAAACTGGGTCACGCGGTCCATACCGGCGATACCGATAGCTGACAAGAGTCCGCCGATTGTCGTCGGAATGAGACAGACCAGCAGAGCAATCAATGTGGAAATCTCCAAATTCACATCCAAATACTGCGCCATCGGAACCATGGTCATAATGACAATTAAGAAAATAAGTGTCAATACGGCAAGCAGTGTCGTTAAGGCAATTTCATTCGGCGTTTTCTGCCGTTTGGCGCCTTCCACCAGTGCAATCATGCGATCCAAGAACGATTCGCCCGGATCGGTCGTCACTTTGACAACAATATAGTCGGAAGCTACCCGTGTACCACCTGTAACCGATGAGAAGTCGCCTCCAGCTTCCTTAATAACAGGAGCCGATTCACCTGTAATAGCTGACTCATCAATCGAAGCTAATCCTTCAATGATCTCGCCGTCGGATGGGATAATCTCCCCGATTTCAATGCGGACCACATCTCCTTTATGGAGAGAAGTTGAAGACACTTCCTTATAAGAGCCATCCTTTTGAACCAGACGAGCCTTCGTATCGGATTTCGTCTTCCGTAGGGAATCCGCCTGTGCCTTGCCCCGCCCTTCGGCCAAAGCTTCAGCGAAGTTAGCGAAAAGCAAGGTGAAAAGCAGGATCAAAAACACAGCGATGTTATAACCCCGCCCTACTTCTGTGGTACCAAAAAGATCTGGTGCGAGTGAAAGCAGGAGCGTAATGACCGTACCGATCTCAACTACAAACATAACCGGATTTTTGATCATCACCCAAGGATTTAATTTTTTAAATGAATCAACGATAGCTTGATTCATGATTTCTTTTGTCATTGTTTTTTTACGTTCCACAGCCATATATGTTGTCCTCCTAATATAGGGATCTTTGGGCGTAGCTCAAAGTCTCTCCGCTCAGAGACTACCCTTAACGCACCGCCAAATGTTCAGCAATCGGCCCCAATGCCAGCGCCGGGAAGAACGTTAGAGCACCGATAACTAGAATAATCATGATTAAAATCCCCATAAATAAAGGTGTATTTGTACGTAGTGTGCCTGTCGTAACAGGAACGACACGCTTCGTAGCCAGAGAGCCGGCAATAGCTAACATCGCGATCATGGAAACGAAACGCCCAAACAGCATGACCATACCGATACTCAAGTTGTAAAAGTTCGTATTGGCGCTTAGTCCACCAAAAGCGGAGCCGTTATTAGCAGCACCTGACGTGAAAGCATACAGCACTTCAGCCAACCCATGCATCCCCTGATTGGATATCGAGGTAATGGATTCAGGACGAATAAGTGCCCAAGCTGTCGGTGCCAAAATGATAAGCGGATGGATCAGAATGGCGATGGCCGCCAACTTCACCTCTTTGCCCTCAATTTTTTTACCTAAAAACTCTGGCGTACGACCAACCATAAGTCCACAGATGAACACCGACAAAATGAGGTAGAGCAAGCCGTTTAACAAGCCGACCCCTTTACCGCCGAACACATTGTTCAGCATCATTTCCGCGAAAGGAACGATACTTCCGAGCGGTGTGAGCGATTCATGCATTGCGTTTACGCTACCTGTAGTGGCAGCTGTAGTTACCGCTGTGAATAGAGCAGTTTCAGCAATCCCGAACCTTACTTCCTTGCCTTCCATGTTGCCATGTACACCTAATGCATCTACGGCAGTTATGCCTCGATACTCGACGTAGAATACCGCCCACAACATCACGATAAAGATGATCCCCATAGCAGCAAAGATGGTCCAACCTTGCTTTTTGTTCTTAATCATCAGACCGAATGCATACACCAGAGATGTAGGCAGCAGCATCATACAAATAATATGGATCAAATTGGACACCGGTGTCGGATTTTCAAAAGGATGCGCTGCATTCGTACCGAACCACCCGCCACCGTTTGTACCGATATGTTTAATCGATTCCAGTGAAGCCACTAACCCGCGAGTAATCGTTTGTGTGGCCCCTTCAATTGTTGTAGCTTGCACAGCTCCCAGTAGTGTTTGCGGAATACCCTGAAAAACTAAAACTAAAGCAACAATGAAGCTCAGTGGTAAAAATACGCGTGTAATCGCTCTGGTCATATCCACGTAAAAGTTACCGAGATTATCTTGACGGCCAACTAAACCGCGTATAAAAGCTACCGCCACAGCGAAACCTGTTGCAGCCGATGTAAACATCGGGAACGTAATGGCTACCATTTGAGAGAAATACGAAAGTGTATTTTCACCGCTGTATGCTTGCCAGTTCGTATTAGTAATAAATGAAACAGCCGTGTTAAAAGCTAATGCCGGAGGCATATTACCAATATCGTCAGGATTCAATGGTAGATATTTTTGAAGCCGAAATACCGCATAAATCAGAAGCATCATGACAAAATTAACTAATAGTACGGACCCTAAATACTTTTTCCACCCCATCGCTTCATCTTCATTAACACCCATAATGCGATAGGAGACCCGCTCAAAAGGAGCAAATACACGATCAAGTCCACTCTTTTCATACCCAAAAACTTTCACCAAGTAACTACCCACAGGCTTCACTAAAAGCATAATAATACCCAGTGTGATGACTACCTGTAACAATCCCATACCCATAGTAGGTTCTCCCCTTGCTTACTTAAGTTCTTATTCTACAATTAAAATTTCTCCGGCTTCACTAAAACAAAACCGAGATACACCATAATGGCAAATCCAATAACACCGATAACAATCATATGAGTGCCTCCTACAAGTTTTTTCCAAAACGCTTATCGAAAGCTAAGCTTAAGCTCATGCTTTTTCACAATATTTTAAAAAAGCCCAAAATCCTAAGAATGTTACGGCCATTAATAAGATCATCGTTACGTCGTTGTACATAACACACCTCCTGTAATTTAACCGACTCTAATGCTTTCTTGAAATAGTGTAACGCCGAACCGTATAAAAATGAGGTAAAGAATCTATAGCATCCGTATAAAAAAAGCATAAAAATCTTGTCTTGAAAGAGATATACGCCCCAGAATGCTCAAACAAATACGATAATAGATTCACTCTCCTCCAAATTTCGAACAACAAAAAGAAGCCTAAGAGCAGAGAATCTCTACTCTCGGGCTTCTTAGCAGCGTTAATAAACGGGCTGTGAAAGCACGATAGAAAGTGGTTCTCTCCCAATACGCTTACGAGGTTAGCTGTCGGATTCGGGCTTGGAAGTGCCCTACCTTGGCAAGCTGCGCTTGTTTTGGATTCACCCCGAGAAACCGCAATTTACATACATTCGGCTTCTGGCTGGTTCCCCCGCTCCCCTTGCGGGGACTCAGCGTTTGAAACTTGTTGTGAAGTTGTTGAAAAGAATGCTACGCCTCTTAGCCATTATTGTAAAACGCTGTGGAGAGACGCTATCCCGTAATTTAGGGCATATTAGGCAAATAAAAGCGCATCCAAATTGATAACACGTTCATTATCGATAGAAATGCTTCGTTTTTCTACCGTTATTGTCATTTTGTCGCAAATGGACTATAAAAAAAGGCAGCCTTACAATGAAGTAAGGCCACCCTACTTATTTTTTCAAATGATACGGCACTGTCGTTACGATAAGGTCTCTTCTATACAGCAAGAAAGCACGGATAAGTAGACTGGATTGGTTATGGAGAATATTCTGCCAGCTTTTCTTAGGAATAAACTGTGGGATTAGGACGGTTACCCGAAAATTTGATTCAGCTGCCTTATGCTCGACCGTATCAATAAATTTCATCAATGGTTGAACAATGCTCCGATACTGGGAATGTAAAGTTACCAGCCTTATCTCGGGCTGCCACGTATTCCATTTCTCCTCAAATTGTTTCTCGACGTCTCTTTCGAAAGCCACATAAACGGCGATGATCTGATTTGGCGAAAGGGATTTGGCATAATTCAAGGAGTTCTCTACCACATGCGTAATGCCCGCCACAGGCACAATGATCACATTTCCTTCAATAGGAATCGCTGGTTCGCAAGTTGTTATTCTTAATTGTTCGCCTACGGCCTCATAGTGTTTCTTGATCTGGTGAAAAATAAAAACAATTAGTGGCAAAAAGATGAGAACAGACCATACCTGCCCAAACTTAGTAATAAAGAAGATCATCATGACCGTAAAGCTCATGAATGCTCCAACTAAATTAATCGTTAATTTAACCATCCAGCCTTTCGGTTTCTCACGAAACCATTTCACCAACATCCCTGTCTGAGCTAAGGTAAATGGAATGAATACTCCGACTGCATACAGAGGAATTAATTGCTCCGTTTGCCCTTTGAAAAGAAGGATTAACAAGATCGATGTAACCGCCAGGAAAATGATTCCGTTTGAATACCCTAATCGATCTCCTCTAATCGTAAACATCCTTGCTATAAATTTATCCTTGGCCAAATTAACAGCCAGTAAGGGGAAAGCCGAATATCCCGTATTCGCAGCGAGAACTAGAATCATAGCGGTTGTACCTTGGATGACGTAATACATGAAATTTCTACCGAACGTTTCAGCAGCTATTTGTGAGACAACCGTTTCCTCTTCTTTGGGTGATATCCCATAGTAATACGCTAGATAAACGACTCCCGCAAATAAAATGGCAAGTAATAAGCCCATAGCCATCAGTGTTTTGGATGCATTTTTTGGAGCTGGATCCTTGAAGTTTGGGATTGCATTAGAGATCGCTTCTACCCCTGTTAAAGCAGAACTCCCCGATGAAAATGCTCTTAGTAATAAAAACAAGGAAATACCTGCAACGGGCGTGCCAATTGGAGCATGCAATTCAGCTGAGACATTCCCAGTTACAATGTTGAATAATCCGACTCCAATTAAGATAAACAAAGCCAGCACAAATAGATACACAGGATAAGCTAAAATAGAAGCCGACTCCGTTATACCCCTGAGATTTAAAATCGTAATGAAAATAACTAGTAGGATGGCAATAACTACATTATAAGGATGTAAGTGCGGAAAAGCAGAAGTAATGGCATCCGTACCTGCAGAGATACTGACCGCCACCGTTAGTATGTAATCAACTAAAAGGGATCCTCCTGCAAATAAACCCGCGTTCATCCCGAGATTTTCCTTCGATACGACATAGGCCCCGCCACCATGCGGATAGGCATATATGATTTGTTGATATGACAAAATAAGTGCTAATAGAAGAAACAGAACGCCTATGGCTATAGGGATTGTGTACCAATAAGCTGCAGCACTTACGGTAATCAATACTAGTAGAATCTGCTCAGGCCCATAGGCAACGGATGATAAAGCGTCGGAAGAGAGGATAGCTAAAGCTTTCTTTTTATTAAGCTTTTGTTCCCCTAGTTCGTTTGACTTTAATGGCTGACCGATTAAAAATCGTTTAATGACAGAAAACATGATTTACACCCGCCATGGTTTTATTAAGGTTCATTTCATTTTACCCAAATTTGTTAAAAAGGAATCATAAATAAGGAGCTTTCAACGTCTTTCCCCGACTGCCGTCACTTCGAGTAGTTAACGAGCAGTAAATCCACATAGGATACTTCTGCCCAAGTAATGATTGGTAGGTTGGTTAACCGACAAAAGTAGTGTTTTTTCATCAAAGGATTCGACAAGACTCAAATTGAATAAATAACTTACTATACAAAGAAAGGTCGTGGCTCTGTGTACTCACACGAAGATTTAATTTCAATTCGACTCGGGATCATGCTCTTTGTGGTTCCAATACTGGGCGTCGTATCACTTTATTTGATTAGATAAATTTTTAAAACAGCAACTCCCTTGGGATGCGTTCTTAGCTCATCACTTAATAGACTGGGCCATTAACAGACTAGAGCGCATAGCGCTCACACGAAAGGTTGTGCAGCCTTGAAATGGATTATCTGTTGGTTCAAAAGACCGAAGCCAGTGAATGTAACGGGGTACATCCGGCTTCACGGCACATGGTATGTGATTCATGAGTAGAAGTCATGGCAGCATGAATATGACTGCATTCAGTTAACGTAAGCCCTTCGGGGCTTTTTTAATTCGCGATTAAACAAAAAAACCCTTAACTAGTAAGGGTTTCCTGCTTGAAAAACTGGGATGCGGTCGGAGGGATTTGAACCCTCACGCCTTGTGAGCGCCACCCCCTCAAGATGGTGTGTCTGCCGTTCCACCACGACCGCGAGGTATTTAAGAAAGAATGACCCGTAGGGGACTCGAACCCCTGTTACCTCCGTGAAAGGGAGGTGTCTTAACCACTTGACCAACGGGCCATAATCGTCATAGAACATTAAAGTCCTTTAGGACGATAAATGTTATTATAAAGGATTCCATTCAAGTTGACAAGCAAAAATTATGGAATAATTAACGAGGTTTAAGATAAAAAGGCACTCCACTGTAAACCAATCACAGGGGTGCCTTTTACAACTAACAACTACTTTATTTTAAAGTAAGAGACAGATTCATTCAAAGTATCTACTACGGACCTAAGCTGTTCGGAGGCAGCAGCAATATTCTGCATCATCGCTAACTGCTCCTCAGTTGCCGCAGCAACCCCTTGGGATTTGTTCAAAATATGCGTTGAACTCGATGCTGATTGGTCCATTGTCGCAGAAATCTCCTCGGAGCTTGCCGACATTTGCTGGGTAATTGCTGAAGTCTCATGAATTTGAGTCACAATGTGTGTCACCGATTGCATGATGGTATGAAAGCTTTGGTTCACTTCCTGCATCATGCTCGATCCCGCACTAGCTTCCTGCTTGGTTGCATTCATGGAATTAGAAACACTGGCGATCTCAACTCTCGTCTCATGAATTAACTGATTAATTCCCTCGGCTGACTCGATAGATTGCGAGGCAAGCTTACGAATTTCATTTGCAACAACGTTAAACCCTTTGCCGTGCTCACCCGCTCTAGCCGCCTCGATGGAAGCATTCAGCGACAACAGATTCGTTTGATTCGCAAACGTTGTAATGCTCGATGCAATAAGACCAATCTCATCGGATTTACGTGTTAAGGATTGTACGGTTTGTGAGAGCTGCTCGACCGATTTCAACATGTTCACGATTTGCTGCTGCAGCTTCCCAAGCAAGACATTGCCAAGTTCGGCATGTTGAGAAGTTAGGGAAGAATGCTCTGCCATAACGCCAGAATTTTCAGCCACTCTTTGAATCCCAATCGCCATTTCTTCAATCGCTTTACTTGTTTCTACGCTGCTTCTTACCTGCACCTCGACGTCCTGCGTCATGTCTTGAATACTGATAGCGACATGCTCAGAGGCCGTTGCCGATTCCTTGGAACTATCCGAAAGCTCAATAGAAGCATCATGCACGAACTGCGTATTGTGAGCGATCGTACCGATCAAACTTTTAATTTTCGAAACCATAATATCTACTGATTCTGTAATTTTGCCAAGCTCGTCTTTGGCGTACGTTTGCTGAGGCTCGTGAGTAAGATCTCCTGCAGCTACTTGTCCGGTAACCTTCACGATTCTACTGACCGTTTTCATTATTTTACTAATAACCATCCATCCTGCAGCCATGAGCAAAATGATAATAGTTGCAACAGATATGTAGATCGTTTTTGCCGTTTTATCATTTTGAGCCTTGATCTCTTCAATACTTGATTTCGCATAGGCATCCAAAATTTCACCGATTTGATTCATACCCTCGCGGCCTTTTTCGAACGTTGCTAATAATTTAGCGTCATTAATAATCCCTTTTCCTGTATTCGAGGACTGAACAACAGCATTCGCTTCTTTCGCCCATTGGTCAAAAGAGGTATGGAAATTAGCCGCGTTCTGCTCAATGGACAGCTTTGTCTCTGTATGCGCTGTTTGTAACAACTGTTTAGTATTTATAATATCAGCCGCTTGTCCAACCCTTGTATTCGTTTGATCGATGTTGTCTTTTAAAGCTTTAAGCTGCTTTGTCTTCTCTTCCGCAGTCAACGTTCCCGAAACCAACAGCTGATAAGCCGTCAACGCCTGATACATATCACGATCGGCATTCAAGATAAGCGAAGTGCTTTTATTCGTGGTTTCATAAAGGGATGAAGCTAATACTTCCGTATTGGACTTACTTTGCTGCAGTAAAAACACACTTGTGCCTAGATACAGCATGGAAGGAACTAATAGCAATAAAAGGAGTCTTACACGAATAGATAATAATTTTGCCACAAAATTTACCCCCGTCATTGATCTATTTTTGATCACTATAACGGAAAATCGTTTAATAGATGTTAGAAAACTGTTAAAAATGAATGTAATTAGCTAACAAAATAAGCTCAACGGCATGAACGCCATTGAGCTTATTTCCAGCTAATTCTTATACGGAGAGAGAGGGATTCGAACCCTCGCACCGCTTACGCAGTCTAACCCCTTAGCAGAGGGTCCCCTTATAGCCACTTGGGTACCTCTCCAAATATCTGGCTCCCCGAACAGGACTCGAACCTGTGACAACTCGATTAACAGTCGAGTGCTCTACCAACTGAGCTATCAGGGAATGAACAACTATTATTTTATTATGAAGGCGCCCCTAAGTCAAGTGTATACGATTTCAATTTTCCCCTACATTTTCCACATGCATATTTCCTGACGTCCATTTTGCGTTTGCGGAAGTATTCGGTTTTGCAATTAACGCATTCCAACCTGTATTTATAGGACTGTTTCTGGGAAGCCCGCGGCAGCGAACGACAGAACCGGGTACCTCCGACCTCAGCCAGCAAGGTTTTGAAATCATTGTCGCGGTGCTGGTAGCCACGCTTTAATATATGCAAATGATAATGACAAAGTTCGTGCTTAATGATTTTCTCAATCTCATCTCGTCCAAATGTCTCCCACTGCATCCAACTAATTTCGATATCATGGGATTTGGTAAAATAGCGCCCGCCCGTCGACCTTAACCTCCGGTTAAATCGCGCCTGATGTACAAAAGGCCTACCAAACGATGCCATAGAGATCTGCTCGATCCATTGCTGCAGCTCCCGATCCTCCATCCCCATTCGCTCCTTTGACAAGTTCTCACTTGAATTTGTACCGTATGTACGGCTATACTGTCAAGTAGAAAAGAAGATCGAAAGCTTTCTAAAGAAAGGATTTGAACAACCCTTATGCCACAAATGCGATATGTCATTCTTAAGTTCGAACAACAATTAGAATTCGTTGAAATGCCATCTTCCTACTCTTATCAATTGACAGCTCTGAATCAAAGATTGCACAAAGAATTAGAGAAATTGACCGCTGATCAAGTCCCTCAACTTCCACGGGTTATTGCAGAATGCGACGACTTAGAGTTGGTTGGCACAGCACATACCCTAATTCAAGGTTTAGATTACATCAATCGTTTGGAAAAGACCTTCGCTGGCATCCAGGAAAAGTCGTATCCGCTTATTTCTTTATTGACTGAAATTCGCGCGCTTCAAGCCCAACTGGAACAGTGGTATGAAGAGGAATTTGAGGGTTAATTTTAAAGAGATCGATTAAAAAACACTTAGCAAAAAAGTAACGTAAATCAAAAGGACCTGCACCCATCGAAGCAATCCTTCATATGCTATTATTACATGGCGAAGAAGGGGATGGGCATATGCCGCAATGGCTCTGTAATCAATTAATGCGGGCCTTCCAGAACAAAAACCGCAGACAAATCCGATTGCTGAATGATAGCTGGTACTTTTACCGCACCCGCCGCTCACAAGAGGAGTGGCCTGATACCCAATCGACAGACGGACCGGGCAAGCGTAAATTTTGATAAAAGAGCTAGTACTTGCGCGGAGCGGGTGCTGGCTTTTTTGCCATGCAGATTTACATAGTGAAATCAGAGCAAAGTACTGCATGCCGAGAAAAGTGAATTTAAACCAAAGGAACTTACTAGTTGCAGAGAAAAGAGCAAAGCAACTTACTACTTGCAGAGAAAAGTAAACATATGTTAAAAAAAAGGTTGCATATCTGAAATGTGCCCTCTATACTGTAAATAAATGTAATAGATTATCGGAGTGAAGCACACTTGATCTTGCAGAATGATTCTGCGGTTCGGGTGTGCTTTTTTTCGTACATAAAAAAGGGGAGTCGATTACTATGCCACGTAAAACAAGAGGTTGGTTAAGAAAAATGCGTGAACTTGGATTGGGGAGGCATGGGTTTGTTGGTTGGATGAGTGGCGCTGAATTGATGGCTCAGCGTGGTTTTGGGCAGGGGCTGGAGAGTTTCGGTGAGAGAAATTCAGCTCAAGAGAAACCAAAATTTGTGCAGGGCAAGATGAATGCTTTTCATGAGCAAAAAGGACTAGTACAAGGCAAGATGAGTGTAGTTCAGAAAAATAATGTTTATGTTCTGATTCCTAGAAAGTCAACTACTCAAATATCGCCTCTCTCCCCCATCGCCAGCCTAGAAATCGATAAGTGGGAGTTAAGGAAGCAGCTTGTCATTCAAATTGCCAAGCGTCGCAGTGGCAAAGTTAGACTGCGGGATGTCGCTGCAGAATGCAATGTAAATATTCGTATCGCTGCAGAATGGCTAAAACGCTTATCCCTGGAAGGGATGATCTCTCTTGTCGCTGGTCAGCGGAATGTAATGGTTTACTCTTTGAAGGATGTGGGGCCCGTTCATAAATAGACCCACTAACCTCCCATGCTGGGGAGTATTGATTAACTTGTTGGAGAGGATGATGTCGGGTAGGAGATGACGCTCGCAGGTGAGCGTTTAGAGTAACTTTGGGGAGGAGGATGTGGAGACTGGTTTATGACGGTAACGCCTCTTAGTTAGGCGAACGAGTAACTTAAGGAAGGATGATGTAGAGCTTGGCTGATGTCGGTAACGCCTCTTGGTCGGGCGTAACGAGTAACTTAAGGAAGGATGATGTAGAGCTTGGCTGATGTCGGTATCGCCTCTTGGGTGGGCGTACGAGTAACTTAAGGAAGGATGATGTGGAGTTTGGCTGATGTCGGTATCGCCTTTTGGTTGGGCGTACGAGTACCTTAAGGAAGGATAATGTGGAGGTTGGCTGATGTTGGTAACGCCTTTTGGTTGAGCGTACGATTACGTTAAGGAAGGATGATGTGGAGATTGATTGATGTTGGGAACGCCTCTTGGTTTGGCGTACAAGTAACTTAAGGAAGGATGATGTGGAGGTTGGCTGATGTCGGTATCGCCTCTTGGTTTGGCGTACAAGTAACTTAAGGAAGGATGATGTGGAGTTTGGTTGATGTCGGTAACGACTCTTGGCTGGGCGTACGAGTAACTTAAGGAAGGATGATGTGGAGTTTGGCTGATCTCGGTAACGACTCTTGGTTGGGCGTACGAGTAACTTAAGGAGTTTAATGGATCTCAGGTAGCTATGTAGCTATCTTGGTTGGATATACTCTCAGCCACCGTAAATTAGGAGTCCCTAAAGGCTGTTATTTGAGCAATTTCGGCCAAAAATATTGAAATAGAAGTCTCTACAGGCTCTTATTTGTAAATTTCATTATTAATATTCTTATTTTTTTCCGAATAAGAGTCCCTAGGAGCTTCTATTTATCGAATATGGCATAACACAGGAAGAATAGCAGCCTTTGGAGGCTCTAATTAGCCAGCGATCAGCCTACAAAAAAAGCAGCTGGGAGCATAACGCTGCCAACTGCTTAATCAATCTATTGCTGAGGCTTTTTCATAGTCAAGCCAACGCGGCCTTTTTTCTCGTCTACGCTAAGCACCCATACTTGGACGATGTCCCCAACGGACACCACATCCATGGGGTGTTTCACGAAGCCGTTCTTGAGCTGGGAAATATGCACCAGCCCATCGTTCTTAATGCCGATATCGACGAAGGCACCGAAGTCGATAACGTTGCGCACCGTGCCGGTCAATTCCATGCCCGGCACAAGGTCTTCAAGCTGCAGCACATCGGTGCGGAAGATCGGCGCAGGGACTTCGTCCCGCGGATCTCGCCCAGGCCGCTGCAGGCTGTCTAGGATGTCCCGCATCGTCGGGACACCTACGCCCAGCTTAGGAGCCAGTTCCTCTGGCTCCAGCGTCTGCAGCAGCGCCAGCAGCTGCTGTGAGCCAAGCTGCGCCAACTCTAGGCGCAGCTCCTTGAACAGCCGATCCACCACGTCGTAAGACTCCGGATGGATCGGGGTGTTGTCGAGCGGGTTACGGCCGCCCGGAATCCGCATGAACCCGACACACTGCTCGAAGGTTTTCGCGCCAAGGCGCGGAACCTTCGACAGCTCCTGTCGGGAGCTGAACTTGCCGTTCTCCTCGCGATACTTGACGATGTTCTTCGCCAGTGTCGCATTCACGCCCGACACGTACGAGAGCAAGGACGGGGACGCCGTGTTCAGGTCCACGCCGACATGGTTAACGGCCGACTCTACGACGGCCTTCAAGTTCTCGTCCAGACGTTTCTGCGAAACGTCATGCTGGTACTGCCCGACGCCGATGGCCTTCGGCTCGATCTTCACAAGCTCCGCGAGCGGGTCCTGCAGCCTCCGCGCGATCGAGATCGCGCTGCGCTCGGCTACGTCGAGCTCCGGGAACTCCGTCTGCGCCAGCTTTGACGCGGAGTACACGCTCGCCCCCGCTTCGCTTACGATCAAGTACTTGAGCTTCTGCTCCTTGATCTCAGCAATCAGCTCCGCAACAAACTGCTCCGTTTCACGGGAAGCCGTCCCATTACCGATAACGATCAGCTCGACACCATGCTTGCTGATCAACTGCTTGAACTTCGCCTTCGCTTCCGCCACCTTATTATTCGGTGGCGTCGGGTAGGTGACGGCGATTTCAAGCATTTTACCGGTGTCGTCTATGACGGCCAGCTTACAGCCTGTCCGGTAAGCTGGATCGACACCCAGCACCACGTGCCCTTTGACCGGGGCTTGGAGCAGCAGATTCCGTAGATTTTCCGCGAAAATCTTAATCGCTTGCTCCTCGCCCATCTCGGTCATTTCACCGCGCACTTCGCGCTCAATAGAAGGCGCAAGTAATCTTTTATAAGCATCCTCTACAACGGAGCGAAGCACGTCGCGAACAACGGAATCACCTTTCACGACTTGTCTAACCATATAATCGTGAATTTTATCGACCGCAACATCCAAGCCAACCTTTAGGATGTCCTCCCGCTCTCCACGATTAATCGCGAGAATACGGTGAGGCGGCAAGCGTTTAACAGGCTCTTGATAGGCGTAGTACATCTCATAGACGGATTCAGCCTTTGCATCTTTGGCCTCCGTACGCAAAATCCCCTGATCATGCGTATATCTACGCACCCAAGCTCGAATCTTAGCATCGTCCGCGATATTCTCCGCAAGAATATCCATTGCGCCTTGAATCGCATCAGCGGCGCTTCCTACCTGCTTGTCCGCGTTCACATAACGCGCTGCTTCTTGTTCCAGCGAGCCTTGACGAGGCTGCTTCCAAATCCATTCCGCTAACGGCTCAAGACCGCGCTCTTTGGCAACGCTCGCTCTCGTTTTGCGCTTTTGACGGAACGGTCTGTACAAATCCTCGATTTCCTGCAGCTTCGCAGCGCCTTCAATCGACTTGCGCAGTTCATCCGTCAACTTGCCCTGCTCATCAATTAAACGAACAACCTCGATCTTACGATCCTCAAGGTTGCGCAAGTACTGCAACCGATCCTCGATATCTCGCAGCTGGTTCTCATCCAGCTCGCCTGTCATCTCTTTGCGGTAACGTGCGATAAAAGGAATCGTGTTGCCCTCATCGAGCAGCCCCATCGTTGTCTTCACTTTGCCAGCCGGCAGCTGCAACTCAGCAGAGATCTGCTTCAGGATACGCTCCTGGATCTCTGCTTTCTTTTCTTCGGAGATCTGTACTTTCTCCCTTGGCTCTTCATACTCACTAGCCTTTGTCTTCTTTCCCTCTGTCTCGCTCAACTTTTGCTCTTCCATTTCACTAGCCTTAATTTTCAGCTCTTCCGCATTTGCCACAACCAGTTCCCCCACTTCTATTCATTTCTATTCCAATGTATGTATACAAACCAAAAAACGAGGGAACCTTGCACCCTCGTCCGTTCCTGATCCTATTCAAAACTCTATCAGTCCCACACTAATTTGCAAAGCATCGTCAACTTTGCGCATCGTTTCTTCATCCAAATGCGTAATTTTGTCCGTAAGCCGTTGCTTATCGATTGTTCTGATTTGTTCAAGCAGAATCACCGAATCTCTGTCGAAACCATGCGTTTCCGCATCGATTTCCACATGCGTGGGAAGCTTCGCCTTCTGGATTTGAGCTGTAATCGCTGCAACAATCACGGTTGGGCTAAAGCGGTTGCCGATATCATTTTGGATCACTAGAACAGGACGAACCCCTCCCTGCTCCGACCCTACAACCGGCGAAAGATCTGCGAAAAAAACATCACCACGTTTGACAATCACTGCTTACACCCCGCTTACTAAGCGATCAAGCGTACCGTCCGCTTCTTCCTCCGCTTGAAAAGCTTCAGATGCCATGCTGAGATTTATTTTCGCCATCTCCATATACCCACGCTGCATGGATTCGCGTAGACTGCGCTTTTTACGTTCAATTAAATACAGCTTCATTGCCTGGCGAATAAATTCGCTGCGATTGGAATTCTCCTTCTCGACAATACCGTCCACTTCTTGCAACAGATTGTCAGGCAAGCTAATCATGATCCTTTTCGTATTATGCGCATTGCTCACACTCTCGCACCCCCAGAAACGATACAAAGACAATATTACCAGTATGTCTTTCCAAAAACCAATTTATACAATAGATATATGCATTCAGTATATCAAATATGTTACACACTTGGATATAAGATTCCTACTTACATAGTATTCGATAGCCTATTCGGAAAATCCTCTCCATCTAGCACAAAAATAAATGGTAAATTAATCTGTTACTTTTAGTAGCGATGCCGCATGAGAGGATTAATTGCATCTATACGTTTGCCGTCACGCACATACACACGCGCAACACGATGTGAAATCATACAAATAATTTCATAGTTAACAGTACCTAACTGACGAGCTACATCTTCAGCCGTAATGTGCTCTCCGTCTTGCTCCCCGATCACCACAACCTCGTCCAGAGACTGAACATCCGGTACATCCGATACATTGATCATACATTGATCCATACAGATTTTACCGACGATCGGCACTCTTTTGCCCCGAACAAGAACCTCCGCTTTACCCGAAAGCATCCGAGAATACCCATCCGCATACCCAATCGGCAGTGTCCCAATTTGTTCGTGGCCCTTGGTGTGATAAATCGTGCCATAGCTAACTCCAGAGCCTGGAGGCAGCGTTTTAAGATGAACAATCCCTGTTTTGAGACTTAGTACCGGCTTTAACTCTATTTTCGCTTGATCTACATCCTCGGAAGGATACAAGCCATACATCGAAATCCCCAACCGTACCATTGAATACGTCAAACCTGGCAAATCTATGGCCGCCGCGCTATTGCCTGCATGTATATATGGAAACTTAACACCTTTATCCGTAAAATAGCTCACAATTCGCTCAAAACGGTGATACTGCTCCATCGTATAGCTCTTATCTACTTCGTCTGCATTCGCGTAATGCGTGAATAAACCCTCAACTTCCACATTCGGCAGCGTCAACGCTTCCTCAATAAATGGAATAGCATCCTCTTCCGTGTGCAAACCAAGCCGCCCCATGCCAGTATCCAGCTTGATATGGATCTTTAGCTTCTTTTGAAGCGCCCCATCTTTCATTTGCCCCTGATAACAAAGCTTTTCGAGAACATCTCTACTATAGACAGCAATCGTCACATCGAGTTCACGCGCTCTATCAACCCCTTCTGGAGGCGTATAGCCAAGTACCAGAATAGGTGCGGTGATCCCTGCATTCCTTAGCTCCAACGCTTCATCAAAAAACGCCACACCCAAGTAATCCACACCCGCGGCGAGAGCCTCTTTGGATACTTCAACAGCCCCGTGTCCGTACGCATCAGCTTTAACGACTGCCATTTGTTTCATTCCTGCCGGCAGTACCTTCTGAAAACCTTCAATGTTGCTTCGCAGTGCATCTAACGAAATTTCTACCCACGTGGGACGATAAAAAGCATCCACCAGTGCTCACCTCTTTTATCCATTGCAGTAAACCTATGTTAATCCTAATCACGAAAAACTGTCAACCTTACTTTTGCAGGCCTACAAACAACATTTTTTATATTTCTTCCCGCTCCCGCATAGGCAAGGATCATTGCGTCCGATTTTACTTTTAACAGAAACAGCCTTTAGATCATTCATAGAATGGATGACACGAACTACCTCCGGCTTCAACTTAGGTTGAACATTTTCATTAGCAAAATAGCGGAAAACGCGCATTCCCGAATCTTTTATCGTCATGATACGTGGCGTTCTTTGAAAAGCATACTTGATTTCAGACTCCGGCCTAAATTGGGCATTAATCAATTCAAAACGTATCAATACAGATACAACCGAATGAAGAAAAACATCTGCACTCGTGTCAAGCAGCTTCCCAGATTGCCTATTCTTCTTCCATTCTTTTTGCACATCATGCTCGTGACCAACAACCCAACTTGCTAGCACACTCGCAATTGGCTCTCTTAAGACCTGGATCGCTTCAGGATAACCGCCTTCGCCCAATTCCTGCAAATTTCCCCATTCAACTTTATTCCAAAGCGCATCTAATAGTACGACTGCCTGTTCCTTATCTGATAAAGCGAGAAATCTTACGGCCTGATTCGTAACTTCACACTGCTGCTTGCGCTCTGCTATCAACCCTAATGCTTCCGCTGCATAGAAAAAGAACTGAAACAAGGGTTCTTGATCCTGGTTCAATGTCGGTTTGCGAAAAAGATTCCATTGCAGCTTCTCGTCGAGCTCTCTCCAAAACTTCCGTGGCAAATGCTGTCTGGCCGGCGTCAATTTAATATTCTTGGCATCCTGCAAGGAAGCCAGAAACATTTGAAAATCTGCAACGATTTGAGGTACAACTGTCTTTTCATCCATCCATTGTTCAAGCAGATTGTTATCAACCACAATAGCATTCAGTTTTACAGATGCAGATTTAGGCTTTTGCTGAGCCAAGTAAACTTCGATATCATTGGAGTAAAACCACTTCTCCATGGCTTTATCACTTTTCGCATTCGCATATTGATCAAACCGGTCAGCAAAAAACTCCTTATAATGACACACAGCTAATACCTGAATACCCTGCAGAGACGAAATCTTGCCTGTTTGCAGAAGATATTGCGTCCACTTGATGATCGCCGGAAGATAAAAATCGATATCAGACTTCGAACTATTCAGCATCTTGCTAATATAGAAATAACCTAGAAAATCAACAATCGTTTCGCCCTGCAGCTGTTCATAATCCAACCCGTAACGAACAAAATACTCCGTCGTCACAAATCGTATGCTATAAACATACTTTGCTACGGTCTCTGTTTTTAATTTGCCTTCCTCCGTAAGATACTTACCGAACAAGACAATCTCATTTTCCCAGTATTGTTGTCGATCTTCCATTGTTAACTCACCAGTTGTTTTCATCAAAGACACTCCATTATCTATTTACTCCAAAGTTGCATTATACCAAAAAAACTCCCTTTGGGGGGAGTTGGTTAAATCTTCTTGTTCAAGAATTGACTAAAAAAAGGAAAGACACCTGCTCAAATCGCACAGGGCTTCCCTTTTTTAGCTTATATTGGCGTTAAATATTCATTCTTATTTACCAGACTGCCCCTCAGTCGCCATAGCGACTTTGATCATTTCATTCGTAGGCAAATCGCCAGTCGACAATCTGAACTCTACGCCGTCATTCGTCCAAGTGAGCGTCTTTTTCTCATCCCCCGTGAGCACGCCGATCGTGAATCCAAGGTCTACAATGTCGCCTGGTTGCAAGGAAACTGATTTAGCCTGTGGTCTTACCTCGATGAGACTGAAGTTGTACTTCCCTTTGTATCTCAAAAGAACTGCTGCGTCCTCACCAAGCTTCATATCCGTGATATCCTGCTTCACCACATCTTTCGGCAGGTAGGACGGCTCGATGATACCGATACTCTGCGCTTTGCTTGCCGCGGCAGTCGACTTCGTCGTATCCGAACCTGATTTAGTCGCTGTAGCCTTTTGCCCACTTTGGGCTTGGCCTGCCGTTTGATCGGATTGTCCGCCTGTTGCAGACAGATTCTTATCTGTTACAGACTTACCACCCGTTGCTGGGTGATCGGTATCTGTCACGCTAACGTCAGCCATTGTAGGGAGTGTCTGCAAATTCCAGCTGGTCATATTGCGCTCCATTTGGAAATAGTCCTTGTCGAACTTAGCATCGAATTCAAAATTCGTAAAATTCACCTGAACCAACACATTCTTATTCACATCCGACACCTGAACCTGCTTAGGCGCCAGTGTCTTCTTATTCAGCCAAATTTTCTGGCGTGACAGCTGCTCATTTTGATAATTGGCTGCAACATCGAACACATACGCATCATTATCCGTCGTAAATTGGCGATCCTTATCGGCAATTATGCTCTTCGCAAGAGACTGGAACAAGTACACCTGCCCCTGATTCTCCGGCCAATCGCTTTGGAAGCGGAAGCTCTTCTTGAGATGCGGCGTCAGCACGAACACGCCCTCCTCATTACGCAGCACAATCTGCGTCACGTCCTTCCCCGCATTCGTAAGCGAAATACGATAGAAATGATCCGGCGAGTAAGCCACCTCCACCTGATACTCCTGCGGCTGCTGCCCTGTGTTCAAAATCATGCTTCCTGAAGCCTGATAGCTGCCCGACTTGCTGATCACATGATCCAAATCCTTTACAATAGATCCTGCATCCTTTTTGCCCATCCCGCATCCCGCGAGAACCAATGCTAAGCACATCACCACTGCTACTACCCATGTGACCCGGCGCATTCGATCATCCCCTCACTCATGATTAACATCAACATAGTACATGCATATGAGGTGACTTGGCCGATTATGCAGACGAGTTGGGGCTTGGCTAAATAAAGCAAAAAAAATGGCCACTCCAAATGGAATAGCCATTAATGAGCTATTTTGAATGCTGCTAAAAATTGATCTCCGCATCTTTAAGCGACGGGTGCTTCTGATCCTTATCCGATAAAATGGGATTAGCTGTCGGCCAATCAATGCCAATAGCCGGGTCGCTCCATAAGATTCCCCTATCATGGACAGGAGAGTAATACTCATCCACCTTGTATAGCACTTGAGTTTGGGGCTCAGTCGTACAAAACCCATGTGCAAATCCTTGAGGAACAAGAAGTTGACGCTTATTTGCGGCACTGAGAGTGACGCCTACCCATTCACCGAAGGTAGAAGAGTTTTTACGTATATCAACAGCAACATCATAAATAGCACCTGAAACAACCCTAACAAGCTTCGTTTGTGCTTTTGGATTCAACTGATAATGAAGCCCTCGCAAAACTCCAATTTCTACAGATAAAGAATGATTGTCCTGAACAAAAGGAATATCTATTCCATGCTCCGCCAATTTCGTACGATGATAACTCTCCATAAAAAAGCCCCGATGATCCTCATAGACATCAGGTTCAATAATAAATAATCCTGGCAGTTTTGTGGCAATAACATTCATCAGCTAGATCACCTCTGTAACTAACGTATGCATGTAATATCGAATTGCCTCTAGCTCGTGCCGTCAATAGCTTGCGCAATATAGAAATTCAACTTCCAGATTCGGACATTTTCAAAACAATAAAAAGAGACTGCTTGGAGCTATTATTAGCCTCAGCAGCCTCTTCATTTATGAATTACGGTTTACCACATATACACAACACCGGCAATAATGGCCGCCCAGATCAGGGAGCCGAACACAACACCAACAATCAACCCTTTGCCAACCGACAAATGATCATCCTGGTAAGCGTCTTCATGATCGATCATAAGAATAACCTCCCCGCATACTAAGTATATGCATAGTATGGGGAAGATGTTGACGAATCATGCGGTTAATATGAAAAAATTTTGTTAGTCTGCTATTCATACTGTGCTGCTTAGATTTTTTGATTATCCCAATTCTTTTTATGATGTTACAATCTGTTTTAAGTATTTTAGCAAATCCTCTTTTAATTCTTCGCGTTCCAAAGCAAAATCAATGGTTGTCTTTATAAATCCTAACTTTTCTCCAACATCATATCTTGTCCCAACAAAATCATAGGCGTAAATATCCTCGGTTTGATTTAATTCGGATATTGCATCGGTTAACTGAATTTCGCCGCCACGCCCTGTTTGAGTAGTTTCTAAGATACTAAATATTTTAGGCGTAAGAATGTACCTCCCCATAATAGCTAGATTGGACTGGGTAATATTGTTAGTAGGTTTTTCAAATAATTTATTTGCTTTATAAACCCGTTCACTCAATTCCATAGCCTCAACAATCCCATATCGAGATCTTTCTTCGTCACTTACTTGTTTTACTCCAATTACAGAGGATTTGTAATCGTAAAAAAGATCTATTAACTGCTTCATACAGGGCGTCTCAGAAACAACAATATCATCACCAAGAAGAACGGCAAAGGGTTCATCTCCAATAAACTTCCGCGCACACCATATTGCATGCCCAAGTCCCTTTGGTTCCTTCTGTCTAATGTAATGAATATCTACAAGCTTTGAAGATTTTTGAACTTCATCTAACAAATTAAATTTTCCTTTATCAAACAAGTTCTGTTCTAATTCAAAATAGTTATCGAAGTGATCCTCAATGGCTCTTTTCCCTCTACCAGTAACAATAATTATATCTTCAATTCCGGATGCTACTGCTTCTTCAACAATGTATTGAATAGTAGGTTTGTCTACAATAGGTAGCATTTCTTTAGGCATTGCTTTAGTTGCAGGAAGGAATCTTGTCCCTAATCCAGCGGCTGGAATAATTGCTTTTTTAACCTTCATATTTTACCTCTGTCAAATATATTTTTTCCTTACCCACTATATCACAGTTAATTAATTATATTAATTAATTATAGCATTTTTCATTATTCTGCATTAAGATGAGTTAAATTAAAACATATCTAAAAGGAGTATTACTTTCATGAAGCACATAGACATTAGAAAAATTATCAACTTCTTTTTTATGAAAGGCGATGTATTACTTTTTGTAATGATTATAACTACTAAGCTATATTTATTTAACCACTTTGCTAGTTTGCCTCTAACATCAAAGGCAATAATTCTTTCAATCTGCGGTGTTTTATTAGTCTGTTCATTACTAAATATGCTAGATAATAAATATAGGTTAATTAGTTTATATCTGTTAAATGTATTTTTCTCTCTAATTTTACTATTAGATCTAATCTATTTGCATTACTTTGAAGACGTTACATCTTTATCACTTTTTTCTCAAGTTGGACAATTAGGTGAACTCGGAGGAAGTATAAAAAATTTATATCAAGCTAAGTACACTGTTCTTTTATTTGATTTATTCATTGAGTTAATTCTAATACTGAGGTTTTCTAGGCTAATTGAAAATTTTTATGCGAATAGATATAAACCTAATATCAAAATAAATGCTCTCTTAAGCTTAATAATTATTATCTTTTGTGGAGCAATGTTCGGAATGAAAGTTTATAATCTTGAAAAAAGAGGTGAAATGTTACTAAAATCAAGAATATCTAATTTAGCCTTGGTAGATGCATTCGGAATTTACAGTTACCATGCAATCGATATTTATTCTTATTTGGAAACTAACATAATAAATAAACCTAAAGTAACACAAAAAGATATTGCATCGATCAATGAATGGTTTCATAACAATAAAAAGAACCAATCTAATAATTCTCTTTTTGGTGTTGATAAAGGTAAAAACGTGATTCTAATTCAAGAAGAATCTCTTCAAGAATTTGTTGTTAATTTTTCATATAAAGGACAGGAGATCACTCCTAACCTTAATAATTTAATCAAGGATAGTGCTTATTTTAACCGTTTTTACGATCAAACTAGTCAGGGTCGTACTTCTGATGCGGAGTTTACTGCTTTAAATTCATTATATACTTCCCCATATTCAGGAAGTGTGAACTTTCATTTTCCTAAGAATGACTTTGATACTCTTGTTAAGAGACTCAATAATCAAAACTACAGTTCTCTTTCAGCACATCCATTTAGGGGAAGCTTTTGGAATCGTGCTCCTATGCACAAAAGTTATGGATTTCAAAAGAGTTTATTTGAAAAGGATTTTGATTTAAAATCTGGCGATTTGATTGGATGGGGACTATCTGACAGATCTTTTCTCCTCCAATCATCTCAATATTTAGAACAATTACCTAAGCCATTTTTTTCATTTCTGATTACGTTAACAAACCATCATCCATATGATCATATTCCACTTATTGAACAAGAACTATCACTTGGCGAATTAAATGAAACATTGGTTGGGAATTACTTGCATTCAGTTCATTTTGCTGATAAAGCATTAGGTCAATTCATTGAAAAACTAAAAAAAGACGGGCTTTATGATACAAGTATCATAGCTTTATATGGAGACCATGATTCCGGCATTCCAGATTCAGAACTAGCCAAAATAGGTTTAAAGCCTAAAAATACGAGATATTATGACAAGGTGCCCTTCCTTATTCACTCATCTAAACTATCGAAAGAAAACTTGGAATCTTTTACTTCACAGGTTGCGGGACATCTTGATATTACCCCAACATTACTCTATCTACTTGGTATATCGACAGAAGATTCACACTTTATGGGGGATAATCTATTTGATACTAATAGTAAGAAGATAGTGGTATTTAGAGATAATTCTTTCATAACTAATACTTCCTTTTTTATAACAAACAAGAATTTTGATAGCGGAACTTGTTATGATAAAGAAAACAATGTTATTGATACTATGAAATGTGAACCTAATTTTATACAAGCAAAGAAACGTTTAGAAATCTCCGACTTGATTTTAAAAACTAACCTATTGACCCAACTAGATAACAAATAACCCCTAGTATGAGGTCAAGACCCCTTTTAGTGGACATTTAAAAATACCTATGTAGCAAGCTCTCGTCGGTACTTAACCAGCGTCAGCTTGTTTAGTTTTTCTTCGTTCTCTTTCCTCGTTTTAAAAGCGAATGTATATCTCAATTCTCCTTTGAGCTTCCTTATTGCTTCATATATCATAGGGATAGAGAACTTCTACTTTCAAATGAGATGAAAAGCTTTCCATAGCTGCAATTATAATAACAATTGCCCTTTGCCATGCATTCTGATTTGGACGCCAACTTTCGGCAGCATGCCGTGATAAGTAAGGGACTAGTATTGGCTCCATTGTATCGCTATGAACGATCAGTCCAATCAAATCATTCAAATCCTTAAAGTCAACGTAGCTCACATTCAGACGCCGTCTTCAGACGATGAGGATTCCCGCGGTTATCTTATAAAACGACGCTTCTCCCCTTCTACTTTACTCTTCACCCACGTCTTAACACGGCCTTAATCCTGAATTCCAAAATATTCCGTTTCTTCCGATAACTGCAAATTTAAAAATACACCCCTTAGAATTCTATCAGATTAACCATAGGGTTTTTCCAATGTCTATTCTAAAGGGTGCATCAAAGATTACTACACTCTAAAAGCACTTCAATTATTCAATACTTATTAATCGCTTTTCTTCATTCCAATTTAATTTTTCACCTAATACTTCACTATAAAACCTTAATGGCAGCATTGTGATTCCATCTTTAATAAAACCGGGATATGGTAAATCAACTAATTTATTGTTCACATTTATTAACTTATCTCCAATGACGTATTCTATTTTAACTTCATTAGTTCGTGAGGTAACTAACATTCTTTCACTATCCCAGTCTATTTGAGCCCCGTTAATTTCTAATAGTTTACGCATAGGTACAAAAGTAGTCCCATTAATAATTATTGGGTTTATTTCAAATTCTAACGGTTTCCCTTTGTATGTAATCAAGGGAGTGTTTGTTGGTTCTATTTTTTTAATTACATTTAGATCCTCATTATATATAAAATCAGTATAAAACCCAGCTACACCAAAACTCTTTTGTTTCCTAATTTCCTCTACATTGTTTGTTGTATGGGTATAAGTCTTAACTCCTTCTAACAATAATCTAGAGACAAAATCAGGGTTTGCTCTCGTTGTCCACATTGTAACAACATCAATTCTTTTATTTTTGACAAAATCAACAACTTGATTATCTGTATCATCTGAAGAGTACAATGTATAGATCATTGACTTGAATCGATAAACATTGTCTATCCATCCGAGCATTTCTTGGTTATATATCTGAGGGACAATACGATCAAGAACTTCTGGATCGATACCTTTAGTCATCTCTACTATATTAGAGAATTGCTTAACAACCATATTTTTATCAACATATTTGGTATCAGTGATTAATAACATATCTGGGTGATCTACCATGAACTTAATTATTTCCTCGAGGCTTAAATGTTGATACTTTCTCATGATTGTCATATTTGAGAACTCTTTGTAAGAGATAGGCTTTCCTATTTTTTCTACAGGGAACACATCTTCTTGCTGAAGGTATGTAATATAATCTTTCTCCCAACCATGTCTAGCAACCATGATTCCATCTTCTGTTAACATAAAATCAACCTCAAATAATCGCTGTCCCTTTTGATAATTATATAGCAATGCATCCTTAGAGTTTGTATACGTATTTCCATCAATACCACCCAATGCATGAGCTATAAGCGAGTATTTCTCAAACCATTTTTGTTGGAAAGTCGATTCCTGTGCAAAAGATAGTGTCACAGTATTTATTAATAATAATATAGAAAAGAAAATGCTAAATAAAAATTTTTTTCTCATATTTTCTCCAAAAATTGAATCTATTGATGTCAACTTAAACAGAATTTAAACCTCCTATCACAATTAACTGCTTTTTAGTTTGAATTGCAGGAACCAATATTTCCTTACCTACTGATCCTAAATGTGTTTCAATAATGTAACGTGGTCTTTGTTTAACTTCTTTGTATATCTTACCAATATATTATATTTGCAACATATTGCAACAAATTTCACGAGAAAAGAACTAGCTAAACAAGCTGACCCATAAATTATAGACGTCAGCTTGCGAAGATCTTTATTGAACTAGTATGCATTCTTATTCACAAATCCGTTAATTACAGTTTTTACTATAATTTTTAGATCTAGGATAAAACTCCAGTTTTCAATATAGAATATATCGTGATTAATTCTATCTTCTATCGATGTATCCCCGCGTAAACCATTACTTTGTGCCCAACCTGTAATCCCTGGACGAATATGATGTTTCACCATATATTTCGGTATTTCTTCTTTAAATTGTTCCACAAAGTGTGGACGTTCCGGACGTGGACCTACCACACTCATATGGCCAAATAACACATTAAAAAATTGTGGCAATTCATCTAAGCTTGTTTTTCTTATCAATGCACCGAATTTCGTTTTTCTAGGGTCGTCCTTAATAGTCCATTGTGTGTCTGAAACTCCCTGAGACAGTATTCTCATTGAACGAAATTTATACATCATAAAGTTTCGACGATTAAGTCCAACCCTTTCCTGTTTAAATATAATTGGCCCTGGGGACGTTACCTTCACACCAATGGCAATAATAATTAATAATGGCAACATCATTAATATTGCTGAAAAGGAGAATACTATATCGAAGCATCGTTTTAAAATTTGATTCCTTATTTCATCAAGTGGTACATCTCTAACATTAATTAGTGGCATTCCTGCAAAATTATCAAAACGAGGTTTTGCAGGCAAAAAATCGAAAAAGTCTGGAATTATTAATACTCTTACACCATATTTTTCACAAATGCTAATAATTTTGTCGTATTTTTGATAAGCAATGAGAGGCAATGCAATAGTAACTTCATCCACAAGGTTATTCTTAAGTATATTTTCCAAATCATCTACTTTTCCTAATATCGATTGATATATTTTGTTTTCAGTGTTATGTTCTTCTTGAAAATCATCAAGAAATCCTACAACTTTAAAACCCATTTCAGGATGTTGAATAATATTATCATAAAATTTACGTCCTAGTGTACCTGCACCAAGAATAAGAATAAACTGATGATTAAAACCTTTTTTTCTTATTTCCCTTAAAATACTTTTAACTATGTAGCGATAGGCTACAACAAGTATTATATTGACAATAAGAAAAATCGCAAGAAAATGCCGTGATATATCAACTACTTTAAAAACGTAGAGAAAACTAAGCAATATGATCAAACTAACTAAGTGAACTTGAATAACCCGAACAGTTTCTTGAGAGAAGCTTTTCTTTCTTTTAGGAGAATATAGTGTGAAAAAGTACCCCAACCCTGTTGCTATAAAACCATAAACAAAACTCCATGGAAAATAAGTTTCAAAGGATAAAGGATTCTCATATGGAATTAGTCCACTATGGAACTTTATCCACCATGAAATCAGAAATGATATTTCCACACAAATTAAATCTGATAAAGAATACACTTGAGTTAAAAACCTATCATTAGAACGAATCATATGTACCTCCTTTATCACTAATCTAAAATATATTAAATTAAGAAATTAAGTCATACAATACTTCATTGTATCTTCCCAATTCAAACTTATTCTAATGATGTCTTCATCAATTAGTTCAGTACCTGTTTGTATTTCAATTAATTCTATATCAGTTGTTGCCTTAATTCCATGCTTAGCTCCTGCAGGTATCTGAAGTACATCACCTGATTTGATTGGACTTATTACACCATTTAGTGCAAATAGTCCTTCTCCGCTAATTATGGTCCAGACTTCTTTTCTTTTTTGATGTACTTGATAACTTAAATTATTACCCTCAAGAATGCCAATGCGTTTTGTTAAAACCTCTCTACCTTCCTTGGCTTTAGTATAGTCTAATATCTTATACCAACCCCATGGTTTTTCTTCATACATAGGTCTTTCATCAAAATTAATTGCTAAATCTTTAATTCTTGGACTAGCAACCTTATCACTAACTAATATACCGTCAGGACTAGCGGCAACAATTACGTTAGGTAATCCAAGCACTGTAATGGGAATATTAAGTTCATTAATCAGATGAGTATTGGTTGAATCTTCACTTATTATACCATTTCCAATTAAATTCGCACCCATCTCTTCAGTTAAAGTGTTCCATGTACCCAAGTCTTTCCAATATCCATCATATGATAATGCAACTATATTTTTTGCTTTTTCAACAACCTCATAATCGAAACTTATTTTGGGCAATTCGTTATAATTTAATAATAATTCATCATATTGAATAGGAAGCCCTTTTTCCTTTATTATTGAAATTACAAAGCCAAGCTTAAAGGCAAACACACCACAATTCCAAAGTGCTTTTTGAGCGATTAGTTGTTTAGCTTGTTCTTCATTTGGCTTTTCTTTAAAATGACTGACTCTGATAAACAAATCGTTTTCCAAAGGACTTGATGGTACAATATAACCGTATTTTTCCGATGCGAAAGTAGGAGTTACCCCCAATAAAGCAAGATTAGATTCTGAAGAATGTAAAAGAATTTCCAGTTTCTTAATTTTATCAAAAAAATCTTTTTCGACATAAGGATCTACTGGTAAAACTGCAACAACTTCATCCAAACTTATACCTTGATTTGAGTATAAGTAAGCCGCTGCTAAAGCAATAGCTGGAAATGTATCTCTTCTCTCCGGTTCAACTATAATTGGAATATTAATACCTAACTGACTGTGAATCATATCTAATTGAGATTTACTTGTTGTTAAAAGTGTCGAATCTGCCATCCCAACTGCTTCGATTTGATTCCACACTCTTTGTACCATAGATTCCAGTAGACCTTCATTATTTCTTAATACTTTAAGAAATTGTTTAGATCGAGAATCGTTTGATAGAGGCCATAATCGTTTGCCTGATCCACCCGATAATAACACTAGCTTCATTAATTAATACACATCCTCACCAATTGAAGCAGGTGCTCCTTTAAATTTTTTTATAATTTAGCGTAACTAATTGCATCAATTATTGTTTTACTCATATAATCGATCATCTCGTCAGTTAATCCAGGATAAACACCAACTAAGAATGTATCATACATAATCTTATCGGTATTTGTAAGCTTGCTTGCCAACCGATACTCAACACCATCAAAAGCGGGTTGTTTAATGAGATTCCCAGCGAATAACATTCTAGTTTGAATTCGATTTTTCTCCAAGTATTCAGTCATTTTGTTTCGAGAAAGACTAGCTCCGTCCCTTACTGTTAAAATAAATCCAAACCAGCTTGGTATGCTGTTCTCGGTAGCCTCTGGTAAAATCAACATATCTTCAATACACTTGAGACCGGCTTTTAAACGATCAAAATTACTTATTCTTTTCTCGATGAAATATGGAAGTTTATTCAGTTGTTCTAGACCAATAGCTGCTTGCATATCAGTAACTTTCAAGTTATAACCAACATGAGAGTAAGTATACTTATGATCATAACCTTGTGGTAGCTGGCCAAGTTGCCAATCAAATCTCTTATTGCAAGTATTATCGCAGCCAGAAGGACACCAGCAATCGCGTCCCCAATCTCTGAAGGATTCGATTGCTAATTTTAATAATGGATGATTAGTATAAACAGCGCCACCTTCGCCCATAGTCATATGATGTGGCGGGTAAAAACTTGAAGTTCCTATATGTCCAAACGTACCTGTTAACTTGCCATTATACAATGAACCTAGAGCATCGCAGTTATCTTCTACTACCCATAAGTTATATTTCTCTGCAATTTCCATAACAGCAGATAAATTAAATGGATTTCCCATCGTATGAGCAATCATAATAGCTTTAGTTTTCGGTGATATTGCTTGCTCAATTTGATCAACAGAGATATTATAAGTTCCTAAATCAACATCAACAAATACGGGTATTAATTTATTTTGAACGATTGGTGCTACCGTTGTTGGAAAACCTGCGGCTACTGTGATGACTTCATCACCCGGTAACAATCGCTTGTCTCCGAGTTTGGGAGATGTAAGAGCAGAAACAGCAAGTAAGTTAGCTGAGGAGCCAGAATTGGTTAGGAGCGCATATCTAACACCTAAATATGCGGCGAAGTCTGTCTCGAATTTTTTGCTAAATCGACCAGATGTTAACCAAAAATCTAGAGATGCATCAATAAGAGAAACCATTTCTTTGCTGTCGTATACTTTACCTGCATAACTTAGATTAGATATCTCTGGGTCAAACGAATCCTTTTGGTGAAAAAGGTCATGAAACTCTTCAACTTTATCAAAAATAATGCTACGTTTAGCCGAATTCATCTGTGATTTATCTAGCCTTCCAACAATTTCATACCTTACCAATGATAATTCATCGTAACTCCATTCCTCTTTTTGGAATGAATCGATAGAATAATTTGTTACTTCAAGTTTACAAGAAACAGTTGTAATATATTTCTTACTTTTATCTATAACAGCAACTAATTTATCTTCAATCTTAAGCACTGCTCCTAAATCTAACAATATCAACACTCCTCTTTATATTAACTACACTGAAATTCTTTAAGCTTGGCTGAAACAAAACTTCTAATTTCATCTTTAAAACGCTCTGGAGAAAACCGAAGAGAGTTATTTCGGCAATTGTTTGGGGTAATAATATGACCTTCCTTTTCAAAAAAATTAACAGCATCTATTAAGCTTTGCACTGTTTGTTCTTTATAAAATAATCCAGTAGGATTATCTTCCCCAATATTACGAATGGTTTCCAATGATCCACCTTTACCATAAGCAATTACCGGAGTCCCACATGCCTGTGCTTCAACTGGAATGATTCCAAAATCCTCTTCTGCTGCAAAAACAAATGCCTTGGCTCGTTGCATATGATCTCTAAGAATTTCAAAGGTTTGATATCCTAATAGTGTTACATTCCTACCTGCTTTCTCTTTAATCTTATTAAATTCCGGTCCATCACCAATAACCAACAGTTTCTTGTCCGGCATTTTAGTGAACGCTTCTACTATCATATCTATTCTTTTGTATGGGACCATTCTTGAAGCAGTGAAATAAAAATCTTCCTTTGTTTCGCACATTATAAAACTATTTATATCAACAGGTGGGTAAATCACAGATGATTCTCTTCGATAAAACTTATATATTCGTTTAGATATAAATCTAGAGTTTGCTATAAATTCATCTACACTGTTAGCTGTTCTATAATCCCATAGGCGCATTTTGTGCAAAATCCATTTTGCAATCATACCCTTCATACCTTTATTTAAACCGGATTCTGTCAAGTATTGGTGTTGTAAATCCCACGCATAACGTATTGGTGAGTGTACATATGAAACGTGGAGTTGATTAGGTCCAGTAATAACGCCTTTTGCTACAGCATGTGAACTAGAGAGTATTAAATCATATTGTGATAAATCAAATTGTTCTACTGCAATTGGCATAAGAGGTAAATACTGTCGAAACTTTTTCTTAGCAAATGGAAGTCTTTGAATAAAGGAAGTAGTAACAACTTTATTCATGATAAAACTACGCTTATTAGACGGTAGAAAGTCAACCACACTATACAAATTTGCCTCAGGGAATATTTCCAGTAGCTGTTCTACTACTCTTTCCGATCCAGCATAGGTATCAAGCCATTCATGTACTATTGCAACCTTCACGAAGAAAGAACCCCCTCAATTACACCTATCGTTTCTTTTGCAGATTTATCCCATAGAAATTGCCTTGCACGAGAAAGTCCCTTTTGCACAATATCATTTCTTAGATCATCATTATTTAATAACATCTCTATTTTACTTGCAATATCCTGAGGATTAAAAGGATCGAAATACAACGCTGCACTATCGCAAATTTCCGGTATTGATGCAGCTTTTGATACTATTGTAGGGCAACCACAAGCCATTGCCTCAATGGGAGGAAGGCCAAAACCTTCATATATCGATGGAAAAACAAGCGCTTCTGCGTGAACATAATACTGTTTTAATTCATCATCAGTGATATAGCCTGTAAATTTTACTCTATCGCCCATTGTACTAGCCATATGTGCTATTTCATCGTCTCCTGTTATGAAGCCATCCTTTTTCCCAACAATTATAATATCATGTTTGATTTTTTCTTTAATTATATCAAACCCTTTAAGTAATGCCTTTAAATTTTTGTGTGGTTTCACATTACCTACATATAGTAGATAAGGTTTATTATTTGGAAACTCCTCTTTTGATATATGAAACCATTCCTCTTGTACACCATTATGAATAGTGCTTACTTTATTAACATCAAGTTTAAGATAATGTTGGAGTTCTTTTTGCGTGAAATTAGACGGTGTTATAATATGAGCTGCTTTCTTAGATAAAGTATTGTACATAAATCTTGCGTATAATTGCTTATGGAGGCCTCCTACTAATTGAGGATTTGCCAGAAAAAATGCATCGTGTACCGTCACTAACAATTTACCTCTAAACATCAATGGAATATTGATATGAGGACTCCAAAAGAGATCAGTTTGACTAGGAATCTTTCTCAATAGCTCTATTTGTTCTGTTAATGTGTAGATATTACTTGTACAATTAATAATATTGATATTTTTTCTTCTGGACCACGAGTATTCCTGTAATTCTTCGTTATTACCCAATAAGTTAATATTAAGATCAGTTAATACTTCTGCTACAGAGGGAACTAAATTCCGTAGATATGTTCCAATCCCAGAGTGGTGTAACATCCTAATATCAATTGTTAGTGTTGACATAGCTTACCTCCCGCTTAGCCGCGAAATAAACAGCGGAAAGAATTGCAATATGAAGCCATAAATAAGGCCTAAGTATATTTTGATTGAATTGTAAGATAACTAAAATAAAAATCAGTGAATAAACCATGCCTCGTAATATTATTTTCATTTCAGTATTCGAAATTCTTATAGCTAATTTTAGAGGTAAAATAATAAGACTACCGATGTATATTGCAAATGGAATAAAACCAATTATTCCACTTGCGGCTAATACCTCTCCAAAAACCGACATTCCTTCGTTACTTTTCGCCAATTCCAGGTTATTAACATCAATACCTCTCAAATTCCCTATAGCCCAAGCTATTCCACCTAGGCTATATCCCCAGATAGGGCTTTCCAAAAATATTTTAATTGTATCAGCCAATTCTTTAGATCTAATATCTACGGAATGACTTGAAGTATTACCAATTCCGATTCCATTCATCAAAAAAAGTACTTTATTTACCCCAACTACATAAACAACGGTGAAAATTGTAATCACAGATAATAAACAGAGCCATAATGTGTAATTCAAATACTTTTTATTAACTTTTGTATTAATAATTCTCCATAAAAAAAGTAATGGAAACTGTGAAAACCAAAATACCATCATTATCCATCCCATTCTGGAAGATGATAAGATCATTACAGTTGTCTCTAATAAAAATATAACTGTAAGATGAGACATTTTTACTAAAGAACTTTTGGTCTGAAGCAAATAAGCGGTTAATACCCATCCCAAAATCATATATGTCGCAAAATAGGAAGGCTCATAGGAGAAAGCATTAATCCTAGGTAATACATCAGGAATCCACCATTGTAAAACAAGAAATGGTTTGAAATGTAATATAGGCATGAAGAATTGGATTAACCCACAAATGGAAATAAAGGGGAATGAATAAAGATAAACTTTTATTAATTTTTTCATCTTATTCTCATCACCAAAGAAATGAACAGTTACCAATATTATTAAAATATTAAAAATTTAACCAAATACCATACCCTATATTTCTAGACATCAATGGTGTGTTTGGAATAAATATAATAACAAATAATGTCCATATTAATAATGATGTAATACCTAATGGGACTGTTATTGTCCCTTTAAGAAAGATATTTAATATGTAAAATATCATAGGGATAATCAAGCATAGTTGAGCTGCTCTAAAATTGAAACCAATATTAATTACTAAAAAAACATCAAATGAAATAGTGAAAATAACTAGATAAAACATCAAGTTAATTATTTTAGTAGTTGTCATCATTTCATCTGCTTTCTATTAAACTCTAGCTGAACTTGCAATTTTTTTTATTGTATAGAATAACTTATGAGGCATACAAAGCTTCATAATACTTATTAGCAATAAGTACATTCCCGTCATTCCAATAAAAGAACTCCTATGTTTAAAGTATAGGGAGAGAACTTGTTTCCTAGAAACCCCTTTTCTTACTAAAGAAGTTAAACTAGAAACAATTAATCTCTTTTTGTATTTTTTTCCATACTTTACAACATCATCGACTTGCAACTTACTAAATTCTTTCTCCAATATTTCTTGACACATCAAAATTAATGATGACAGGCCGTATTCCCATTCTTCGATCTTTGTTTGGGAGCCAATGTTTAAATTATGGATCCTGTAGTTGGATAAAACTCTATTAACATAAGCAACTTTCCCTCTTTTTATAGCTATCTCTACCCAAGCAGCCGTATCCAATGCCAATGAATACTTACTACCATTATAGCCACCTAATTTCTTAAGGTCTGTTGTTCTAAACATTAAACTACATGGATATACTTCGCGTTTCCAATTCAAAAAATTCAATAACATTTCAATAGATGGTTCGATTAACGGTGCGGTTTTGCTAAATGCAATAGTATTATTACTTTCATCTACTATCTTTGTTTGACAATAGACTATTCCTATATCATCTGAATAAAAGTGTTCTAAGAATGTTTCGATAGCAGTAGATTCTAAGTAGTCATCATCAGACAGTAACATAAAGTAATCTCCCTTTGCAATTCCCAAACAAGCATTCCAGTTTTCATCCATATTTATTTTTTCTTTATGATTTATGATTACAAGTCTATTATCATTAAATTTCGCAAGTTCTTCAATGGTATTATCTATAGAAGCATTATTAGATATAATAACTTCTATTTCAATATAAGTTTGCTGAAGCGCAGATTCTATTGCTTTAATTAAGTAAGAACTTCTATTGTAAGTAGGGATAGCAATTGTAACAATTGGTTTTTTATCTTTTATATTCGCCATTAGCCAATCCCCCATACTTTGAATGAGTTTTAAAAAATCTTAAGGTTGATATAACTACATATATTGTTGGAATTAAACTAGCTATAATATTACCAAGTGCAATTCCATTGATTCCAAAATATTTAGCACCCAGAAGCCCTAATATAATCGATAAAATACCATTGGTAATCGCTGGTGTAATATAGGTTTTTTTACCTGTAGCTAGAATAGGTGAAACATGAGAGTGGAAATGAGTATACACTATACCGAACAAAAGTAAAGGTCCAAATACCTTTGCACCCAAATAATTTCCATACCCAATCCAGATTGGAATTAGAATTGGAGCAGTAAGAAATAATAAAGCTGATAATACTATGCTTGTTATCAACGAGATCATAAGTCCTTTTAAATATAAGTCACGCGCTTTTTTATATACTCCTGTATTCCAACTAAGCGAAATATAAGGGTAGATCATTTGTTGAATTAGTAGAGAAACAGCAATAATTAATGTAACTATTTTAACCAGTGCACTATATAAAGGTATTACATTTAAGCCCCAGAATCTTTCCACAATTAATATATCAACATTTAGAACAATTACACTTACTAAATTTAATATGAGGACTTTAAGAGACTGTTTAAATATGTCTAATACTTCTGAGAAGTTTATTTTTTTTCGCGATAAAATTTTTGGCATTTTTACAAAAATTCTAAGTATTACTTTTGACCCATATAGATAAACTAAACTGAAAATGAAAAAGATGGTGGCTAGAAATATTAAACTTAATCCAAAATAAAGACCTATTACATAAGCAATATTAGAAAAAACAGTAACAACGATTTGTATTAACTTATCCCATCCTAATTCACCATAACCATTAACGGTATTGATGTTCTTGGTAGCATATATTTTCAAACAATATCCTAGAGTCATTATTGCCCAAACAATAATACCAGAGGAAAGATAATTTGATTTTATTAATACATCACGAATATAGAAAAGATAGAGCAGAGCGCAAATACAAAAAACTAAAAAAACCACAATTCTGTAACAATAATTAACCTTCAAATAATATTTCTCTATATCACTATCAGTAGAATCAATTTTAATTTCTGTTGCCATTCTTGTTATAACAGGTCCTAAACCAGCCTGTGCCAAATTTAAAAGAGCAGAAAATGAAGTTAATAAAATCCATAATCCAGCAAGTTCTTTTGGCTGATAATATAATAATACTGGGAATATTGCCAAACCAGCTATTCCGTCTACAGATATACTTAATATCCCTAATAATACACCGCGAGAAATTTTATTTTTAATCATAGTTTATCCATTGCTTTATGGTATTATCGAACTGCCTAATAATTCTTGCCGGATTTCCAACAACTACTGAATAATCAGGTATATTTTTATTAACTAATGAATTTGCTCCAATTACACAATGTTTACCTATTTTTACATTCGGTAAAATTACTGCATTATTATAAATGTATGTCTGGTCTCCAATATTAACCTCTCCCACTTTTATCTCTTGAAAATTTATAGGCATATTAGTATCTTCATATGGATGAATAATATCGGTAATTGTAACATTAGCCGTAATTATTACATTGTTACCAATTGAAATATTCCCTGCGCAAGTAATATGACAATTTTGATGAATTTGTGAATCATTTCCCATAACAAAATTAGGCTTGTACTTATTATTCATATAATTTTCAATAAGTTCTATCCGTGAATTCGCAAAAATAATTACCCTATCTCCTAAACTCATGTTACGCAATCCACTTAATAGATTTGGTTGATAAATTACTGTTTTTTTACCAATATGTTTCGCAATTAGTTTATAAAAGAAGAAAGTCACTAATAATCTATAGTAATAATGTATCTTATTTAAGTACTTTGAAACATCAATTCCTAACATACCCAACTCCTATAAAATCAATAATATAATCTTCTAGTCTTTCTAATGGCTCATATAACTCCAATATATAATTGCTATTAAATGTGAATTTCGATATCTCTAAACTTCCTTCTGGAATAACTAGTTTTACTTCACTATTTCTTTGAATTTCAAATACTCTTTTTACTTTAAGTGCCAATTCTCTAATACTCAATGTTTCTGGCCCAGGTATATGAGTTATTATATTTCCTTTGTTTGAATAAAACAGAGTTTCTATGATCTTGCATATATCGTTAATAGATATAAAATTTCTTATTTGATTACCGGGAGAGTTAAGTTTTATTTCTCCATTTTCAATAGCTTGCCTGCAGAAATCTAATGGGGCTAATGACCATCTATTACATGATTCAAAATCAACTGGAACTCCAAAAAAATTACTTGGTCTAAGAATCCTGCCAACTATTTTATTTTGTCTCGTATATAGCTCTACATATTGTTCTGCTTGCAAATGACTTAAGCCATAATCATTCGCAGGTAGAGGAATTGTAGATTCATCTATAACACCATAAGGATTACCAAACACATGGAATGTAGATAAATATACAAATTTCTCAATGTTGTTCGCAACACAAAAATCCAATGCGGCTTTTGTACCAGCAACATTTTGAAAAATGCTTCTATATGGTTGCTCTAGACAGGTTACTTCATGGGCTGCCGCTGCATGTATGAATAAATCAACGTTTTTACTAATCTTTAAAGTTGCAAAGTCATTTGGGTGATCTAGATCAAAATAAATATCGTCTTTTGTATTCCTAGTAGCCTTTAGCACTTCCCAGCCTATCTCGTTAAAATACCTCGAAGCTATTGCCCCAAAATATCCATTAGCCCCTGAAATCATAACTGTATAAGTCATAATTTAACCCTCTCTATAAACAAATGGACTTTTAAAATCGGAAAATCTTACAAAATCACTATCCCTTTTGGAGATAATTGGATATTTAATCGGCCAAGGTATTAACAATGAATCCCAGTGAATTCCAGTATCACATTGAGCTGAATAAACGGATGAAACATTATACATTAAGGTAGCTGATTCACTTAATACAATGAAACCATGTGCGAGTCCGGAAGGAATATAGATAATACTGTGAGTAACGTCATTAAGTTCAAATATCTCATACTTACCGTAGGTAGGAGAACCTTCTCTCAAATCAACAACTACGTCCATAACATTACCTGAGATGCAATATACTAATTTGTTATGTTCTTTTGGCGGGGTTTGAAAATGAAGACCTCGTAGTACACCTTTTTTAGAATGGGAGTAATATTGTTCTACAAAGTTAGTTTCTAAACCAGATTCTAAGTATACTTCCGAATGAAAAGTCTTTACGAAATGCCCTCTTTCATCAACAAATCTGTTTGGAATTATTTCGAAACAGTCAGGAATACCTGTTTGGTTTATTTTCATGTTCAGTCTCCTGTTTATGTTGATATATATTCATCAATTTGCTTCAAACAAGTTTCCATTAGATTGTCTTCGTTCTTATAAACTTCTACCCAGGAAATGACCTTTTTCAATGTTTGTTCCAAATTCCATTTTGGGTACCAGCCCAATATAGTTTTCGCTTTTGAGCAGTCTAATTTTAAATAGTGTGCTTCATGGGGATGATTCCCCTCATCTATAGAAAACGATGAATTATTACCCCATATTGTACACATCTTACTCACGATCCACTCGACCGACTTTGCATCCTCATCATTCGGACCAAAATTCCATCCTTCCGAGAAAGAAGCACCATCTTCATAAAGCCTTTGCGCAAGAAGCAAGTAGCCACTTAAGGGTTCCAAGACATGCTGCCAAGGTCTAATAGCATGAGGATTTCTAATGATAATTGGCTGATTATTCAGTAGACTTCTAATACAATCGGGAATGAGTCTATCTGCTGCCCAATCGCCTCCACCAATTACATTACCAGCCCTTGCAGAAGCGATACCTACTCCATGCTTTTCGTAATCTTTCGGATTGAAAAAGGAATTTCTATAAGAAGATGTAACCAATTCGGAACATGCTTTACTATTCGAGTAAGGATCATAACCCCCAAGCGGCTCATTTTCTCTATATCCCCAGGGCCATTCTTTGTTTTCGTAACATTTATCTGTTGTTACATTAACCACTGCACGAACACTCTTACAATTTCTAATAGACTCTAACAAATTGACTGTTCCCATTACATTAATGGAATATGTGTCTACAGGATTTTTATACGAATCTCTTACGAGAGGTTGAGCAGCCATATGAATGACAATTTCTGGCTGTGCTTCCGACATTGCATTGTATAATGATTGGTAATCCCGTACATCACCAATATTAGAATTAACTAATTGATCTATCTCACAAATTTCATATAAACTCGGCTTTGTCGGTGGATTAAGTGCATATCCTGTTATGTTTGCTCCCATTGAATTCAGCCACAAGGATAGCCAAGAACCTTTAAACCCTGTGTGTCCAGTAACAAATACTCTTTTGTTCTTCCAGAAATTTTGATTTATCATTTATTATTCACCACTTTGTTTTCCCATATCTTCCATGGTGCTTTATCGTTAGTCCATAAGTCTTCTAGATAAGTTTTGTCACGAACCGTATCCATAGGTTGCCAAAACCCATCATGTTTATACGCTAACAATTCCCTATCTCTCGCAATATGTTCTAAAGGTTCCTTTTCGAACGTTGTTGAATCCCCTGCAATGTAATCAAAAATTCCAGGTTCTAACACAAAGAAACCCGCATTAATCCATGCGCCGTCTCCTTTAGGCTTTTCTTGAAATCCTTTAACTATATTGTTATTTGACAACTCTAAGGCACCAAATCTTCCACTTGGTTGGGTAGATGTGACAGTCGCAAGTTTACCATGAGCTTTGTGTGTTTCCACCAGTTTCTTTATATCAACATTAGAAACGCCATCACCATAAGTTAACATAAACGTATCATTTCCAATATAGTCTTTAATACGTTTAACACGACCACCTGTCATAGTTTCAATGCCCGTGTTAACCAAGGTTACTTTCCACGGCTCTGCAGAATGGTTATGAATAATTCTCTGATTATCATTTTGGAAGTCAAAGGTAACATCAGACTCATGTAAAAAATAATGAGCAAAATATTCTTTAATATAATAACCTTTGTATCCTAAGCAAATTATGAATTCATTATATCCATAAAAAGAATAAATTTTCATAATATGCCATAAGATTGGTTTGCCACCAATCTCTATCATTGGTTTTGGTCTTAAATGTGATTCTTCACTAATTCTTGTTCCGAATCCACCAGCTAAGATTACAACTTTCATTCTACACACTCCCTTTATACTAAAGCGAAAGATTTTTTTCTTTCATTGATGTCTTTTGGCTTTTCTTCCAATACTCTCTTACTAAGACAAATAGTAAACCAATAGCCGCCCCGAATACTCCTGCAATGGCAGTGTTCATCTTTGTTCTCGGACCAATAGGTGCTTTTGGTTCTAATGCAGGATTAATGACAACAGCATTAAACTGACTTAATGATTCTATCAAACCTTGATTTTTGTCATTTTGCTGGTTAGTAGCTGTTTGTAAACTTCTAACTACTTCTTGATTTTTTGTTATCATTTCTTCAAGGTTTTTCTTCTGGGCTTGTAACTTTGATGTATTTATTGAAGCATCAGCCAACTTTGTTTTAACAGATATATATACAGGATTAATTTCTTCATTTTTCAATTCAATAGCACCAAGCTTTTTATTACTAGTATTACTTATCTCTGAGACTATTGATTGTAAGTAAGCATCATCAGCAAGCACTTTTTGTGTCACTATTTTCTCGGGAATACTTTGAAGCTGTTTATTTGCTTCTTCTACTTCAGATAAACTACCTTTCAATAAATCTTCGACATCAGACAGACGTTTTTTATAAATAACAATCATATCTAATCGAGTGGAACTCTCAATTAGAGAGGCTAATTCCTTAGACACTATGTTTGCTACTGTAGTTATTTTTGCAGGATTTACTCCTACAACTTTTATTTTTATTAAATTTGATCCTTTTACGACCTCAATACTTAATCCATCTTTTATCACATTTATTGATTCAGGATCAGAATTCAACTTTTGAGCAATTCTATCGACAACATAGCTATTCTTCATTTGCTCTACAAATATATTTAAATCTTTATTAACTTGTTGATCTTTATCTATTAAATTATTTACTGTAAGTGTTGTATTGACTTGATAAGTTGGTTTAATTATAAAAAAATTTGCAATTCCAGTTAATATCGTAGTTAGCAAGATAATTAGAATTATTATCCATTTATTCATCCAAAGGGGTTCTATAATCTCTCTTAAACTGATTTCATCTTGCATTAGTAGTTTACTCTCCTCATGATAGAATTAGGTTTAATTCAATTTTTAGAATTTGAAAGCATTGACGAATTTTAGACTTAAATATTGTAGCAAATATAGTACTTGAATACTAGTGACTAATTCTTTCTGGCAATTTCTAAAGAATGTTTGTTGGATCAAGTCGATGTTTGTGGTAAGATTATTGTCGTAATTCGGAGGGAAGGGAAGTATTTTATGGAAAACAAAGGTATAGCAACGAAACCATTTAGCTTAAAGAATGTTCCTCGTAATGATGAGAAAAAATCTATTATTTTTTGGTTGTTAATTAGTTTTGTCACGTCTTTTTTATTTTGGGCTCCATTCCAGAAAGCATTATTCAATGGAAACACTGTGGATTTTGAAAGGCCAATCTATTCTGCACTAGTATGGATTTCCTTAATTATGTTTTTACTAGCAATTTATTTTATTTATAACTGGAGTTTAATCACCTTTCGTGATGTAATGAGTATTTTGGTTTGGTTATTGCCAATCTGTTACTTACTTTCTACGTTCTCAAGTGCGTCCTCCTATTATTCAGCCAATATGCTCTACATTGAAATAATGTATACATCTTTTTTTATATTAGGATTATATCTATCTAGAAATAAACTAGGTTCTAACTTTATTGAAATAATGTTTTTATTTAGTGGGTATATTATTGTACTATTCGGGATTTTCCATTGGTTGGGTAATGGAACTTATATTTATAACTTGTTTAAATGGCTACTAATTGATGTAGACGACAATTCTAGTGTATATCGCGATGCTGTAATGGGGGAAGAAATAAATGGAATACGTTTAACTTCCGTTTTCCAATATGCAAATGCCTATGCAGCTTATTTGATTGCTTTATTATTTAGCACAATATTCATGATTATTAAATCAAAGAAATGGTATTTTGTTGTCATCCATTCTTTAATGATAGTTCCAATTCTAGTTTCCTTTATGCTTACTTTATCTCGCGGGGCTCTTGTAATCCTCCCCATAATAGCACTAATAATATTATTTTTCTTTAAATTGCATCGGCAATTCATTTTTCTTTTTTACTTTTTATTGGCAATTGTTACATCATTTGCAATCTTATCAAAAATTAATAATATTGGTGTCGAACATTTTAAAAACCCAAGCAACCCTACATTAACTGGGGGTTGGTCTGTTCTTGTTTTTGCAGCTTTAGGTTTTACAGTTGTAATAGTATTTGTTCAGATGGTAATAATGCCTTTATTAAAGAAATACTTAGATCGATGGGAAAAATATAGTTGGGTGAATTTAATTTTGCCCCTAACTGCAATAATCGTTGGAATTGTTGGAATCTCTCTACTATTTTCTGATTCAGGCTTTAAGAATATGCTACCCCAGAATATTAAACACCGGGTTGAAAATATCAATTTTGCCCAAAACAGCGTGTTGGAAAGAGGAACATTCTATAAGGATGCTATTAAATTGTCAAAAGATTATCCAGTCTTTGGTGCTGGTGGTGGAGCATGGTCTGCTCTATATGAGAAATACCAAAACAACCCGTATGTAAGCAGGCAAGCACACAATTTTTTCTTACAGTATTTGGTTGAGGTTGGAATCATAGGGTTATCTATTTTCATTATTTTTCTTGTTCTTATTTACTACTGCTACATTAGAAACTATTTCAAAAGCAGTAATGAAGATAAAGAGCGACATTTTATATTTTTTATTCTAACAATTTCGTTACTTTTTCATAGTGTTATTGACTTTGACATGAGTTATGTCTATTTATCTGTATTATTATTTTTCTCACTTGGTGCATTGGCTTCGAATGTTCAACTTAATCAAAAAGCACTTTTACGTCAATGGCTAGATAAGGTTCCACAAAGTAATTTCATTATTAATAAGACTTACCCCATCTTGCTTCTTGTCCTATCTATCATTATGTTCTTTATTAGTCTAAGATTACTAAGTGCTAATAGTTCATTTAAAGAATTCACTGCTGTCACTCTTACTAGCAATGATTATAACACCATCACTAAACCGCTTAAAGAAGCCATTAAACTACATCCTAACCATCCAAATTATGTCTTGCAGAAGGTAGGGATTCTTTTCCAAGTATATAACCAGACTAAGGATGAGAAATTCTATACAGAGGCACAAAATTTATTAAATGGATTGAACGCGGCCGAACCCTATAATCGTCAACGCGTTGCACAGCAGATTTACGCCCATCAGATCAAGAACCAATTAGATAAAGCCGCTGATCTTGCAGCTTCTGAGTTGGTTAACTTCCCATGGGATATTACGCTTTATGAAGACACGATTAATCTAAAGGTACAATTAGGTACCGCGGCCAAAATGGAGAAAAATATTAAGATTATGGAACAAAACTGGAATAGTGTTCTCGAAGTGTATAATACCGTTTTGCTAAAAACGAAATACTTAGAGACCCTACCTGGAGAACAGCAAAAAGGACGCATGTTCAACGTCACGAACAAAATTGCTCTCGGTGTTACCCAGATCTATTTATTACGTGGTGATTACGTCGCTGCATCTAATTTACTTAAGCCATTTGTCACTGATCAACTGGATGATGCAACTAATCGTTTAGTTGCTCGTTGGTACCTGGCTGCCCTTCAGAAGCAACAGCTGAACGACCAAACTTTATATGATAAGCTGATTGCAAAAGATGCGAAAGAAAAACAACAGATTGAAACAATAGTGAATATGAATTAAAATAGTGGGGCTTCGGTATTTAAACTGGTACCCATAGACTGGACACTTAGAAAAAAAGTGTTCAGGCTGTGGGTACCTTTTTTGTATACTAGAGTAAATACCGGAGAGGATTACATCATGTCTAAGAAAATCTTTAGTGAAAAAGACAGTTTAAATTTATCAACGAATAGATGCGTGACTACAATAAGCGAAAAAGCAATAACCTATGCCGATGAATTAATGCAGTTGTTCATTGATCAATACATGGCAGGTCAAACCCCTAGAGAGATCTTTGAAGCAAACAGGTTTAAAGTAAACGTAATTGGAATGAAACGTGTAAAACAGTGCGCCGAGCGTTGGAAGAAAGCATACGACCCAAGAAGGAATAATTCGATTAGCCGACTCCCGTAAAGAATCCTCTGGGCGTCGTCTGAAGCGTGAACCTACGCAGGACGAAGTGATTGCAAAACATGAAGCAAGGATTAAGCTCCTCGAGTCTCAGGTGGAATTGTTAAAAAAGCTAGACACGAAAGAAAAAAGAATAAGTCATTCGAACTGATTAAGTGATACTGTAGATCAGGGCCTAGGACGTATTACTCGCTATCTTTGCGATTTACTTAACGTATCCCGCTCAGGATACTATAGCTACATACAAGCCGGAGAACTAATCAAGAAAGCATTTCATAGAAAGGGCTTCAAAAAGGGTTCTCGCTCTATCAAGATGACACTTGAGAACGACTTTGGCGTTTATCTACAACTTGAAGAGAATTCGCAGGCTTATGAAGAAATTTAACCTCGTATGTCCACATCGAAAACCAAATCCATACAAACGTATGGCCAAGGCGAGACAGGAACATCGAACGCTCCCCAATAGCTTAGAGAGGGATTTTAGAAAAGGTGTTCCTGGCCTTCCATTGCTCACCGACATTACCTACCTCCCTAATAGCCGCTCAGAGACGGCTTATTTGTCGACCATATTAGATGCCTCAACAGGAGAAATCCTCTCTTATAATCTATCCAATCGCCTCACAACTAGACATTGCTACTGATACGATTGACGCACTCGTAAAGCAAAGACGGCTGAAGCCACACAAGGATGCATTTATCCATTCGGACCAAGGAAGTCATTACACGAGTTCCAAGTACAGGGGTTTAGGCCAATCCATGTCCAGAAGCGGGAATTGCTGGGACTATGCACTACAGGAGTCGTTTTAATGCCACATGAAGGACCACATAGAACACCGTAGTTGTCCATCATTACGGGACTACAACGCTAAAATTGATCGTTATATCCGCTACTACATCATCAATAGGTATCAATGGGGATTAAAAAAGATAACCCCTGAGAGAAAAAACAGGATTTATTTACTATTATTCTATTAATATTAGTCCTGATTCATTGGACTCTATGTCCTTTGGTACAGGTTTTTTTCGACAAATTCACCATTAATAATGTGAAACATCACACACTTTTACAAAATGCCGAATATTCAAATGTCAAGTCTATAAATCTCCCAAAAATGGTGATAGTATGTTTGAGCTGATAGTAGTTTGGAACTAGTCTTAAATTACTATTTACTATTCAAAGGAGGTGAGAGAAGAACTATGCTGTTAAAAAAAGAAGAGTCTAACTATTCAAAGAAAGGAGGAGAACATACCTTGTTAAACAAGAATGCAATGATGAAAACTTCACAAGTACTGTTTTTAGCTATGTTGCTTATGGTGTTCATGCCTGTTATCGCTTTTGCTTCTAGTGGATTTTCCGGAGTAACGTTTGACGGTAAGAATGTATCTGCTACTGTTTATGGAGAAACATATTCGCCAAAAGGAGTTGCCGTACATGTTTACGGTCCCGATGGATATGTCACTTCTACCACAGCTACATACAGCACGTACAATGTTACTGACAGTGTGTACGTTTATACACTCACTGACTTCAATGTTACAGGAAACGTATATAACACTGTTACTCTTAAGGCTCCAGATGTGACTACATCAGTATACACAGCAACTTATACAGCTCCAGTAGTTGTAACACCAACAGTTGATACAACATCACCTGATTGGACAGGCGCTGTATTGTCTGCAACACCAGGAGAAACCTCTGTGGTATTATCTTGGCCAATAGCAACCGATACATCCACTGTAACTTACTATGTTTACAATGGTACTTTATCTGTTGAAACTGTTACAGGCACTACATACACAGTGAATGGCTTAACGGCAGGGACTTCTTACACCTTTGAGGTGAAAGCTGTAGATGCTAACGGTAATTGGTCTACAACTGTATTGACTAAGACTGTAAGTACAACAAGTACTCCAGTTGTTCCAGTTCCAGTAGTTGATACAACTCCACCAGACTGGACAGACGCTGTTTTATCGGCTACACCAAGTGAAACCTCTGTGGTATTATCTTGGCCTGCTGCTATTGATACATCCACTGTAATTTACTTTATTTACAATGGTACCTTACCTGCTGGAACTGTTACAAGCACTACTTACACAGTGAATGGCTTAACGGCAGGGACTTCTTACACCTTTATGGTGAAGGCCATAGATGTCAAGGGTTATTGGTCTACAACCGAGTTGTCGAAGACTGTAAGTACTACAGCTACAGAAACAGATAAAGATACTAGCCCAAGCAATCCTGGTGGTACAAAAGCAAACGGACCATCCAACGAGATCGAGATTACGGTAGGCAGCCCTGTAGCCAAAGAAGCTTTGGAAAAAGCTTTTGCCGGTAACGATAATGTTACTATCAAATTAAAGGGCGATTCCGCTTCTCTATCTGCATCAGGTCTAATTGAAGCAGCTAAAAAAGCTGGCACATCTGTAACAATCACATCCGAGAACGGTACTTATGTACTTCCATTATCCCTTCTGAAGCTTGACGATCTTGCCAAATCACTTGGTATTGCTGTAGCTGATCTGAACATCAAAGTTTCGATCACGAAAGTAAGTGGCACAACAGCAACAGCAGTTAGTGATGGAGTGAAGGCTATCGGAGCTACATCCTTGACTGATGCTATTGACTTTAAAGTCACAGCAGAAGGCAAAGACGGTAAGTCGGTAGAGATTAATGGTTTCGGAAACTCTTATGTTTCCCGTAGCGTAACAATCGGCAAAGCCGTAGACATGAAGAAAGTGACAGGCGTTCTTTATAACGAAGTTACCAAGAAATTCAGCTTCGTGCCTGCAACTTTCGAAACGAAAGACGGTAAAACTGTAGCTACACTGAAACGTAACGGTAACAGTATCTATACTGTAGTTGAAATCAACAAGAACTTCACAGATATTGCTTCCCACTGGTCTAAGGATGATGTAAGTCTCCTTGCAAACAAGTTGGTAATTGATGGCGCAACTGATACTACCTTTGCTCCTGACCGCAATATCACTCGTGCTGAGTTCGCTGCATTGGTTGTTCGTTCCCTTGGACTGAACACAGATGCTACGTCCACTACATTTACTGATGTGAAATCCTCTGATTGGTATGCAGGTGCTGTTGCTGCCGCTGTCGGGGCGAAGATCATCAACGGATACGAAGACGGTTCCTTCAAAGCCAACGCTCAAATCACTCGTGAAGAGCTTGCTACTATGGTGGTTCGCGCTCTTACATTCGCAGGCGTGAAATCTGATCTTTCCGTAACACAACAAGCTACATTATTAGGTAAGTTCACTGATGCTGGCCAAATTGTATGGGCTAAGAAAGAAATCGCAGCTGCAATCGATGCTGGTATCATCAATGGATTAACTAATACAACAATCGGTTCCAGTAAGCAAGCTACTCGCGCAGAAGCTGCTACTATGCTGAAACGATTCTTGACTAAAGCTGACTTTATCAACTAATTCAACCGCAACTTCAAAAAGGGATCTGATACAATGTATCAGGTCCTTTTTTTCATGTAGCCCCCGTGTATTCGACAATTTCTTTGTTCGGAACACTACATAAAACAACCCCCGAAAAGAATCAACGATTCCTTTCGGGGGTTTCCTTGTCAACTAATCGCGCAATATCCCTTGATGCGGATGCGGGTGAGTGCCGCAATATTCATCTGTCTCTGAACAAGTGTACACATGCTCATAGACAGGAACACAGTGGTGGCGGTTAACGATTTGAATAGGATGAATAACTTGAACTTTCTGTGGGTGGTAGAAGTCTCTTACGATTCTTTCTGGACTTGTCATGATCGGGTCAGTTGGTGGACATTGATATGGTTTGCCTGGGCCAGGTTGACTAGGTTGGCTAAGTGGGCTGAGTTGGCTAGGTTGGAACGGTTGACTAAGCGGGCTGAGTTGGTTAGGTTTGTAATGATCCATTGACGGGTCAACTCCTCTATAGGTTTATGTTAGTATACGTTTATCCCTAGTCCAATGAATGTACCAATGCCTATTTATCCAATAAATAGGCGAATTTTATGGGCCAAGCAGGTTAAATGTCCAAGCAGACTCGAAAATGGCAGGCTACTAGCACCATGATACCTCTCCCTTTTGCTTCATATATTTGTTACAATTGAGAGATGACATTGATTTGATGGTATCATCCCATCCCCTGCGTCTTGAATTCCCATACCTTAGAAGGAGGAGGGAGAATGATGAATCATACAACTCAAAACACGAATTCCGACTTTCGGCATTTAACATACTCTCATGCCCCTGATTATTCGGAGATGCATCTACAACTTCGATAGAGACCAATTGATTGAACAGGCCGATACGGCGGAGATTACTGCGAAGCAGACGGGGAAGAATAAGGTTGTTGCGGCTTGGGATTTGAATTGAAATCATGCAAAAAGAGACCCTTCACAAGCGAACTTGTGAAGGGTCTCTTTTTTGTTACTATCTGGGAAAGCTTGATGCATAAGGGGGTTAACCCTTATTACATCATGCCGCCCATTCCACCCATGCCGCCCATGTCAGGCATGCCTGGTTTGTCTTTTTCCGGTTTGTCAGCGATAACAGCTTCTGTTGTTAGGAACATAGCTGCTACGGATGCTGCGTTTTGCAGTGCGGAACGAGTTACTTTAGCAGGGTCAACGATACCTGCTTCGAACATGTTCACCCATTGGCCAGTTGCTGCGTTGTAGCCGATGCCTACTTTTTCGTTCTTGAGGCGCTCAACGATTACGGAGCCTTCTTGACCAGCGTTAGCTGCGATTGTGCGAACTGGCTCTTCTAGGGAGCGCAGGATGATGTTTACGCCTGTTTGCTCGTCGCCAACAGCTACTACTTTAGCTACTGCGTTGTACACGTTAACTAGGGCTGTACCACCACCAGAAACGATACCTTCTTCAACAGCTGCACGAGTTGCGTTCAGAGCATCTTCGATACGAAGTTTGCGCTCTTTCAGCTCAGTTTCAGTTGCTGCGCCAACTTTGATAACAGCTACGCCGCCAGAAAGTTTAGCCAAACGCTCTTGCAGTTTTTCTTTATCGAAATCAGAAGTTGTTTCTTCCAATTGTGCGCGAATTTGAGTAACACGTGCGCCGATGTCTTTTTTGTCGCCAGCGCCATCAACGATGATGGTGTTCTCTTTGGTTACGCGGATTTGACGCGCGCTACCCAATTGGTCAGGAGTTGTGGATTTCAGATCCAATCCAAGCTCTTCTGTAATCACTTGACCACCAGTTAGTGCAGCGATATCGCCAAGCATAGCTTTACGACGGTCACCGAAACCTGGAGCTTTAACAGCTACGCAAGTGAATGTGCCACGAAGTCTGTTAACAACAAGCGTTGCTTGTGCTTCGCCTTCAACATCTTCAGCAATGATCAGAAGTTGTTTACCGGATTGAACCACTTTTTCAAGAACAGGTAAGATTTCTTGGATGTTCGAGATTTTTTTGTCAGTGATCAGGATGTATGGGTTGTCAAGGACAGCTTCCATTTTATCCGTATCAGTGATCATGTATGGGGAAGTGTAACCACGGTCGAATTGCATACCTTCTACAACTTCGAGTTCAGTAAGGAATCCTTTGGATTCTTCAACAGTGATAACACCGTCTTTACCTACTTTTTCCATAGCTTCAGCGATCAATTCGCCTACTTCTTCGTCAGCAGCAGAGATTGCCGCTACTTGTGCGATGGATTGTTTGCCTTCGATTGGTTTTGCAATTTTTTGAAGCTCTTCAACAGCTGCTTTAACAGCTTTCTCGATACCTTTGCGGATAACCATTGGGTTAGCGCCTGCAGTTACGTTTTTCAGACCTTCGCGGATCATAGCTTGTGCTAGAACCGTTGCAGTTGTTGTACCGTCACCAGCAACATCGTTTGTTTTGGTAGCAACTTCTTTAACAAGTTGTGCTCCCATGTTTTCGAAAGCATCTTCAAGCTCGATTTCTTTTGCAATCGTAACACCGTCATTTGTGATCAACGGGCTGCCAAATTTTTTCTCAAGAACAACGTTACGGCCTTTAGGACCGAGGGTTACTTTTACAGCATTAGCCAAAGCATCTACCCCACGAAGCATCGCGCGGCGTGCGTCTTCACTGAACTTAATTTCTTTTGCCATGAATAGGAAACCTCCTCTAATTTAGAACCTGTACATAGTAAGTAGTAAAACGTAAAAACTAAGTATACGTACTGCCGATCTATATCCTGCTAAAATTAGGCTAATACTGCGAGAATGTCGCTTTCGCGCAAGATCAACAGTTCGCGGCCTTCGTATTTCACTTCAGTTCCAGCGTATTTGGAGAAAATGATGCGGTCGCCTTCGCTTACTTCAAGCGGAACACGTACGCCATCTTTCAACGCGCCTGCGCCTACGGCTACAACTTTACCTTCTTGTGGTTTTTCTTTAGCTGTATCTGGCAGCACGATGCCACTTGCAGTAGTCTCCTCTTTCGCAACGGCTTCAATGATTACTCGATCACCTAACGGTCTGATCATGGAAAAATAGCCTCCTTTAGAAAATTGGTAATGGGTTTGTCGATTATTAGCACTCGAATGTGTTTAGTGCTAACAACAATTCTTATGATACTCATTCTGGGAGTAATTTGCAAGTCCTTTTACACATTTTTCATTCTTTCGGACACCCCCCTCATTCTACCCAAATGAAAAACAAATATTCCCTACTAAAAAAGAAAAACAGCCTGCACATTACGCAGACTGTTTTATTATTTAGGACCGAACTCCCGCTCCCATTCAGCATCCTTCGCCAACTGTTTGCGATAGATGAACCCCGACATAAATACGCTAAATTCATACAAAACAATAAGCGGCAAAGCCACTAAAATGGCCGAAATCGCATCCGGCGGCGTAATCAACGTAGACAATATAACGAGAAGCATGTACGCATATCTTCTGAACTTGTGCAGACGCTTCGGATTCAGAAGCCTAATTTTCGTGAGGAACATCACCACAATCGGCAGCTCAAACACAATAGCCAGCGGCAGAATAATGTTGAACATGAATGTAAAATATTGCGCTGCGCCATACATCTCCGTAATTTCAAGACTTTGGCTAATGGAGGAAGTAAAGTAAAAAGCCATCGGAAAAACAACCCAATAACCAAAGGAAAGACCTACTAAAAACAACAAAAACGCATAAGGAATATAAATAATCGATGCCTTCTGCTCAGACTCGCGCAAGCCAGGCTTAACAAACGCCCATATATGATAAAGAATAACCGGCAGGGTAATAAGAATACCTACGGCCAAACCAAAATTCATATACAAGCGTAAAGCGTCCCACGGGGAAAAAACGTTCCAACCGATGCTATCAGCAGGCGGAATGTTTTTGAGGTAGCGAATGATCGGCTTCGCGCAGATTAGTCCGCCTACCATCCCTATGACCAGGACGACCAGTACCCACATGATTCGTTTGCGCAGCTCACCAAGGTGCTCTACGAGTGACATTTCTTCGTTCGTTGTCATATTTCACCAACCTGATCTAGTGGATCAAACCTTACGGCTGAAGCACTTGTTATGCTGAAAAGAAAGCGGCTAGTCCGGTAGACGCCGCGTGTTGCTTGGCGGCGCGATAGGCGCGGCCTTGGGTGCGCTCGTCGGGGCAGATGCTGCCGTGGGGGCAGATGCTGCTTCCGTCTGAGCGGGTTCCGTCGGTGTGACCGACGGTGCTTCCACAGCGGAGACTGCTGCCTGAGAGGCAGATGGTTCAGTTGCAGTAGACGAACCCGATTGTGCTGAAGACGCGTCAACGGGCTGAACAACCGCATGAACAACCTTGGGTTCTGCAGTTGCGGAAGAGACTGACTCCGCTACTTCAGGTGTAGCTGCACTCGGTTCGACAGCCGACTCAACTACTGCGGGAGCTGCCGATACAAACTCCACTGCCGCTCTCTCGGAAGGAGCACCTGCTTCGACAGCGTTTGACGAGGCCGCTCCGCCTTGAGTCGAAACCTGCGGAGCTGGTTTGACCTGCGCCGCCGCTTCTTCAGGCTCATCGTTCAGTAGGGCGTGAGCGCCTTTCTTAAAATCGCTGATCGTACGCCCCAGCACGCGACCAATTTCGGGCAGCTTCTGCGGTCCAAATATGACAAGAGCAACGATGGCTATTAATAAGAGCTCGGTGAAACCGATATTTTGGAACATGGACTTCATCTCCATTTTTTTGTTGCGACTTCGACTAAACCGTATAAATAAATGGGCAAACACACATATGGCCCACTTTACCTGCATTTTGTTCATCAAAATCAGCAGAGAAAACAGCTAATATACCGCCAAAGCGCCAAAAAAAGATGTACATTTTGCAGCAATTTGCTAGATACGAAACAAATTCATCCAAATTACCTGCACAAAATGCAGCAAAATGTCCGAATGTGCTAAAAAAACAAATCAGCAGAGTAACCCTTAAACAACTCACCCAGCAAAACCAAACATACATATCTTGCAATCTCTCATCAACTACTGCAAAAAACTACTGCTAACGCTAGCAGTAGCCACTAGCTAACACTGATAAAACCCACCGTACCCCATCTCCGTGATGTCGCTGCGCACGATAGTCTCGCCCGCGCAAATCCGCGGGAGCAGCACATCAAAGGACGTGTATGGGTCGTGCATCACGCAACCCGGCAAGCCCATGATCGGCACATCGCCTAGATAGGCGATCATCAGCATCGAGCCCGGCAGCATCGGCGTGCCATAGCTGACCACGCGGGCGCCGGCCTGCTTGATCGCACCCGGTGTGCGATCGTCTGGGTCCACGGACATGCCGCCCGTGACCAAGACTAGATCCACGCCCAGCGCTAGCAGCGCGTGGATCTCACCTACAATCGCTTCGCTGTCATCTGACACGAAGCGTTGGTCTACTACCTCGGAGCCGAGCTGCGCGAGCTTCTCCTTCACAACCGGGCCGAATTTATCCTTGATTCGGCCCTTGAAGACCTCGCTGCCCGTCGTAATAACGCCGACGCGGAGCTTGCGAAACGGCTTCACCTCAAGCAAGGTGAAGCCCTCCTCACGTCGAGCGGCAGCCAGGCGCTCGACCTCTGCAACCTTCGCTTCGTCCACAATCAGCGGGATTACCCGCGTGCCAACTAGCGAAGTGCCTGCCTGAACAACCGTGTTGCTGCGAATCGTCGACAACACGACCTCATCGATGGCGTTCACACTGTCCACGAACGCCCTATCGATCTTGACCAAGCCGTGAATCGCCGATTTCACGTTCACTTTGCCCTCATGCGGCTCTGTCAGCGTGAGGTGCTCTCCAGCTATCGCGTTCGCCATTCGCAGCGCAGCTTCATCCTCATGCAGGTAGCCAGGCTGCAGCTCCATCACATAAATATGCTCTTTGCCGATGCTCAGAAGCGCAGGAATATCGGCCTCAGTCACCTGATGGCCTTTGCGAAACAGGCGCCCTTTGAACTCGCCAGGCAAAATCTGAGTCAGATCATGAGGCAAAATCATGCCGATGGCATCTTCGACTTTAACCTCGCGCAGCATGGATTCATGTTTGCTCACCCATGGTCACCTTCTTTGCCTGTCAGAATCCCCAGCGCATGCGGAAGCTGATCGATAATCGCCATCAGATTCTCCTGAACGCCCTTGGGGCTGCCCGGCAAATTAATGATCAGCGTGCGCCCGCGAATGCCGGATACCGCTCTGGAAAGCATCGCTTTCCGTGTTTTTTGCATCGAAATCATCCGCATGGCTTCAGCAAAACCCGGTGCTACCCGATCAATTACATTGAGTGTTGCTTCCGGTGTCACATCTCGGGGGGCTAGTCCCGTCCCGCCAGTCGTTAAAATCAAATCTGCCTGATAATAATCCGTCATTTCTATTAATGAAGCCATGATTTCATCCATCTCATCCGGAACGACCCGGTATTCGATGATCTCGCCTTGAATTTCCTCTTCAATCAGCTCGCGGATTACCTGAGCGCTAGTGTCTTCTCGTTCTCCTCGGTAACCGCGGTCACTGGCTGTCAAAATCGCAACTTTCCAGTGCATCCTTCGTCACCTCTCCCTTGTTAACTGAATGAGATAACCCCACTAACCTGAGTGATCGTCGACTTTCATTTCTATGAAAAAAACTGCTTAATCTGTCTAGTCGCGTCACGGTCAACTATCTTGTCTGTGAAAATCCCCATTTTTGCCGCCTGTTTTGAGGACAAGCAGCGTGGAGCTGATAATCATATCCTTCTCTACTGCTTTGCACATATCGTAGACGGTTAGTGCGGCGGCGGATACGGCAGTTAAAGCCTCCATCTCAACGCCAGTCGGACCCGTCGTCCGGACAGTTGCTTCTATGTATAGTTCATTGTTGCCATTATCAGCAAACTGAATATCAATGCCCGTGAGCGCAATTGGATGGCACATGGGAATCCAGTCTGACGTTTTTTTGGCGGCCATGATGCCTGCCACTTGCGCAACGGCGAGGACGTCGCCTTTTTTCATTTTACCCTGCTTAATTAAATCGAGCGTCTCGCTCTTCATCATTAATGTGGAACGCGCGGTAGCCGTACGTTTCGTCTCTGTTTTGTCCGAAATGTCGACCATTCGTGCTCGTCCCTGCTCATTAAAATGGGTTAATGGGGAAGAATCGGGCAAAGCACTCACCTCTATTTTAGGTTTCTGATTTGAAGACCATTTTGCTCTCGGTGACGATTCCGTCAACTCGGAAATCATGCCAGGAAGAAGGGACCGCAGGAATCAATTGATTATCAAAAGCGGCTGCAAGCGCAAATGGTCTTTTAAGCCCACGAGCAGCAAATAACTGCATGAAGCGATCATAAAAACCGCCCCCATAGCCCAGTCTTCCAAAATCCAAATCAAAAGCAAGCCCTGGCACTAAGATCATAGATAGGGTGGACAAATCGTGTTCAATCTGCACCTCGGCGCGAGGTTCTCTGATGCCCCATGCCCCGCTTTCCACATCTTCATAGCTGCTTATGACATGTAAATTCATTGTCTTCGTATCTGCTACAACCTTCGGCACAAGCACACGAATTCCCTGCTCCCAACACCATTCCATCAGAGGGGCAACATCCGGCTCAGACCGAAAAGGCATATAACTCATGATCGTAGGCGGAGCGGACGTTTCATTCTGTCCATGCCCAAGAAGCCTATCGCTGCATAGTTTTTTCAATCTCTCATTTATGCGCTGCTGCTTCTCTTCACGTTCTTCAGACATGATGGAGGAGCGCAGTTCTTCCATTTCTTTGCGTAATTCGATTTTCCGCTCTCGGATGTTCATACTAGCTTCAGCCCTTCCCTAACGAGGAGTGGTTTCCCCCATTTTAACATAAACAAGGAAAAAAACTATACTTGCACTGGGGACTCCAGTCGAATGCGCGTTATTACGGGAAAATGGTCCGAGAATATCGTCGGAATCGCCCATGAAGATTGGACATTCTTCCTATTTGTGAAGATGTGATCGATCTTTTTCCCATCCGTAAATGTCGAATTCACACCCGCTCTTAATGGTACATTGATGAGCTGATCTGTGTCTATTTTGAACGGAAAAGCGTCTACTTCCATATTAAAATCCCCCGCGACAACAAGTGGGTCATCGTAGTTTGTTACCATTTCTGAAATACGAGCAAGTTGAAGGCTTCGATCCTCATTGGACAGACCCAAATGCGTGGTGGCTATTCGAACAGGTTCAGAATCAACCCTGATTGTTACCTCTAACAGACTTCTAGTTTCCTTATGACCAGGAAGGAGCGTATAGCTGCTGTCCTCAATCGGATAACGGCTCAGAATCGCATTGCCATATTGACCGGCTGTATAGGTTAAACTAGGTGCAAAACGCATATCCATCCCAAGAAGCTCGGCCAGTTCATTCGCTTGATCCACATACCCGCTGCGCCAGCGGTAACGATCCACTTCTTGCAAAGCGACGACGTCGGCTTTTTCATTTTGAATGAGATCAGCAATACGTTTTATATTTACTCTACCATCTAAACCTTCACCGTGGTGGATATTAAACGTCATAATCGTGAATGCTGCTGGGGAAGTGGTTGAACTAGACGCGTGAACGGCAGATATGACCTGCCTCCCAATGTCTGATGAGCTTGTTACTCCTTGACATAGAAATATCAACAGAAGCAGGGGCAAGAACGTATAGCTTATATGCTTAGCATGCCTCAAAAGTACCATTTACCCATCCCCCACCCATGCTGATTTATGCAAAATTAAGCATACGATGCCGCCTCGCATGGTGTATACTAGTGAATTGATGGGATTTATAAGAGGGCGAAAGGACGGGCTTGGACAGGTCCTTTCATTAATAAGCAGGAGGTAGCAGCAGATGCTATTACAGGTTTCTAACATTTCAAAAAGCTATGGGGTACGTTCCGTACTCTCCAATATAACGCTTCAAATTGAAAACAGAGAACGGATCGGTTTAGTTGGCGTGAATGGCGCCGGTAAATCGACGCTGCTCCAAATTATTGCCGGCGAAATGTCCTATGACAGCGGTGACTTATTTAAGGCGAAGGAAACGAAAATCGGCTATTTGAAGCAAAACAGCGGACTGCAAACGGACAAGTCTATCTGGAACGAGCTGCTCAGCGTGTTTAGCTCCTTGCTGGAAACAGAGCGAGAGCTTCGTGAGCTTGAAGCATTAATGGCAGACCCTAATTTGATCTCGGACGAAAAAAAGTACGAAACTACGATGAATCGTTACGCTTTGCACTCCGAATGGTTCCGTGAACATGGGGGCTATGAAATTGAAGCGAAAATCCGCGGCATTTTGCACGGGATGGGCTTCGGTCAGTATCCTCCGGATACGTTAGTCAAAACGCTTAGCGGCGGTCAGAAAACAAGGCTTGCACTTGCCAAAATGCTGCTCGAAGAACCCGATCTTCTGATGCTCGATGAGCCGACGAACCATTTGGACATTCCAACGCTAACTTGGCTGGAAGGTTATTTACGCGGCTATCCGGGCGCTATTCTGGTCGTGTCTCATGACCGTTTTTTCCTGGATGCTTTGGTGACATCTATTTATGAAATTGAGCGAAATGCTTCCAAACGATATACCGGGAACTACTCCCGATTCATCGAGATTAAAGAAGCTAATTATGAGATCGAAATGAAGCAGTTCGAGAAGCAGCAGGATGAAATTTCCAAGCTGGAGGATTTTGTTCAGCGCAACATTGTGCGTGCTTCCACGACGAAGAGAGCGCAGAGCCGCCGCAAGCAGCTCGAAAAAATGGATCGACTCGATAAGCCGATGGGGGATTTGAAGCGGGCTTCGTTTTCTTTTGAAATCGAGCAGACCTCCGGCAAGGAAGTGCTGCAGGTTGATCGATTAGCGCTTTCCTATGATGGAAAAAACCGATTGCTCGATGGCGTCTCCTTCCAGCTTCGTCGTTCGGAAACCGCTGCACTCATTGGACCCAACGGTGTGGGTAAATCCACCTTGCTCAAAACATTAATTGGTCAGCACAAACAAGACGCAGGCACCTTCAAGTGGGGCGCTGGCGTCACAATTGGCTATTACGATCAGGAGCAAACAGGACTGACCCCTACCAACAATGTGCTGGAAGAAGTGTGGAATACGTATCCGCATCTGGAAGAAGCACGCATTCGGACTGTGCTCGGGAGCTTTCTTTTTAGCGGTGAAGATGTTTTCAAAAAAGTCGCTGCCTTAAGCGGCGGGGAAAAGGCCCGCGTAGCCTTAGCCAAGCTGATGCTGCAAAAAGCGAATGTTTTGATCCTCGATGAGCCTACCAACCATTTGGATTTGTACAGTAAAGAGGTTTTGGAATCGGCATTGATGGACTACGAGGGCACTCTCCTCTTCATCTCTCATGACCGTTACTTTCTGAACAAGATGGCTGAGAGCATGCTCGATCTGCAGAAGGATGGGCTAACGAGCTATCTTGGCAACTACGACGATTACGTGGAGAAAAAGGCCGAGCTCGCCGAGATGGAAGCGAAGCGTCTGGCTAAAGAAGCGGAGAAGAAGGCTGCTGGAGGCAGTGGTTCGGCTGGGAAAAGTGAACCTGTGAGTGGCGGTGGGTATGAAGCAGACAAGCTTGCGAAGCGCGAAGAACGCAGCCGCCAGCGCAAGCTGGAACAGCTCGAGTCCGATATCGCCCGACTGGAAGATGAAGTGTCCGCCTTGGAGGCGGAGCTTGCTGACCCTGCTGTGTATAACAACTATGTGCTCGTTCAAGAGAAGACCGCTGCTGTTGATGAGCGGAAGATTGCGCTCGCTGCTTGTTATGAGGAGTGGGAGCTTTTGTTGGCTTGATAGGTTATCACTCAGTGGATCAATGCCTCGGAAGCGAGAATTTGTTGGACTGAGCGTGCGAATTTGGGCCGTGAGGTAGCCTGAGAGGATCTAAAACGACCTCTCAGCTGGTCAATGCTTTCAGTGGCGGGGTTTTTCTGAGCTGAGAGCGATGATTTCGACCTCTCAGACGCATTTCCGCTCGTGAGGTAGCCTGAGAGAATCTAAAACGACCTCTCAGCTGGTCAATGCTTCAGTGGCGGGGTTTTTCTGAGCTGAGAGCGATGATTTCGACTTCTCAGACGCATTTTTGCTCGTGAAGCAGACTGAGAGGATCTAAAACGACCTCTCAGCTGGTCAATGCCTCAGCGGCGGGGTTTTTCTGAGCTGAGAGCGATGATTTCGACCTCTCAGACGCATTTCCGCTCGTGAGGCAGCCTGAGAGGATCTAAATCGACCTCTCAGCGGATTCATGTCCCTATGAGCGGGGATTTTCTGTTTCTAGCTCCTGCAATCGAAGGAGCTGCATTGGTACAGCGACGAAAATGATCAACGTCGCTGCTGCAACAATGCCGGAGTCGTTAAGCAGCAGCGCTGCAATGGCTCCGATCATATTGGCCGAGAACCCGTACATCCAGTACGGGTATTTGTGCTGCCACAAGCGGAGTCGGCCGCGGGGACGGAGCACAAGGACAGCCATCACGAAGAGACTGGTGATGAGCACTTTGCTCCATGCGGATGCACGAAGCAAGTGCACGTTCATCCGCAGCTTGCGCTCGATCAGCTGTCCGATCTGATCGAAGTGCCCGGCGTGCAGCGCGTGAAACGCGCGCCCGACATGGCTCTCCCGCGCGAATGCCGCGGGAGAATCGGCGCTGTTGAGGAGCCACAGCGCCCCAAGCCCCAGCGCGAGCAGCGCCGACAGCAGGGCTGCGCCCCTGCCTAGGCGCAGCTCGCGCCAACGTTCGCCGGCGAAGCAATGCGCGCCGGCTACGCCAAAGGCGACCGCGGCGCTCAAGGCGCCGCCCGCGTTCGCGCCGAGTGACGGTGCCGCCAGGCACCCTGCCACGAGCAAGAACGCCCCGCACGTGAGCAGCGCGGGCTGCCCACCCCCATGACGGCGCTGCAAGGCCGCCGTCACGCCAAGTACGAGGGCGCCGATCAAGACGCCCATGTATTCATTCCCGATGCCGTAGTAGCGGGCGCCGATCATCGGATCATAACCCAGAATGGAATACTTCATGGCATAGGCTCCTGTACAGGTATCCAGGGTTATGATCAAAGCGCTCCCTAGGCCGAGCCAGATCATGGCTGTGGATAGGCGGCATTTTTCCATAACAACAGAAATAAGCAGCGTGGACACAATAAAAAAGGCAATCAGCACCCGCATCGTTCCTTCTATCCCTATTCTTGTTGTCAGTGGAACAACCAACCAGCCCATCAACAGCATGACAGCAGGCGCCGTGAGCAACGAGAAAAGCAGCGTACGCACAATCCTGCGCCAAGGCACTGCCCCTTCCAAATACCCAGGGTCTGCTGCTCTCCTTTTTATCCATAAGCCATAGATCAAACTTATTAGCAATACGAGCATTTCATAAGTAACAAACGGATATAGCAGCAGCGGCCTACTGCGGTAAATCATTTGCATGCTGCTCTGTTCACTGACAAGCCCAGCAAGAACGTCATTTTTCTCCATATAGGATAAAGGAATGCCCATCAGCTCACTCGGGACCGGGATGTTGAACTCTTTTAACAGCGAACTTGTGAAATCTGGCGCCGTGACTACACCTTGCCTGCGAGTAGATTCCGAAACTAATATTGCTCCTCTGCTGTCGGTCGTGTAATGAAGGAGAGGAGATAAATAGGCTTTAGCTCTAGCCGCCTCACTATTTACCTCTGGAGAGAAAATCCACAAGCTTTCCTCTTCCGTCATTCCTGCGGCCACTTGCCCTAACCATTGATCCATTTCCCTCAATATTTGCCCTTTCAACCGCGTGAAACGTTCCTCGTTGTAATGCTCTTTATCCATGTAAAGTCTGTACAAATCACCTAATTCAATGAGTGTAATGCCGGGCAGCATCCTTTTTTCCCACAAAGAACGCAATTGTGCATAATTGGTACTAACACCGTACGGTCTATCCACAACCACAGTTATCACGTCATCTCCGATTGCACCTTTGTCCACAAAACCATTGGAATCCATGAGCATAAGAGGGCTGAAGCGCCGCAATTTCTTTTCTTCAATGCCTGATCTCTTCCCCAAATCACTGCTCCCCAGCACGGAACGAAAAACTCCATACTCCTTCAAAAATTCCCCTAGGGTGCCTGGTTCATAAGCTTGGTTCTCATTAGCCCGCTGCAGCATCGTGATGTCAGGCACGAGCACAGCGTCAGCCTCAATCGGTTTAACTTCCTCATAGCGGCCTATGTAACGATTCATAAGTTCGAAAAAATGAATTCCTTGCCTGGTTTCTTTTGCTGCAAAAGCCTGCACTTCTGCGATTCCTACGGAAGGTGCCCCTGCTCCCAAAGAGACATATACGTCTCTCATCGTTCTGCTCGATGTACGAATATTCATAGCTCCAATTGCACTTAACTCCGTCAGCTTACGTAAATGAGGCAGTTCCACTAGTTGATCTGGCCGGAGCTCCAAAAACGATAAACCCGGTATCGAAACCACCGTTACCTGCTTGGACTTTACTTCGTTGTGGATGGATGGGTCGATTCCAGCTTGTATTCCCTCCGCGCTTGTGGACAACTCTAACCATAACGTTAAGATACCCACAACTATGCCTGCTATTTTTAGTTTCATGTGTATTCACCCACAGTTTTTTCTCTTAGCATTTTCATCCAAGTGAAAAGCTATCCACTGCCGGATTGTTCCGATAATTTAAAGTGGGATGATTTTCGCCCAATAACTTATCCACATCGTTATCCACAAAAAAAGAGAGGCAAAATCCGCCTCCCTCTGCACAATTCCTTCGTTTTCCACAATCTTATCCACATTGTCCACAAAAAAAATGTGAAAAAGTTATTCTTCTCCGTATTCTTTTAAAAGCGTTGGTAACCGTGGGTTTGCTCTAGTTATGCACATTGCACACAGGGTATGTGAATAACTTTGCACACAAGCTGTGTATATATCTAAGTTTTCTTACAATTTGATATTGTTTAGTCGTTTATCACGCCGTCGTGGCTTCGGTTGGAGCCGCTGCGCTATTTTGCATACGAATGGCTTGGTTGCAGGCTGAGATAAAAGCTTTCGCTACCGCAACAAGCACATCCTGGTCAATGCCTGTATTTTTGTAAGTTTGGCCGCCCACTGAGATAGTGACTTCAGCTTCTCCAGTTGCTTTTTCACCTGTGGATAACGAATGAAGCTCCAGATCGGAGAAATCCACAGCCATCGGAATTGCTTGTCGAAGGCACTGTACGATTGCTTCAATCGGTCCTTCACCTGTTCCCGAGTACACATTTTCAACACCTGTTTGATTGTTCTTTACCGACACGGATGCGACCCGATTGCGATCACTGCTGGAAACGACTTGCATATGTGTCAGAGTAAATGGCTCCATTTGCCCATCAACGGTTGAGCCTACAAGTTCCATGAGTTGATCGTCAGTCACCATTTTCTGGTCATCTGCTTTTTCTTTGAATCTGGTATACAGTGTATCCAGTTCTTCGCCCGTAAGCTCAATGCCAAATTGTAGGGCGCGATGTTTAAGCGCGTGACGTCCTGAATGCTTACCAAGGATGATCATGGACCGTGGAATGCCCAGCTTTTCCGGATCCATAATTTCGTACGTATTGCGATTTTTCAGCAGCCCATCTTGATGGATACCCGCTTCGTGCTGGAAAGCATTACGGCCGACAATCGGCTTATTGTACGCAATGGGGAAGCCCATGATGCGGCTGACCATTTTGGATGTGTTGAAAATTTCACTAGATACGATCCCTGTTTCCACACCCATGGTTTGCTTACGAGTCTCAATGGCCATAACGAGTTCCTCTAGAGAACAGTTGCCTGCGCGTTCCCCTACACCATTAACGGTTACTTCCACATGTGTGACTCCTGCAGCAATAGCCGCAAGGCTATTTGCAACAGCAAGACCCAAATCATTATGGCAATGCGCGCTGTATTCCACAGTGTCGCCGCCTCTAACACTTTGGCGCACTCTGCGGAACATTGCCCCGTATTCTTCTGGCAGCGCGTAACCTACGGTATCTGGGATGTTCAGTATGGTTGCCCCCTCAGCAATGACCGCCTCGAGCACTTCAAACAGGAATTCGTCCCCTGTTCGCGTGGCGTCCATCGGTGAGAATTCGATACGATCCACGAATTGCTTCGTATAGGCGACCATGGAGCGAGCCATCTCTACCACCTGTTGACGGGATTTGCGAAGTTGGAAATCCAGATGGATGTCCGATGAGGAAAGGAACATGTGAATGCGTCTTGAAGCAGCATCCTGTGTGGCTTTCACCGCGGAGTCAATATCCGCTTTAACAGCGCGGGCGAAGCCGCAAATCTCAATACTCTGCAGCTCACGTGAAATTTGCTGCACCGCCTGAAAATCTCCAGGACTTGATATCGGGAAGCCTGGCTCGATGGTATCCACACCCATTTTCGCTAGCTGCCTTGCGATACGGATCTTCTCTTCCGGATACAGTGAGGCTCCTGGCGCCTGTTCACCATCTCTTAGTGTCGTGTCAAAAATGCGAATACGTCGATTTGTGTTCGTGTTGTTGATTTCCATGGTTATTCCTCCTCAAGGTTAGGCCAGACCTGCTGGCAATGTTCTTTTATGGTTTGAAAATGAAAATGAATGGTGCTACGACTGACTTATGTGCCTCCACGTTACTTTAGTGCTTTTTTTCATCGTTACAGAGATACGTCATTCAGCCACCTTAAAAAACAACAAAAAGACCCGTCATCTCCACATAAGAGACGACGGGTCTTCACCCAGCGCGGTACCACTCTTGTTGGCTCCAAGTCAACGGAGCCCACCTCAGACATAGTGCAGCAAAGCTAGCTGCTGCTCTACATCACCCGATCACGGAGGTCATCCGTTCATCCCTAATAGCATAAAACTAGCTGATCAGGATGACCGCTTCCAAGCGAGTTCGGGGCATTCACGGTCTGCGTCGCATCAACCCGCAGCTTTCTGTACCGTACAAGTGAGCCCTTACTACTCTTGTTCATCGCGTTTGTTATATGTTCATGTTCCTTCATCGCATTTGTTCATGTTCGCTTCAAGTTTCAGAACAACCAAAAAAGCCTGCCATCTCTATAAAAGAGACGACAGGCTTGAACCTTCCGCGGTACCACTCTAATTGATCCGAGCTGTTACACTCGAAACCACTCATGTACCTGATCACGGGGGTCAACCGTCAAGACCTACTTGGGTGCTGGATCCTTGGCATCCTTATCAGTCTTACCGCTCCCGGGCGAGTTCAGGTACCGTTTCGTCTGTGCTTTCACCAAGCGCACAGCTCTCTGAGCGAAACTACTGTTCCTTACTAATCCCGTTCGTTGCGTTTGAAAGTATTGATTGTGATTATAATATGCAGCTTTGGCAAAGTCAATACAGTTGTCAGAAAATTTATTTTATTGCCTTTACCACTCTTCAAGCTTGAGCTGAGGCTCTGCTTTCAGTTCCATGGAGTCGAATTCCTGCTTATCCCACTTGAGGAAAGCGGCTGCGCCTATCATCGCAGCGTTGTCTGTGCAGAGGCCGAGCGGTGGCACGAGCAGCGGCACATTTAGCTGCTCGCAGCGCTCGGCGAGCCTGCTGCGCAGCCCTTTGTTTGCGGCGACACCGCCCGCGAGCAGCAGCTGCTTCGCACCGTATTCACGCACGGCGCGGTCAGCCTTCTCCACAAGCACGTCGATGACGGAGGCTTGGAAGCCCTTGGCAATCTGCGCGACTTGAACGGCCTCGCCGCGCATCTTGCTTTGGTTGACGACGTTCAGCACAGCGGATTTCAATCCGCTGAAGCTGAAGTCGTAAGAGTCTGCCTCGAGCCACGAGCGAGGCATCTTGATCTCGGACTCGGCTTCCTGCGCAAGCCGATCTACGTGCGGTCCGCCCGGGTAAGGCAGGCCCATCGCCCGCGCGATTTTGTCGTAGGCCTCGCCAGCCGCATCATCGCGCGTTCGCCCGATGATGCGGAATTGGCCCGGCCCCTCCATGAGAATCAACTCCGTGTGTCCGCCGGACACAACGAGCGAGATCAACGGATACTCGAGCTCATGCACAAGTTGATTCGCATAAATATGCCCCGCAATATGGTGAACACCAATCAGCGGCAGGTCTAAGGCACAGGCTAGCGCTTTGCCCGCAACGACGCCCACTAACAGGGCCCCGATTAATCCGGGTCCTTCGGTTACGGCTATCGCGGACAGCTCCTGCAGCGTTACGCCCGCTTTCTCGACGGCTTCCTCCAGCATCCATGTGATCGACTCCACATGCTTACGGGAAGCCACCTCCGGCACCACACCGCCATAGCGTTGGTGCGTTTCGATCTGGCTGGAAATCACATTGGACCGAATGATTTTACCATTTTCGACAATGGCTACAGAGGTTTCGTCACAGCTCGTTTCAATGGCCAAAATATAAACCGGCTTCGTAACGGGAACTTCCTTCTGCTGTTGTCCTGTTTTACCTTTTTGCACATCCGTATCTATCTCTTGCCCTGTTTCTCTAGTCAAATTCGTCACCTATCCGAAAGCCTCAATCCCCGAGACTATCCTTTCTTCTCTTAGGCAAGTCCGCCCACATAATGACAGCATCCTCGCGATTATCCGTGTAATATCCTCTACGTACGCCAACAGAGCGGAATCCGACTTTTTCGTACAAATTTTGCGCAACGTTGTTCGAGGCCCGAACCTCAAGTGTCATCCGAATAGCCCCTAAGAAAGCAGCAGTTTTCATCAGCTCCCGAAGTAAACGTTCCCCCAATTTACGTCCTCTATACGTATTCCGAACTGCCACATTCGTGACATGCGCTTCCTCCATGATGAGCCACATGCCGCCATACCCGGCGACCTCACCTTCGATATCCATAATCATATAATGAGCGAACTGATTGTTCGTTAATTCATTCTCAAAAGCACCTTTTGTCCAAGGCGTCGTGAACGCTTCTTGCTCAATTTCACAAATAAAAGGGATGTCTTCCATTTGCATGGAACGGAACACCAACGAGTTTTCGGTTGTTTGCGGTTGTCGCTGCTCCATCATTAATGATCCCCTTTCTTCGTCTTAATCCCGGCAAGTAAATTTGCTTCGGCCTCCGGAAGTCTAGTGTAATTGGGAACAAACGTATGTACATCTGCCTTCTCCCCTTTAGCCAGCCTCGGATAGGCTAGTCTCCCGATATATTCGGCTTCAATGCCATAGGAACGTACACGAACGACTCCGTCCCAATCCTGTGCGAATTGTTCAAGCTCTGCCTTGAAGCCCTCGGTTTCACCCACAAACAGAATCTCTTGGGGCCTTTGTCCTTGCGAAGATGCTGCTAAATGAATGATTTGCTCCGTCCAAGTTCCAATGATTCGAATGCCATCAGGCAGAACTTCTTGCCAGCTTGCCCCTAGCTCTCCACTAGCTGTTATCGGAGAAGCCCCCTCATAGGCATAGACGGCTGTGAAAGCCTGCTTACGCCTGCCATCCATGAGCGGAACCACCCAAGTCGGCCCATTTCCGGTCGCGCTCTGCTCTTTCATAGCACCGCCAAGTGCCATTGCTTCTAAGCTGGACACACCAATGAGATCCAGACTTAACGACCATGCGAATGTTTTGGCAACAGACACAGCAATACGAACCCCTGTATAAGAGCCGGGGCCCTGGCCTACAGCAACCGATTGAAGGTCCTTGGGTTTGAGATGTAAACTCGCAAGCAATTCTTGAATATGGGGAAGAAGCCCGATCGAGTGATTCCGTTCAGCGTAGGAGCTGACCTCGCCCAACATGTTTCCATTTTCCAAAATAGCAACTGTCATTGCAGATGTTGAGGTATCGATGGCTAAGCATCGCCCTACATTCATTGTCCGTTCTGTCATCATTGTAAATGTCCGTTCTCCTTCATTTGTACACACCAGCTCTGATACGGGGCTCCGTGCGGAGTCAGGTGAAATACTCTGGTTTGATCATCCTTCTGGGCAATCGTGATGGCTAATCTCTCTAGCGGCAAAAGATCTTCAATTAAGCTTGACCATTCGATCAGCGTAACGCCCGCTCCATAAAAATAATCGCCTAGTCCTAGTTCATCCGCTTCCTCTTGGGAAATGCGGTACATATCCATATGGTAGAAAGGAAGCTCGGCTCCCTCGTATTCTTTGATAATGGTAAATGTAGGCGAGTTGACGGTTTCGGTAATTCCCATCGCTCTGGCAAAGCCTTGCGAAAACCTCGTTTTTCCCGCACCCAGATCGCCATCTAGTGTAAAGACGGTGCCAGGCTGCAAATAGGCGGCCAGCAATCTCCCTAATTTATCTGTATCTTCCTCATGCTGGGAGTTATACGTAAATGTGGATTGAGTCAGTGATCTCATCCCTTTCTTTCCGTTTGCGCGTGCTGCTCCTATTATAGTCCTCGCTAGTAGGCAACATCAACTCTGTAATTGAAAAAGCCCGCCCCAAGATAACTCGGAGCAGGCTTTGCTGTTCTTTCACATCCACTAAAGGACCTCTTCTAACTCTTGAACCGCCACGACCCGAGAATCTGCCGGGTTTTCTTCTGCATGAACTTTGGCAACTGCTTTGCCGGAATCCACACTGTCGATCCAGACAGGGAGGCCATTTAACTCGACGTGAATCTTCTCATCAGCGGCTAAAATTTCTTGAGCGCGATGAATGTTCATGGCTCATCCAATACGGATTCCGGATGATCCATCGTATCCGTTGTCGTGGATTCGATCAATCCATTGTGCATGGTGACGTTACCGCCTCCCAAGCCTTCATTAATCATGCGATCAATGTCCATGAAATGATCATCTTTGCCTTCATTGATCGTATCTTGGGATGCATTTGAATCTTGTGCCATCCGTAATCCCTCCTTAGCTTAGATTAGCTTCATGGTAATCAACTTTCGCTTTTAACGTACCCACTCAGGGGGCAATCCATTCTCTTAAATCCCTACCGTATAAAGGAATTAAATCAAGAGAATACTAGTACAATCACGATTACCCAGGAGGAATCACGAGATGCATACGGTTTGGAAAGGTGCTATTAGCTTCGGACTTGTTCATGTGCCTGTGAAAATGTTTTCAGCTACGGAAGATAAGGATATCTCCATGCGTTACATACATAAAACTTGTATTACACCACTCTCCTATGTACGTAAATGCCAGACTTGTGAGAAGGAAGTAGAGTGGGAGGAAATTTCCAAAGGATACGAGTATGAACCAGGACGTTTCGTTATTTTTGAGAAGGATGAATTGGAAACGATCTCGGGTGAAGCGAATAAGGAGATCAAGATTCTGGATTTCGTCAACTTGACAGATATTGATCCGGTTTATTTTCAAAAGACTTACTATCTAGGGCCTGGAGATACAGGGGCTGGCGCCTATCATTTGCTGCTGGATTCCATGCGTCAAACCGGCAAAATCGGCATCGCCAAAATCTCGATCCGTTCCAAAAGCTCACTGGCCGCCATTCGAGTTATTGAGAATTGCCTCGCTATGGAAACTATTTTTTACCCGGATGAGATTCGTCCGATTTCTCAAGTTCCCAACCTTCCTGAGAAAGTCACCGTGAACGAGCGTGAAATGGAAATGGCAAAGATGCTCATCAGCCAGCTATCGACACCTTTTGAACCCGAAAAGTATAAAGATGAGTACCGCGGCCGTTTGTTGGAAGCAATCGAGCATAAAGTGGCTGGAGAAGAAGTACAAGCTGCCCCTACGCTGCAGAAAACGAGCGTTATTGATCTCATGGCCGCGCTGCAGGCGAGTCTCGACGCCACGAAACCTACGGATGGAAAAGTAGCATTAGGTGAGGACGCCAGTGTCACTGAGGTCAAGAAGCCGAAAGCGAAACCGAGAGCCAAAAAAGTCAAAGAACCGATAACGTGAATGTGAATAGGACGCAAATAAAGCGCTGATTCTTGATATTCAAGGATTAGCGCTTTTGCTTTGTTCTGTTGTTTCATCTACATATTCTGTGCGAAGGTGCAATCCGCTAGATCCATTTGAACGAAAGCTTGAATACTGGGATGCCTCATCGTTCCGTGGGGAGTCCATTCAAGAAATTGGATTTTCGCCGTTAACTTGGGTTGGGTCCAAATGGCTTCTTTGCTCCGTTCAGGCTCGTTTATAAATGGCTTTTGTGACGTCGTCATCGGTTCAACGAGCTTCGTCAATTGACGCCAATCTTCCCTACTTAGTTTCCCTGTACCGGCGTGACCTATATAAATAAAACGGCCTTCTTTATCGTATAACCCCAGCAATATCGCATTGACAACTCCCGCCCTCGTCGTTACCCCGCCAATCACAGCAAATAGGTCGCGAAAAATCTTCTTCTTCATCCAACGGCTGTCTTTTCCCCCAATGGCATAAGTACTGTTGAGATCCTTGCACACAACCCCCTCCATGCCGTGCTCCTTCATAACATCGAAGAGTTTGTTGCCATCAGCAATGTTTTGCGTAAGTTGAAATTGGGGCAAGGGGGTAATCACTTCATGGAGGATCTTCTGTCTCTCTGATAATGGCTTATCCACGACCCACTTGTCATTGTACATAAGGATATCAAAAATCATATAAGTAATGGGCGTCTGCGTGACGGCTCTATCAATACTTTGGCTTTTTCGTAAAGATTCCCTCTTCATAATCTCATGAAAGGCAGGTTTCTTTTGATCAAATGCAATGATTTCCCCGTCTAAAATGACGGAAGAAGCCGAACAATATGTTTTTATTTCTAGCAGCTCGGGGTACTGTTTGGTACGGTCATTACATCTGCGATTCACTAAACGAACTTCATTTCCATCATAATAAGTTAACATTCTGACGCCGTCCCATTTTATCTGGGCCACCCAGCTACTTGATGTTGGAATCTTTTCCGTGCTGATCGGCTCGAAAGGAAATACAGGCTTAAGTTCCATGTGGTTCTCCCATGTTTGATATGTTCTCTTCATTGTTGCCATTATTGAAATAGAACAAACCAAAAATACTAGCTGCCAAGGTGATCAATGTTTACTTCAAGCCAAGTTCGCTAAAAAAACATGTTGTACTTTGTACAACAATAAGCAAGCAAATCCGCGTTATTCTCAGAATTGTTGCATAAAATACACCATTTACTGCTAAAAGTAGCCCCATAGCATGGAATATGGCTTTATAGAATTGTTGTACAAAATACAACATCTACAGCTTGATGAGAAGAAACGAAAGAAATTGTTGTACACTGTACAACTTTCGCTCTTAATACGCCGATAAAAGCTAGACTCACAAGCATCCTAATCATCCTTCTACCTTCAAATAAACAGCAAACCCTCATCCATCATATAATTAAATAATTATATAAGCATTGACAAATGCATAGGTAATTGAGAAAATGACAATGAAATTTCTTGTACTTTACGCCTTACGAAGGAGCGTGCATCTTTGGTTGAAATAGATAAAATCGCGGACGTTTGCAAGCTGTTGGGGGATAAAATGCGGCTCACGATTCTTTCGCTTCTTAAGGAACGCGAGCTTTGCGTGTGCGAAATCGTGGAAATCATGCATACCAGCCAGCCTAATGTGAGCCAACATATGCGGAAATTAAAGGACGGCGGCTTGGTTAAGGAAGCTAAGAGAGGGCAATGGGTATATTACTCGTTAAACATTGACGATAAGCCTTATTTGCACGAATTATTTCAACATTTGCCTTATCAAAAAGAAAAGGTAGATCTCATGTCTTGCGAGCAGCCCAATTGCTGCGACTAGTAGATGTTTACTAATTAGGAGGTTTAGGAGGATCCATGGTTTATTTAGCAGTTATCATCTTTTTACTTACGCTGACCTTCGTCATTTGGCAGCCTAGAGGGCTGAATATTGGCTGGTCCGCATCAGCAGGTGCCATTCTTGCGCTGCTCTTTCAGGTTGTTTCTCTGAATGACGTCGTCACTGTAACAGGCATTGTTTGGAATGCGACGTTGGCTTTTGTCGCGATTATTCTGATCTCTCTCATTTTGGACAACATTGGATTCTTCGAATGGTCGGCTCTACATATGGCACGCATTGCCAAAGGGAACGGGAAGGTCATGTTCATCTATGTCATCCTGCTCGGTGCCGCTGTTGCCGCATTTTTCGCCAATGACGGCGCCGCGCTGATTCTAACGCCAATCGTTCTGGCCATGGTTCGCGCCTTGAAATTCCCGGATAAAATGATTCTGCCGTTCGTTATGGCCAGTGGTTTTATCGCGGACACGACATCCCTTCCCTTTGTTGTGAGCAACTTGGTGAACATCGTATCGGCTGACTTTTTCGGTATTGATTTTGTCACTTATACTAGTCGAATGTTTGTTACAAGTCTTTTCGCATTAGGTGCAAGTTTGCTTGTACTGTTTCTCTATTTTAGAAAAGACATTCCTCAAAACTATGATGTCACTCAACTTAAACGTCCATCCGAAGCGATTAAAGATATTAAGCTATTCCGTTTATCTTGGCTGATTCTCGGCATCCTGTTGGTTGCTTACTTAATCAGTGGATTCATTAAAATCCCCGTTTCCATCATTGTTGGTGCCGCTGCACTTAACTTCATAGTGATTGCCCGATCAAGCAAAGTGATTGAAACCAAAAAGATCATCAAAGACGCGCCATGGGCTGTCGTGATTTTTTCAATCGGCATGTACGTGGTTGTTTATGGATTGAAAAATGCTGGCTTAACGGATGCTCTTGGAGAACTGATTGAAACCATTTCTGGACAAGGCTTATTTGCAGCCACTATTGGGATGGGCTTCCTGGCCGCTATCCTTTCCTCGGTTATGAACAACTTACCGACAGTTCTGATTGATGCGCTAGCGATCCAGGGCACTCAAACAGAGGGAATCATTCGTGAAGCTCTCATCTATGCCAATGTCATCGGTTCCGATTTAGGGCCTAAAATTACCCCAATCGGCTCGCTGGCGACTTTATTATGGCTCCATGTCCTATCCAAAAAAGGTGTGAAAATCACCTGGGGGTACTATTTTAAAATAGGCATCATCCTTACGATTCCAACTTTGTTAATCACGTTAATTGGTCTGTACCTATGGTTAAACGTAGTATCATAATCAACCTATAAGGAGATGTTCACGATGGACAAAATAATCGTATATTTTCTATGCACGGGAAATTCTTGCCGGAGTCAAATCGCAGATGGTTATTTGAAAGCTCTGGGCAGCGACAAATATGAAGTGAAGAGTGCCGGACTAGAAGCCCACGGCCTAAACCCAAGAGCGATTGCCACGATGAAAGAGGACGGCATTGATATCTCTAATCATACTTCTGATGTGATCGACCCCGAAATTTTGAGTCAAGCTGATTACATCATTACATTGTGCGGTCATGCCAATGACAACTGCCCTGTTGTGCGTAATGATAAAGCCGAAAGATGGCATTGGGGCTTCGATGACCCGGCCAAAGCAACGGGAACCGAAGAAGAAATTACAGCCAAATTCCGCGAGGTTCGCGATGCCATTAAAGCTCGTATTACGCAGTTTGTAAAAGAAGGTAACTAAGATGATCAAACGAATGCACGTCGCGGTGAATTGTTCCGATCTTCATAAATCGTTAGATTTTTACCGTGCTTTCTTCGGCGCTGAACCGACGAAAGTCAAAGACAACTATGCGAAATTCGAGCTTGAGAGTCCCGCTCTTCACTTCTCTTTGAATGTCAGGCCGTTCGAGAAAAACGGCGTTCTCAATCATTTGGGATTCCAAGTGGATAACACGGAAGAAGTCCTACAGATGGGTGAGCGTTTGAGACAAAGCGGCCTTCTGCTCACTGACGAAATGAACACGACCTGCTGTTATGCCGTTCAAGATAAGGTTTGGGTATATGATCCCGACGGCAACGCTTGGGAAATCTTTTATACCAAGGAAGATTCCGAATTTGAATCCGCGGGTGAGCCTTTGGATGCCTCATTATGCTGTGCACCACCGTCCGCACCTGTAAAGGCAACTATAGAATTCATGCCATTTAAGAAAAAATAAGGAGGGCTTATCTATGCCGAAAAATTATCAAGCCTTAATCGAGGATAAAATCTTCTTTGGCGGTGCCTCTGATGTTGAGGACATGGTTAAGAATGAGAACGTTGAAGTGATTGTTGATCTACGTGGAGAAGCCACAGAGTGTGCTTTCCCAGCCGGTAACGTCGAATGGATTCAAGTACCCCTTGGAGATAACGCAGAGGGACCACAGGATCAGCTTTTCCAGCAAGCAATCGATCACGTTGTAGAGGCTTACAAAAGCGGCAAAAAAGTTGGCTTTCACTGTGGCGGCGGCAAAGGCCGTACCGGCGCAGTAGCCATTGGGACTTTGATTACACTGGGCAAAAGCCAATCTATCGAAGAAGCGGAGAAAATCGCTCAAAGCATTCGCCCTGTCGTGAATGTTAGGGCCCCTCAACGTGAGGCTCTAGAGAAAATATTTAATAAATAAACCATAAAACCAGACCCCTGAGCAATTAATAATTGCTTAGAGGTCTGGTTTTTTGCTATTCCTTAACGCCGTTTATCTTTCAATAATTTGCTCGCGTTTCGGTCCAATGGAGACCCAGCGAATAGGTACACCAATCATTTTCTCAATGTGAATTACATAATTTTGAGCTTCAATAGGGAGATCACTAAAGGTGCGAATATGTGAAATGTCACATTTCCAACCCGGCAGCTTTTCATAGACTGGCTCTGCTTGCTGTAATTGTGAGGTATGCGGGAAATCCATGCAAATCTCATTTTCAATGCGATAAGCGCTGCATATTGGAATCTCCTCCAGATAGCCCAGCACATCTAGATTGGTTAGGGCAACCTCGGTTGCGCCCTGCAGCCCACAGCCATACTTAGTTGCAACGGCATCGAACCATCCTACACGCCTTGGCCTGCCGGTTGTTGCACCGAATTCTCCCGCATCCCCGCCACGCGTGCGTAACTCATGAGCGGCCTCGGCGTGAATTTCAGATACAAATGGCCCTTCGCCGACACAGCTTGAATAGGCCTTCGTTACAGCAACAACTTTCTTGATCGCATATGGAGGAACTCCTGCGCCAACAGCAGCGTATCCAGCCAATGTGGATGAAGATGTCGTATAAGGATAAATACCATGGTCTGGATCTCGCAACGCTCCTAATTGTCCCTCAACTAATACCGATTGTCCTTTTGCTAATGCCTCTTGCAGCAATGCTGTCGTATTGCATACAAATGGCTCAATGAATGCCGCTTGCTTCTGCACTTCATCAACAAGCTGATCTACATCCAGGGGAGCCTTTTTATATAAATGAGTGAGAAGTATATTTTTGGACTCTAATGCCCTATTTAACTTTGATCTTAAATGACTTTCATCAAATAATTCGGATACTTGTATACCAAGCTTCGCATATTTATCCGCATAGAATGGCGAGATCCCTTGCTTGGTTGACCCAAACTTCCTATCCCCTAAACGTTCCTCCTCTAATTCATCAAATAGAATGTGATAAGGAAGCACGACTTGCGCGCGTTCAGAAATACATATCTTTGGCTCAGGTACGCCCCGCTTCACTAATTCTTGAAATTCACTTTGGAGCTTACTCATATTTAAGGCAACACCTGGTCCAATGACGTTCGTGGTTCCAGGATAGAAAACTCCGGAAGGCAGCATATGCAAAGCAAATTTGCCATAGTCGTTAATGATCGTATGCCCCGCATTGCTCCCTCCTTGGTATCTAACTACAAACTGGGAATGAACAGCAAGCACATCTGTTAACTTCCCCTTGCCTTCGTCGCCCCAATTCGCTCCTACAATAGCTGTAATCGTCATCTTAAGATCAGCCTCCCATTGAAATAACTCCATACAACTAAGTATAATGACAATATTCATATTAAAAAAATTAATATTACTAATATTAGATATTAACAGTATTAATGTCATGGAGTTGAACGAACGATGATTCACAATATGGAACTATATCAAGTCTTCTATATCACGGCAAAAGCGGGAAGTCTGTCCAAGGCAGCTGATGAACTATTTGTTACACAACCAGCTGTTACGCATTCGATTAAGCAATTGGAGGCAAAATTGGGTGGGCAATTATTTTTCCGCACATCCCGAGGAGTGACATTAACAACGGAGGGCCGCGAGCTTTTCACCTATATTGAGCAGGCTTATCATTTTATTCTGAATGGTGAAAGAAAGATTACGGAGATGCATCAGCTTACGCACGGAGAGGTGAAAATTGGAGCCGGTGATACGCTTTGTAAACATTTTCTATTGCCGCATCTTAAACAGTTCCACGAATCGTTCCCTAAAGTAAAGATACAAGTAACAAACAGAACCACAACTGAGACGATTACTCTGCTAAAAGAGGGGAAAATTGACCTAGGTATCGTCAATCTCCCTATTTCCGACCCTCATATTTCAATTCAAGAAAGCATAGTCATTCACGACTGTTTCTTAACAGGGGCAGCGTACAAGCAGCTTGCAGAAACCCCCATTTCACTTCAGAAGTTGCTCGAGCATCCGATTATCCTACTTGAAAAGGGCAGCAGCACTCGTGCCTACTTAGATCATTTTGCAGAAGGGTATGGTTTGTCCATGAAGCCAGAGATTGAGCTTGGAAGTGTTGATTTACTAATCCAATTTGCTAGAAATGGCTTTGGTATAGCTTGCGGAATTAAAGAGTTTGTCAATCAAGAACTATTGGACGAAACATTGTATGAAATTCAGTTAACAACGCCTATCCCAGCCAGAAAAGTGGGTATTATTAAATTAAAGAGCACACCCCTTTCTGCTGCAGCCACTCATGTGTATGATACTTTAAGACAAATGTGAAAAAGTGCTAACTGATTGCAGTTAGCACTTTCTTTTTATGCCATAGCTGACTGCTAAAGCTCCGACAAATAGTTTTTCACAGCTTCGACAGCTTCTTTCCTATTTCCAGCCCTGATAACGACTCGGTCTTGTTCATATCGCTTCATCGCATGCTCATAGCGCGGGTCATAGTAATGCGTCAGAAGCAGCCTGACGGCGTTCTCATAGTGCTGTTCTTGAAGATTGGTCTCAATTTCTTTGGCTATGGGTGTATGGATGCGGTTTTTAATATGCTTAAACGCATGTAGAATATCCGGCTGATTTTCGAAAGGTTTATAATCCTCGATAATATGCTGAACACGTTCTTCGATAGGTATTTCTATAAAAATCTGCGTGGCAGCTTCTTTTTTTTGAACGATAAACTCAGGAAGAACAACTTTGCCTATTCGCTTGCTTTCTCCCTCTATTAAAACGTACGGCGCTGATTCAAGCTTCAGCAGTTGTCTGACGAGTAAGGATTCGAATGTTTTTTGGTTATGAGATTTCAAACCAATTTCTCCAAAAATGGAGCCTCTGTGGCCCGCCATCCCTTCAAAATCCAAGACAGGATAGCCCTCTTCCAGAAGACTGCGCAAAATAGCTGTTTTCCCCGTTCCCGTGTTTCCCAGAATAACATGTGCAGGAGGCTTAAAATCTCCAAGCTGCTCTAGTGTACTTACAACCCACTTCCGATAAGCCCGGATACCTCCGGTCAACCGGTAAACCCGAATGCCCATCAGCGACAAAACGGTTGCTGTTGTTCTACTTCTCATTCCGCCGCGCCAACAGAAAACGACCTTCGGTTCCTTGATTTGCTCGAAAGTCTTCACATAAGCGGGCAGCTTCGCAGAAACGATCTCCAGCCCTCTATCCTTAGCTGCTTGTACGCTCACTTGCTTATATAGGGTACCTATCTCGGCGCGCTCTGCATCCTCAAATATGGGAATATTCAAGCTGCCGGGGAACGTGCCATCTTCAAATTCGGATGAGGAACGGACATCGATCGTAGTGATCTCTTTTTTATGCTGCAGGGTTAGTAATTCTTCGATGGTGATGTCTTGAAACAATGGATTTTCGCTCCTTTAACGTACAACAATGCGTCCGGGATGTTCTGTCGTGATATCGCCAATCAAGCTCGCTTCTACGCCTGCATCCTTCAGTTTGCTAAGCAATTCATCCGCCTGCTCTCCATCGACAGAGATGAGGAGTCCGCCTGAGGTGACTGCGTCGCATAAAATCCATTGGCTAATTTGATCCAAAGATTCAGCAAATGTGATCGATTCCTGTACATGAGCGAAGTTATTCTTGGTGCCCCCAGGAACGAATCCTTCTTCGGCAAGCTCTCGCACTCGCGGCAATACAGGTACATCTTCCGCAGTAATGCGAATACCTACGCCGCTGCCTTTGGCCATCTCCAGAGAATGTCCCATCAAACCAAAGCCCGTCACATCTGTGCAGGCATGAACGTTATAAGGCTCCATCGTTTCCGCTGCGACCTTATTCAGCGTTGCCATCACCTGCGTGACTCGCTGAATTTCTTCCTCATTCAGTCGATCTTTTTTGATCGAGGTTGTCAGAATGCCAACGCCAATCGGCTTCGTTAAGATCAATTTATCTCCAGGCTTAGCCCCTGCATTGGTGCGAATTTTCCCTGGGTGCACTAATCCCGTGACGGCAAGTCCAAACTTCGGCTCGTTATCATCAATGGAATGACCACCTACTAGTGTAATCCCGGCCTCCTGCATTTTATCCCCAGCACCACGCAAAATATCGGCAAGCACTTGCTTGGGAAGCGTTTTAATCGGAAAAGCAACAATGTTTAATGCCGTTAATGGCTTACCGCCCATCGCATAAATATCACTGATGGCATTCGCAGCAGCCACTTGTCCGAATGAATAGGGATCGTCAACGATCGGAGTGAAGAAATCTACGGTTTGAACGAGTGCAAGCTCTTCACTTAATTTATAAACCCCTGCATCATCGCTAGTATCTATCCCAACCAGAAGATTGGGGTTAGCAACTGTAGTCGGCAAAGATTTTATCACTTGAGAAAGATCTCCCGGACCGATTTTGCATCCGCATCCACCTTTCGTGGAGTAAGACGTTAGTTTGATTTTATCCCCTGTTGTCATCTGGCATCTATCCCTTCATCATTTTCACGCTATGTATGTATCCATGATAACCGATTTGACGCCAATCATAAAATAAAAACGAACATCTCTAATCCGTGAGCTGAATCACAGAGCAGAAATGTTCGTTTTTCGCCATCAACGTTTCGTATGCAGCGACTTCAAGTTCGCTTCAATAGACGCACGTTGGTTCTCTAAAAATGGCGGAAGGGAAAGCGATTCACCCAGTGTCTCAAGGGGTTCATCCGTAGCAAAGCCCGGACCATCGGTCGCTAGTTCAAAGAGAATACCATTCGGCTCGCGGAAGTACAAAGAACGGAAGTAAAATCGTTCTACAAAGCCAGAGTTAGGTAATCCAGCTTTGTTAAGGATTTCAACCCAAGCCAGCAGTTCTTCCTTGTCTTCAATACGGAAAGCAACGTGATGAACGCCGCCGCTGCCTTGACTTGTAACCGGCAAATCGCTGCGCGGCTCGACTTGGACTTCGGCCCCTGACCCACCTTCGCCTACTTGCATGACAATGATATCTTCCTGTCCTTTAGTCAGTGCCGGAATGCGTTCTTTCTCTGTGAAGCCTAGTAATCGAAGCGCTGCCAGTGTGGATTCCGGTTTCCGCACGGTCAGCAGCACTGGGCCTAGTCCGGTAATACCGTATGAGACCGGAACCGGACTTTTTTCCCACGGCGTTCCGCCTTTAACACCAGTATTATTTTCATCGGAAACGATGGCTAGCTGCTGACCTTCCGGATCCTCGAAAAAAACGACTTTACGTCCCGCAAAATACTCCACAGGGGAGTATTTTACCCCGTGTTCCTTGAATCGCTCTACCCAATACGAAAGTGCGTCGTCATTTGCTACACGAAGAGATGTACCTGAAATACTGCCTACTCCTAAGACATTAGGCCCAACTCCCGGAAAATCAAAGAAGGTGAGCTCTGTTCCCGGATTTCCCTTTTCATCCCCATAAAATAAATGATAAGCCGTTGTATCATCTTGATTGACTGTTTTCTTGACAAGCCGCATGCCAAGCACCTCGGTGTAGAACTGAAAATTCGCTGCTGCATCCCCTGTCATCGCGGTTACATGATGAATACCTTTTACGTTCAAATCTTTCCGTCCTCTCTAAAAAAGCATAGACCTCTGATCAAACACAACTGGTAGTTTAACCTTAACCTATTCGTAGTATGAGCTACGAAGTGCCCAGTATCTTCTTCCCGCGCGGCTGCAAACCATTCGGATCCGGTTCTAACGTAACGCCAAAGGAATCAATTTGGAAATCCTTCACCTTCACAGGGATGCTGTATGTCAGCACACCAGTACCCTTCTCGTCTACACGGAGCGTTCCGCAATTGTATCGCTTCCCGCTTCGGTTATACCACACCTGATAGGCCCAATCCCCTTGGGTTTCCTTGAGACCTTGCAAATTAATGACCACATTGTGGATATCGCCATTTTGCAGCACATAAGCTGTGCCGGAAGCTGTTGGCATTGTACTTTCGACGGATTTCAATTGAAACGTATGCACGATTTCCGCAGGTTGATTTAAGATGGGGTTGGCTGAAAAGTTTTTAGGTTGTTGATTGTTCCACCATACGCCTACAACGAGGCCTAAGATAATGGCAGCAGCCCCGCCATACACCCATTTGAACGAACGTTTCTTCTTCTTTTTCTTGATGGCCTTCAATTGGGTTGGGATAATAGACTGCATAACCTGTTGCTTCAAATCCGAGGGGACTTCTACTTCCTCCATCTCAAAAGGAAGTGCCTGCCAGACCTCCTGCAGCTCGCTTAATTCTTCCCGGCATGTGACACAAGTTCGCAGATGCCGTTCGAAAGCAGCGCGTTCCCACTCCGTGCAGTCACCTGTCAAATAATTGACAAGATAACTGCATTCCACAGTCTCCTGTTCTTTCATTACGTCATCCCTCCCTCAATGATGTCAGATGCTTCCGAAGTATTTTTAAACCTTGATGCAAACGGCTTTTTATCGTACCAAGCGGCTCATTCGTTTGAGTTGCAATTTCGCTTAGAGAATAGCCCTGCCAGTACATCATATCGATCAATTGAATTTGGCTATCCGACAAATGCACATAAGCCTCTTGAATTTGCTCTCCTATCCATTTACGTGACATAACCGATTCTGGATCAGGATCGCTCGAAATGAGCGTATGTTCCCATTCTCTGGGCTCAAATTGGATCACTTGATCGAGTCTGCGCTTCTTGCGCAAGCAATCGATGGTGATATTACGAGTAACCGTGATCACCCAATTGACGAATGCACCTTTGCTTGCGTCAAAGCCCTTTTCTGTGGTCCATAGACGTGTGAAAACAAGCTGAACAATTTCTCTGGCCGCTTGCTCTTCCTTCATGGATTTCAGCGCAAATGAATACACCAGCTTCGCATAGCGATCGTATAGCTCTTCTAAGGCAGGATGATGCTTAGCCATCACCAGCTTCATGAGCTCACCATCTGTTCGATTTCGCATAATTCGGTACACCCCGAGTCGAAATGAAGTTTATTATCTTTCTACCTTATCGCCAGCTAGACTTCTTGGCAATAGCTTTATAGAAAAATAGCGCCCCAACGTCGCTGAATCTGCCAGCATGTTGGAGCGCAATAAACCTACAGGGTTGACAAGGAAAGTTATCTTGCTGTGGTTTGAGCTGGATCGAGGACGAACCAGACCTTTCCTACATTTTGCCCCGTTGTTTCACCGGGGTTGTGATCTTTGATCCAGTAGTAAAGCGGCCAGCCTTTATAGGTGCTTTGTTTCGTGCCATCGTTTCGAGTAAGGGTACCGAAATCGCTGCTAGCTAGATCCGAGGAAACCGTAAGGTCCGCATCATAGAAGATCGGCCAGTTAACCAAACATTGGCCAACACAAGAGTTAGGGTCCGCTTTATCTTTCGTAAACAAGTACAAAGCCATACCATTTGCATCCACCAAATATGTGCCAAGAGCATCCGATTTACTTGTTTTTACAGATGTATTCGCCGTCTTGGTGCCACTGAATTTCGCAGGATCAATCACGTACCAGACTTTACCAACATCCTGGCCTAACGTGTCCCCCATTTTCTTATCATCCACCCAATAGTACAGAGGGAAACCTTTGTACGTTGTTTGCAGTTTGCCATCTGCACGAATGAGAGTGCCGAAATCTGCAGAATTAACTCCCGTTGGAGGCGCAATATTCGGTGCGTAGAATAATGGCCATTTCTCCAAGCATTTGCCGGAGCAATTGCTGACGCCCTTCGTATCTTTATCATAGTAGTAGAGTGCCATACCGTTTGCATCTGTCAAATAATTGCCTAGATCGGTTTTGGTGCCTAGCGCCACCCCGCCGTTCGAGGGTTTAATAACGAACCAGACCTTACCAACGTTATCTCCTGTGGTATCTCCGGCTTTTTGATCCTTGACGAAGTAGTATAAAGGCCAACCCTTATAGGTTAGTTGTTCTTTGCCGTCAGCACGCACGAACACTTTAAAATCCGCTGCGCTAAACTCAGCAGGAACCGTGAAATTATTGCCGTTAAAGATCGGCCAGTTGGTCAAACATTGACCCACACATGAGTTAACATCTGCTGCATCCTTGGTAAAATAGTAAAGCGTCATTCCTTTGGAATCCGTTAGATAGCTACCCAACGTATCGCTTTGCTTCAAGCTGAGTTCTGCGTTCCCGAGCACTTCTAGCTTAGTCGCACTGATTTTACCTTTATCCGCCAAATCGGCACCTAGCGTTTTCGTAGTTCCTTTGATTGGCACCTTCAGAGCTTCGATGGTTGCTGTAGCGATATGTAAGTTTTTGAATTGCTTCACATTAGCTATCTTCGATAAGCCATTTTTCCCGGCAAAGGTAAATACGTTCGCGTACTCGAAATCCGTGCCTTGTGTGTAACCTAGTGATTCCAACAGCACCTTATAATACTGCTGCGCAGTAATTCCGGCGAGCGGTTCGAATTTATCGTCTCCAGTTCCTTGCCAGCCTAGCCCTGGATTCGCTTTCAAATAACCTAGAATTGCTTGGTTCTCTTTGGAAACGCCGCTAGCATCCTTAAAGCTAGTCGTTCCGGTGAAAGCTAACGCTTCGGCTTCCAATCCTTTTAATCTTAGGGACATCACCGCGGCTTGCAGCCTTGTAGTTGGCTTGTTTAAGTAATCAGCCGTTAACCCATTGCCCTCTCCTTGGAGGATACCAATATCCCCAGCTATATCCGTTTCGGATTTGACCTTCAGAGGCTCAGCCGCGACAGCTGATAGAGCCGTCACTCCCGCCATAAGACCTAGTAACACTAGGGAAGATACCCATACTTTTTTAAAATTACCCATGCTCGATTACTCCTCCTTAAATTTTCTATCTAAGGTAACGACGTGGAGCTGCAAGCGGTTTTACCGTTTGTGAAGAGGTGGACATTTATTTATTTTTAAGCGACAAAACGTTACCAAGAAAAGTGCTGCATGTGATGAAGGCTTGGTTTTCGAGCTTTCACACCTACGCCACACCCTCCACCTCAGCTGAAAGCTCGAATATCGACTTCTCAACCTTCAAATGACAACCTTCCACGTTCTATCTACTTTTTGGCACGTTTTCCGAGTCCAATGTCAGTCACTGCTCAGCGAAAGCTCGGTTTTCGAGTTCTCACCTTTGCTGAGAAGTCCGAAAATGACTTCTCGAAGGTAGAAGGATGCTTGTTAACTACAAATGTATGCCGAGAGAGCCGAAATGGACTTCTCACCGTCGCAAAAGTAACTAAGTGTTGCTGAGAAGTCCGAAAACGACTTCTCGAAGCCAGAATGATGCTTCTTACCCCACAAATGTATGCCGAGAGAGCCGAAATGGACTTCTCACCGTCGCAAAAGTAACTAAGTGTTGCTGAGAAGTCCGAAAACGACTTCTCGAAGCCAGAAGGATGCTTGTTAACCATAAATGTATGCCGAGAGAGCCGAAATGGACTTCTCATCGCCGCAAAAGTAACTAAGTGTTGCTGAGAAGTTCGAAAACGACTTCTCGAAGCCAGAATGATGCTTGTTACCCCACAAATGTATGCTGAGAGAGCCCAAATGGACTTCTCACCGCCGCAAAAGTAACTAAGTGTTGCTGAGAAGTCCGAAAACGACTTCTCGAAGCCAGAAGGATGCTTGTTAACCATAAATGTATGCCGAGAGAGCCGAAATGGACTTCTCACCGCCGCAAAAGTAACTAAGTGTTGCTGAGAAGTCCGAAAACGACTTCTCGAAGCCAGAAGGATGCTTGTTAACCATAAATGTATGCCGAGAGAGCCGAAATGGACTTCTCATCGCCGCAAAAGTAACTAAGTGATGCTGAGAAGTCCGAAAACGACTTCTCGAAGCCAGAATGATGCTTTTTACCCCACAAATGTATGCTGAGAGAGCCGAAATGGACTTCTCAACCTCCAAACGCCCACCTCGTCACGGTTCTCACTATATTAAGCTCATATAAAACTCAACTGTCAGGTTTTGTTCTTTTATGCAAAAAACCACCCCACCGTCAAAGGACGAATGGGATGGCTTTTTAAGAACGAATAGGATGGATGAACCTACTCTTATTGGAAAAATTTCACGCGGTCTTCAAGCGGTTGAAACTCTTTATCTCCCGGTGTAAAGGTTGGTTTACCGAACGGCATTTGGGCAATCAGCTTCCACTCGCTTGGAAGGTTCCACGTTTGTGTAACTTCCTCGTTGATCAATGGATTGTAGTGCTGTAGCGATGCGCCAAGACCTTCTTGCTCCAGTGCCGTCCAGACTACAAATTGCAGCATGCCTGAGGATTGGTTGGACCAGATCGGGAAATTGTCAGCATAAGCAGCAAATTGCTTTTGCAGATTCTCGACTGTCGTCTCATCTTCAAAGAACAATACAGTTCCATACCCGCTTTTGAAACTATCGATACGTTCCTCTGTTGGCGCGAAGCTGTCAGCAGGTACGATCTTTCTCAGTGTTTCCTTCGTAATGTTCCACAATTTATCGGATTGCTCGCCGAATAAGACAACAACTCTTGCGCTTTGTGAGTTAAAAGAGGACGGTGTATGTTTCACAGCCTCGTTCACAATCTCTTGGATGCGTTCATTCGAAACGACCACTTCTTTACTCAGTCCATAGTACGTACGTCTTTCCTTTACTGCAGCTAAAAATGAGTTACTCATATTTATCTCTCCTCCGTTGCTATCATCTGATAGAATTAAGTTTTATATACAAATAGGAATTACCTTCTACTTAATGTGTTACTTACTAAATGTTATTTACTTTTATTATTATCATGTTAATCCAACTTTTTGTCAAGCATAATTTCATTACCTTTCAACAGGCCGTATAAGTTTGAGATCCCTCCCCACAGGGAATAATCGGATGTAAATCCATATTAGGAGGGACGAATTTACATGGCGGTCACAACCAAAGGAACACTGCTCGTGGAAGGGCATGAGCTGACTATTACGAACCCAAACAAGCTTTTATGGGCTGAAACGGGCATTACCAAGGCCGATTATCTCGCTAAATTAACGGAGTTGTCTCCTTTCCTGCTGCGCTATTGCCGTAATCGCCACTTAACAACCATTCGTTTCCCTAACGGGTATAATGAAAAGTCCTTTTATCAAAAAAATGCCCCCGATCCGGTACCTAGCTTCGTGAAGCTGGCGCCGTTGGATGGCATTAATTACATCAATCTAGACTCGTTATCCACCCTAATTTGGCTGGGCAATTTGGCTTGCTTGGAGTTTCATCCATCCTTCCACCGTATTGGCGAGACGCTGCCAGCAGAATGGGTGATCGATATCGATCCTTCACTAGAGGAAGAGCCGCGTATTATGGAGGCTGCCTACATCATTGGAGAAGTGTTAGATTCCCTGCATATACAGTCGGTTCCCAAAACCTCAGGCGCTACAGGTGTTCAGATCTACATCCCGATTCAGCATGGCTACACATTTGAACAGCTTCGCCGTATCGGTCATTTTATTGGCGCCTTTGTCGTGAAGAAGTATCCCAATCTTTTTACCATCGAAAGGTTCAAGAAAAATCGCGGCGATAAAATCTACGTAGACTACCTGCAGCACTGGTATGGAAAAACATTATCCGCACCTTATACACCGCGCGCCAGAAAGGACGCCTCCGTTTCCACCCCCCTGTTATGGAAAGAGGTTGAGCTTCATCCTAATATTCGTGATTTCAACCTACATACGGTGATGAACCGATTGAGAACGTATGGTGACCTGATTGAGAAGGTTCCCCTACAAAATTTGAACGCCATCTTAGAGCGTCTTAAATAATATAATAGCCTTTGACAGAATTACGCTATCAGAACAAAGGGGATAACAACCGGGCAATAACTTCCTTCCCCTTCTCCATCCGAGATCTCATCTCAAATTCGGCTAATTTCAATTCAACACTGTCCTTCAAATCCATTAAAAAGTCAGTCTCTAAGCGCTCAATAACATCCTTATTAAACATCACGGCATTCAATTCAAAGTTGCTGAAAAAGCTGCGCATATCCACGTTCGCCGTACCTACTGTAGACATTAAGTGGTCAATAATCATGACCTTGGCGTGCATGAAACCTTTGCGATATAAATAGAACTGAACCCCCGCCTGCATCAGCTCAAGCAGATAGGATCGCGATGCGTACTGAACAATTTGGGAATCTGACTTATAAGGGAGAATAATACGGACATCGACACCGCTGATTACCGCTGTTTTGAGTGCCATAGTGATACTGGGATCCGGAATAAAGTATGGCGTTGTCATGTAAATTCGCTTCTTAGCTGCTATAATACCTGCGAAGAACATCTCCTGAATAGCATCCCAGTGGGCATCTGGACCGCTCGAAATAACCTGGGCCAACGAGGCTTGCGGTTCATTATGCTCAGGAAATAACGATTCTTCAGCCAATCGCTCCCCGCTAACGAACATCCAGTCTGTCATAAAAGTCTGCTGCAAGTAATACACCGAATCACCATGCAGCATCAGATGGGTATCCCGCCAGAAACCTAGCTCTCGATCTTTCCCCAAGTACTCATCGGCAATATTAATACCGCCAACGAACCCCACCAAGCCGTCAACAACAATAATTTTCCGATGATTGCGATAGTTCATTCGTTTATCGAAGAAGGCAATGAGCGGCCGCAAAAAAGGATGCACTTCAACCCCAGCTTGCTTAAACTTATTTATGTAAGCCGTAGAAAGCGTATAGCTCCCTACCCCATCATAAATAACTCTAACCTTGACACCCTCCTTCGCCTTACGGATCAGAACTTCTTGAAATCTCAAACCGGTTTCATCATGTTTGATGGTATAAAACTCAAAATGTATATGACTTTTCGCCTGTTCAATCGCCTTTATCATAGCCTCGTAAGTGACTTCCCCATTGGTCAACACTTCAACTCGATTCTTCTGAGTAATGGGGGAACCCGGAATGTTATGAAGCAGTCCACAAAGACGCGGCTCTTCGAACAGCTGATATTTCCCCGCATTGTTCGCAATCGCAGCCGATTCCTTATACATCCATTGATGTTTAATTTCATCCATCTTACGACGTCCTTTGCGCCGAACCATTTTCCTTTGGGTATATTCCTTAGCTAAGAAATAGTACATGATAAATCCGATGATTGGAAAAATAAACAAAACGAGCAGCCAGGCTACTGTTTTAGCTGGTCGTTTATATTCGCCGATCAAAATCGTTGCGGTCTGAAAGATGAATAGCAGTAGTAGTATGACAACCCACAACAAAAGCTCCATCTCCTCTACCAAAAAAGATAAACGATTTACGCCACCGTTAAGAACGAGCGTCATATTTGCGCGAAAATTTCCCCGCAATTTCTTATCATGATAGCTTTTGCCAAGGGCTTCTCATCTATACCCCTCCAACAGTCTGGGCTCGACTGAATAAAATTTTCCAACTTTCGTAATAAAATCCTTTCATTTCGAGAAAAATAGGAAACGCATTCCTATAATCTTCATCCAGATCGCGGCAGGAGGGCCCTCGCATGGTTAAAGCATCCAAACAATTGATGAAAAGTATCCTGCGTAAACGCCCATCAGACAGGACGGGTGAGAATGATGAACATTCTGAGCTTAGTGATTCGTTAGACTATCACTTCATCGAAGAGCTTAAGCAGACTAAAATATCACTTCTATTACATGAAAATCATAAATTTATTAAAGCCATGTTTCAGGACTGCTCTGATGTTGTCGTCCGTGAATTCGAGATTGAGCCGAACATTCCGGCAATGCTTCTCTTCGTGGATGGGCTCACCAACACCCAACTGCTCAACGAAACAATGAAATCGTTAATGATTCTGGGTGGCGGCCAAACAGCGATTGACCGCATCGTAGGTACGATACTGCCGGTGTCTCAGACACAGATCTCCGATAATTACGGGGACCTGCTCGTTTCTGTTTTGGGCGGGGACACCGCCCTGCTCGTGGAAGGCAACGCGAAAGCCATTCTGCTTGGTATTCGCGGTACAGAGAAGCGCTCCGTTGGCGAGCCGGAGACGGAAACGGTCGTACGCGGACCGAAAGAAGGGTTCGTGGAGAGCATTCGCACGAACACCTCTATGATCCGCCGCAAATTAAAGACACCCAGATTGAAGATGAAATCCATGAGCGTCGGCAAAGAGAGCAATACTGCTCTTGTCATTTGCTATCTCGACGACTTGGCAATGCCCTCCCTTATTGAGGAAGTAGTCAAGCGGATTGAGCAAATCAAGATCGATGCTATTTTGGAATCGGGCATGATCGAGGAGCTGATTCAAGACAATGTCTATTCTCCCTTTCCGCAAATTCAATATACGGAGCGCCCAGATGTCGTGGCCGCTGCTTTGCTGCAAGGACGGGTGGCCATCCTCACTGATGGAACCCCCTTTGTGCTTATCGTTCCCTTCGTATTCATACAGGTTATGCAAACGAGTGAGGATTATTATGAACGATTTCAAATCGGTGCGTTCTTACGGATGCTCCGTTACGTTTTTCTTTTCCTCTCACTCACGACACCAGCACTGTACGTTGCCATAACGACGTACCATCAAGAACTACTACCAACTGCTTTGATGCTAAGCGTTGCTGCCTCCAGAGAGGCAATCCCGTTTCCAGCCGTTGTTGAAGCCTTAATTATGGAGATCACATTTGAGGCTTTACGGGAAGCTGGCGTCCGCTTACCCAAAGCTGTCGGTTCCGCCGTCTCTATCTTAGGTGCCCTCGTCGTAGGACAAGCTGCTGTTCAAGCAGGGATCGTTTCGGCTCCCATGGTTATCGTCGTATCGATTACAGGCATTGCGTCCTTCACGATCCCGCGTTTTAACGGAGCTATTGCTGTTCGTATGATGCGCTTTCCTATTCTCATGGCTGGGTCCCTGTTCGGCTTCTATGGCATCTTCTTCTCTTTGATGATTTTAATTGGCCATATGGCGAATCTGCGCTCCTTCGGAGTTCCTTACTTATCACCGCTTGGACCTTTATCCGCTACGGATTTGAAGGATGTGCTCATTCGCGCTCCTTTGTGGCAGATGGAGAAACGTCCCGAATTCATGAGTGTCCAAGATACACAACGTATGGACAGCAAGCTGCCTCAACAAATCAAGAAGGACGGAGGCATAGACGGCAGTAACATTGAACACGAGCATAAAGCAAGTGAGGAGGGCAAGCCTAATGGCACATCATAAGCATCTATTCAAGCTCGTGATGACGATGCCCCTTATCTTGACATACCTAACTGGATGTTGGGATCGAACAGAGACCAACGATATTGCTTTTGTGTTATCCTCATCCGTGGATTTGGAGGATAACGGCAAATATCGTATTGCCTATATGTTACCGCTCCCTGGTTCAATGGGTGGTGCCAGCGGCGGTGGAGGAGGGACGTCTGGAGGCAAAAGCTATTACATTGATTCGGAAGTAGGATCAACGCTGCGCGAAGCCACAAGTAAACTGCAGATGCGCATGTCCCGCAGAATATTTCTCTCCCATCGGCGAACGATTGTCATAGGTGAGAAGTTTGCCAAGAAAGGCATTGATACTTTATTCGATGTTGTCCCCCGGTCGCCGGAGAGCCGTTTGACCACCTACCTTGTCTTGACCAAAGGCAAAGGCTATGACCTATTAAACACGGATCCTAAGTTCGAACGCTTTCCTGCTGAGACGATTCGTGAACTAACGAAGTCACGCCAGTCTATGGCCACCTCAACAAAGGATATTGGCATAGCCTTAAGCTTTAATAGCGACCCCATCATGAATTATTTCGAACCTAAAGAGGGACAAGTCGCCAAAGAGCCTTCACAAGAAATTCAGGCGTTTGGCTATGCTCAGTTTAAGGGCAACCGCTTGGTTGGCATTTATACGAAGCAAGAAGCAGATGGACTTATGTGGCTCCGAGACCAAGTAAAGGAGCATCTACTCACCTTCCCTATGGAACCAGGTAAAGATATTTCCATTTTAGTGACGGAAGGACACACCAAAATTAAGCCTAAGCTGCAAGATGACAAGGTTGTTTTCGAGCTTGTTGTAGATGCTGTTGGAGCGGTTCGCGAGGATTTATCCAAGCTTGATCTTAACAAATCAGAGTTAATTCATAAGATTGAAAGGAAGTTTTCGGTGCAAGTTAAGAAGTCCATACTAGCTACTATTAATCAGATGCAAAAAGAAGGGACGGATTCCGCCCAACTCGGTTTAATCGTTTGGCGAAAACATCCTCATGCTTGGAAAACCCGATTTGAAGCCAACTGGGAGGATTATTTTAAGGATGCGGAATTCCGTATTATGGTTAATGCCTCCATACCGGAAACCGGTCTTATCAACCAAAATGTGGTTCAAGAAGGGATGTAAACCATGAATGGCATCTTCATGCTCAGTTTTCTTTTCACGCTGGCTGTCTCCCTAATTATCGATCGTAGGATGCTGAAGCAAGAAAAAAACGCTGTAAAGATGACCTATGGACTCATTACTTTTCTCATCGTGGGTCTCTTTATCAGTAAACACTTGCATTGGAACATACCGATGCCTTCACGTTTCTTCATTCATACAGTCTCCCCCTGGCTAGTCCGTGTCTTGGGTATCAAATGAAAAGGTGGTCTCACCATGGATAGTAAGCAAGTGATTAACCAGCGTCAGCTTTCATGGATAGCTTCTTCTATTATCACAAGCGGAGGCATCCTCACCTTGCAAAATGTACTTGTCCGTATCAGCCAGATGGATGCCTGGTTCAGTTACTTACTAGCTGTATTCTATTTATTCGGGATTGCTAGCTTTTTTGGTTTCATGACGAGAATCTATCCCCAGAAAAATATTTTTGAGATTTCCAAAGAGGCACTTGGCAGGTGGGGAGGCACCGTTGTCAATCTGTTCATCTTGTTTCACTTCTGGCAGATCGTTATTCGTGACATTTCTGCCGTTTCACGATTCAGTACTACACTTCTTCTTCATTACACACCAGTGGAGATTTTAATTTTACTGACTTGTTTCTTACTTATTTACTTCGGAAAAACCAGCATAGAAGTCATTGCTCGCGTGAATGATCTGTTCTACCCACTTTTCGTCATTACCATTCTGAGCATGCCTCTGCTGCTATCTAACGAATTTTATCTTCGTCTCGTAACGCCTGTCCTGACGGCGCCGCTGCAGCATGTGGCCGCTAGTAACTTGCTGACGATCGGGAGTGTTGGCGATATTTTCATTCTTGGCGCCTTTCTTCATACGGTGTACAACGCCAATCAAGTCCGATCCTCTATTCGTCATGGATCACTGCTTGGTGTTTTCCTTCTCACACTTGTCATCTTCTCCATACTCGTCGTACTCGGGCCAAAGATGCCGGGAAATTTCTTATATCCATCTTACAATTTAGTCCAAACGATTCATGTCACCGACTTTCTCGATCGAGTAGATATCATTATGCTAATGATCTGGTTCCCAACAGTCACTTGCAAATTCGTTGTGATCTATTTGGCACTCCTCTTAGGAATCAGTTCGTTCCGTAATGAACGAAACTATCCGACCATTAACAAGCCAGTCGCTCTACTCATGGCCATGACCACCTACTTATCGTTCAAAAGCATAACAGAACTTCTATCGTTCTCGAACTACAGCTCTCCCGTTATCGTTCTTGGCTATCAACCTTTGGTCATGGGAATTCTTGTCTTCGCCGCATGGAGGAAGCAGAGAAAAAATCCTTCCAACCGTTCTCCTTCCTCTGGCGGGACAGACCCAGAGATGAACCCCTCTCGGAAAGTGTCTAAAGTAAGCCAACGCTTAACTTATAATCATTGGCTCTGGGGAGGAAATATACTGATGGTCTTCTCGGCTATTTTTGTGCTTATCGGACTCATGTTCAGCCCGTATAAGCCGATTATTGGAACGATCTGCGCGATATGCTTTGGCTGTTGTCTGTTCTTGACAGCCTGGACAACTTACATGGAGGTGAGCCTGTTGAAGCAAGCAGAAGCCAGCAAATGACTTTGGCATAAAAGCACGAAAAAAAGCACCGCATATTAGCAGGTGCTTGTGAGGATTAAACAGGAACTGACTGGCTTAACCGACTTTTGGCCACTTTCAAGTAGCCATACATATTTAGATATTCGCTTTCGTTCGCGAATCGCAATTTTAACGACCCTGCTGCTTCTTGGATATAAGGTTTCAGGGCTGATGCCCCTCCACCAATCACATAGAAGCATTGAATATCGGGATATTTGCGCCAGCGCTTTTTGATCATCTCGATCATACGCAAAGCCGCACGGCGGAAATGCTGATCCACGATCGGTCGAATATCGACTTGCCCTTCGCCAAGGAGTTGAATCGTAAATTCACGATTCTTCACTCGCTGCACCAGCTTCGCACGGCTTGGAAAGACGTAGCCGTAAGCATCTTCGACATCGCGAATGACGGCATCCAAATAGGTAGCGATACCAATTTGCTCGCCATGGCTGAAGTGATTGTCAATGGCCATCCGTTTGATAACAGGAAAATCAGTTGTCAGCGCACCGATCTCGCAAACGCCGATGCAGCCGTTGTAAATCTCCTCATCCTTGACTTGCAAGCTGTCGTGCGTAGCCAAATGGAACATTGCGGCCGCCCCTTCAATGGAGACTGCAACCTTGCGAACCGATACTTTAATCTTGCGGTTTTGGAATTGTGGAGTGGATAGAAATGTCACTTCATGCTCACCAAGAAGTCTCTGCTCGAATTGCTGGTTGAACTTCGCAAACGCACGCACAGGCAAACCGGTTCCAAGCGTATATTCGACTTCGTCTGCATTTCCGTACCCAGCATTAAATGCTTGGTTGGTGAGACCTTGATAAGCTAATGCAGTAAGCGCAACAATAAGGGATTGATCCGATATCGCCTTATTATCTGTGTCTTCAAGCTCTAGGTTATCTTCGTGTTCCAAAGCAAGTTGTCCGACGAAATAACGTTGATTTCTTTGTGAAAGGGATGGGCTGTAAATCATCACGTCCAGCGCTTTCAACGGTGTATCCTCTTCCTGCAAGATATGTCTTTCGTATCCCGGCGCAATGATATTCGGGATCACTAACGGTTCTCTAGAACCATCCAGCACCAGTTTAATACTATCGTTCCCTATATCGATACCTGCAAGCTTTATCATTAGTGGCTACACTCCATATCTACAACTTCCTGTATTTGTTAAGTACATTCGATTAAATCCGACAGTATTCCTTCCTACTTTCGACTCATTTTTTATAGGACCAGTAGGTATTAGGAAGGTTTTTATCAGAATATGACGAATGAAGTACAGGAATATGAACTTTACCAAATTCAACCACGACAGGAGACAATTAAGCCTTTATGAAGCTCAACTGGAAACCCAAAAAACTGACGCTAGTCATCATTCCAGATGCCAATCAATCGGTCGTCAGGTTTCGTATTCCCCATTTATTCGCTTATATCGCTGCAGCATGCCTTTCGGTGCTATTGCTTATTTCTATAATCACGTATGTGATGCATGCAAATACCTTGAAAAAGGCTAGCGCTTTGCAAACTAAGCTAACAGGAGCTAACCAGCAATGGAGTGCTGCATTAAATTCCAAGGACAAGGCCATCGAACAATTACAGAATGAGGTTATTCAACTGTCTCAGCAAGCCGAACAAATGAAAACACAAGTCGAAGAGATGAAGAAATTCGAAAATGATCTCAAAGCGATTGCCGGGATCGACGCCAACACAACCGGCACAGCTGTTGCCAGCACGTCATCCAGCAAACAGGATAAACCTGCGGATGCAGATGCAAAGCTCCCTACCCTTGATAGCGGCATTGGCGGAAGTCCTAATCCAGCTTCCCAGGAAGACATTATAAAGCTTGGTGAGAAGACGTTAGCTTCCTTCACGGCACTTAACAGCGAAGTGAAAGAACTGCAAACCAACTTAACCGCAACGAAGCAAAAGGTTGCCGATAAACAGCATTTGCTTCGCATTACCCCAACCCTGTGGCCGACAACCACAAAGGTCGTCACATCAACGTTCGGTTACCGTAGGGATCCTTTTACGCATCGTCCCAGCTTTCATTCCGGCATTGATTTCGGTGCCCGTGAGAATGATCCTGTCTATGCAACCGCAGATGGCAAAGTCATCAGTACGGGGAAGGATATGTTCCACGGCAACAATATCGTCATCGAGCATTCCAAGGGATTGCGCACTTGGTACATGCATTTAAATAAAATTTTAGTGAATAAGGGAGATTCTGTGGAAAAAGGTAGTTCTATAGGCCTAGTCGGCTCCACGGGACGCAGTACTGGACCTCATCTGCACTATGAAGTACTCAAAAATGGGGAAAGCATCGATCCCAAACCTTATCTCAAATCAATTCGAAAGGATGAATAACCACCATGTTTAAGAAAAAGAAAGACTTCATGAATCCGAATACAACCGATACTTTGATTGGAGAAGGAACAACCTTTGAAGGCCGTATCAAGTCAGAAGCAAGCATTCGCATCGAAGGCAGCATTACAGGTGATATCGAATGCGCAGGAGATGTTATCATAGGAGAAAATGGCGTTGTAAAATCCAATATTTCTGCAAGAGACGTTGTACTGGCCGGAAGTGTGCAGGGTAACATCATAACCAAGGGCAAGCTGACAATTACTTCTACGGGTTCCCTTCAAGGCAATATCAGCGCGGCTTCCTTTATCATTGAAGAAGGTGGTCTATTTCAAGGAAACAGTAAAATGGACTCGAAAACACCAACAGCTGCTCCTCTGCAAAACGGTGAGCAAGAGAATGGGAATAAACCTGCCTCATCCGCAAATGGAGCATTTAAGGGGAATACAGTGGCTATGTAAGGTCATTCCTAGGCTTGGGGCAAGGCGCATGATATAATAGTTGGAAATTCATTTCTAACTGATACAGGAGATAGGGCCTATGAGAGAACAGACGATACTTTTTGATCTTGATGATACGTTGGTGCATTGTAATAGATATTTTGACTTCGTGATTGACCAATTTATCGATCTTATGCTTACTTGGTATTCCGGGCACGGACTTAACGCGCAGGACATCAAGCAGAAGCAGCTTCAAATCGATCTCGCTGGCATTCACATTCATGGCTTTATGCCGGATCGTTTTCCCAAATCATTTGTTGAGACGTACCAATGGTTCGCCTCACAGTATAACCGTCCAACTAATGTAAAAGAAGAATCATGGTTGTTGCAATTAGGCCACACTGTTTATGAATACACGGCAGAGCCTTATCCGCTTATGAACGAAACACTTGATCATCTTAAGCAAGCCGGACATCGACTGTTCCTATATACAGGTGGCGATGCATCTATCCAAATGAAAAAAGTGAAAGATTTGAGCTTAGACACCTATTTTGATGATCGCATCTTTGTTACGGTGCATAAGACAAGAGAATATATGGAAACAATCATGAACGAACAGCGTTTTGATCGCAACCACACATGGATGATCGGCAACTCGATCAAGACGGATGTACTGCCTGCGCTGCATGCAGGTATCCACTCGATACACATTCCTGTACAGCAGGACTGGGAGTACAACACAGGAACCATTGACATCACTCCTAAAGGGGCGTTCTACCAGTTGAACTCCTTGAAGGAAGTTCCTGATACCATCCACGCGTATATTCAAAAATGAGAAAAGGACGATTCCAAAGGTTCATTACCTAGGAGTCGTCCTTTTTGGTATCCGTTAGTCTCTGGACCACCCGATAATCAGGCGGCTACATCACGTCTACGGAATATTTCCCATGAGAGTACATTAAACAATAAGAAATAGAAGAGCAGCACGGTTATAGAGAAACCAAGCGTCATCCCTTCCGCCAGCGGCTGCCCCACTAAGTAGGGAGTGAGATCGGTATTGGCGAATAAAAAATATTTGCCCCAGCTGTATCTCAGCAGCAATATCGTAATAATTTGCCCCGCGAACATGATGAAAATACTAAGTCCAATGGCTAGGGAAGAGCTGCGAAATACGGTCGAGATCATAAAGGCCATCGTCACGATCATGACGAGTTCGATTAACTTTAGTCCATAGGTTGCAAACACATACACCAGCATACTCTCTTCCTGAACTTGTCCTGCTGCATTTACAGTTAGGTGTGGAAGGCTTAGACTCTGAAATCCGTAGAGGAACCCGTTCACAATCAAAGAAGTAATAAACATCACAATCAGCAGAGTAGCTGCAAACAGAAGCGTTGTTAGATACTTTGATAAGAGAATCTTCGCTCGATTGGCAGGACGAATGAGCAGCAGTTTGATCGTCCCCCATGTAAACTCACCAGCGACCATATCTCCGGCAATGATTACGGTAAATAATGTAACCATGATGATTAATCCCGCTGCACTTAAGGTGCCACCCCATAACGTGTTATCTGTCGGAGGGTAATTATGATCCAACATGTACTGCTGGAGTGCTATGTCCTCCCTCATCTGCTCTCTAAATTTGGCCGGCACATCCTGATTTTCCAGTTCTTTCTGATTGTGCTCAATCGATTCCGCTGCTCTGGTCTTCCAGTCTTCATTTGCTTTATAGCCCGAATGTGAAAACAGCGCAGCTAATACGACAATAGCAATCAATAATCCACCTAGAATCCAAGTTCGCAGCCTACGATAAATTTTCATATGTTCATTTCGAATTAGATTAAGCAATCGGATCACTTCCCGTCATCTCTAAAAATTGATCTTCCAGGGATTTGGTAGCCGCTCGGATGCCGTAGACCGCAATCCCTGCCTCTACGAACCTTTTGTTCCACGCAGCGGTTTCTTGTTTATCGAGATTCATGATAAGGTCATCCCCAGCTACATTCACTTGTGCTCCGTGTTCTGCTGCTAATGTCAAAGCTTGATCCATCGATGCCACCTCAAAAGCCACCTGCTGCTTGCCATCCGCCTGACCAAACTCTTTAATCAGTCTGACGTCCACCAGCTTCCCGTTCTGAATAATGGCGACACGATCGCACATCAACTCCATCTCCGAAAGTAAGTGACTGGACACGATGACTGAGATTCCATCCTCCCGGGTAAGCTTCCGCAAATGATCACGCAGTTCTCGAATACCAGCTGGATCCAGCCCGTTGGTAGGCTCGTCGAGGATTAGTACCGACGGCTTATGCAGCAAGGCTTGGGCAATTCCAAGCCTTTGGCGCATACCGAGGGAGTACGTTTTGACCTTGTCATGGATTCTATTTTCCATACCAACAAGATCAATGACCTCATGAATTCGGTCTTCCTCAATGCCCGGGAACATTCTCGCGTAATGAACCAAATTATGATAACCGCTCAGAAACTTGTACATTTCCGGATTTTCCACAATAGCGCCAACATGACGAATCGCTTGCTCAAAATGGGTACGTATCGAATACCCGCCAATCCGTATATCCCCTTCCGTGATCGACATGAGTCCGACCATCATCCGGATGGTTGTCGTTTTTCCCGCTCCGTTCGGTCCGAGAAACCCAAACACCTCGCCCCGCGGCACCTCAAAGCTTAATTTATCAATAATCGTCTTAGAACCGATTCGTTTTGTAATTTGATCGATTTTTACTATCGGTGTAATGGCATCTGTTGTTGCCGTCATCCTTAACACTCCCCTAACTTTTAACCAATATAACCCAATGCTACCCTACCTGAACCGCTTTGCCTAGTAATCCTCCTAAGAATAGTATAGTCATAGAGTAAGGTCACAAACCATCACCTAACCTATATGACTGCACTCACTATGGCTTTTTCCTGTTTTTATGTACAATGATCTTATAAGATCTTGTGTAAAGGAGTCCTTTTATGATTCAAAGAAGACCTTGGCACGGTGTGGAGTGGTCCCTGTTTATCGTCTTGACTGGTTCTACGCTGCTTGGCTTACTTTATGCGCTTCTCCATATGCATGAGCATGAACTAACTGCCACCATCCAAACGATATTGGCCATCCTCCTGTCCTATGGCGTTCCATTTCTATTCTGGAGACCGAACTACATCAACTCAACTTTCTATCCGATTGCCGTGCTGCTGACAGGTATCCCTCTACAAATCTATCTTTCATGGATGCAGCAGGATGCGTACCTTACTATTAATTGCCCATTAATGGTTATTGGATTCCTCACCGACCGAAAAAATGCTTGGTGGACCGCTCCCATATTTATGGTGGCTATGCCTTTAGAGTATTTTTTCATCCTGCATAGCGGGATGGGGGTTGGCCAATTATTTAGCATTATCTTAAATGCTGTGCTGTTCTTTGCCATTGGCCTTAGCTTACAACGGGTTGTGACTTCGAATGAGAAGACCGAAAAGCTTTTAGCCGAGAACCAACGTCAGTATCGTTTAATCCATGAGCAAAATAACGCATTAGAGCAGTACGCCAACCAAATCGAACAGCTTACACTGCTTGAGGAGCGCAACCGGATGGCTCGTGAATTACATGATACAGTGGGGCATACGTTTACTTCCGTCATCATGGGGATGGACGCTGTGTCCTACCTGATCGAAACAGCACCAGACAAAGCCAAAGAAAAGCTGGATGTCCTGCGTAGTGTAACCCGCAATGGACTCGAAGAAGTACGCCGCAGCATTCATCAGATGGTCCCCGAGGGCGATATGCTGCTCTCCCAGCAATTGACGAGACTGGCCAACGAATTTGCCCTTCATACCGGGACCCAAATCCGATTCACGACCGTAGGCGAGGAATTCGACATTCCGAAACAAACCAAACTTTCACTCATTCGCTGCCTGCAGGAATCACTAACCAATGCCAAACGGCATGGCCGGGCTTCCACCGTAGAAGTTACACTCACTTACTCCGATGATTTAGTCGACATTCGCATTGAGGACGATGGCATCGGTACGGAGCAGCTGAAAGTTGGCTTTGGTATCAACGCCATGCAGGAACGCATATTTGCTCTGCAAGGTACACTTCAGGTGAGTTCCACATTAGGTCAAGGTACTGTCGTCCATTGTTCCATTCCCGCCAAACGCTTGCCATCATTCTAAATCCTTTCCCGTTGGAAGCACCGGGTGGTACAATGTGGATACACACTTAAGCAGCGCTTTCGATGCCAGTTTTTCTGGCGAAAAACTCAAGTAACGCTTTCGATGCCAGTTTTTCTGGCGAAAAACTCTGAGGAGGATCAAGCATGAACACGACCCCGCTTAAACTTCTCCTGGTCGATGATCAGGATTTAATTAGAGAAAGCCTGCACATCGTACTTGATATGGATCCGGATATTCATGTCGTTGGTTTGGCTGAGAATGGTCACATAGCCCTAAAGCAGTGCGAAGAACAGCAGCCTGACGTTGTACTCATGGACATTCATATGCCTGTCATGGATGGCGTCGAAGCGACCCGCCAAATCAAGGCAACATGGCCTCAGATTCGTGTCATCATCCTGACTACCTTCCAGGAAATCAGCTATGTCGTTGATGCCCTAGGAGCGGGTGCCGAAGGCTATTTGCTCAAAGCCATTCATCCGAAGGATCTGGCGGCCGGTATCAAATGGGTGCATCAAGGCGGTACACTCATCCCGCAAGATATCGCCAGAATGCTCGTCCAGGAAGCGAGAGGCGCTTCTGATCACACATCGCAGAGTGCTGGAGTCAAAGCTGTAGAAGAGCAGACTAGAACCGACACTTATGGACTGAGCGAGCGCGAGTTGCAAGTACTGCATTGTATCGCAGATGGCCTCAATAACCGAGAAATTGCCGAAAAGCTTTTCTTGTCCGAAGGCACTGTGAAGAACTATATTTCCAGCATATACTCGAAAATGGACGTCCGAGACCGCGTGCAAGCATCCAAGAAGGCTCATGAGGAAGGGATGCTATAGCATCCAGCTGTACTAAGACACGGAAAGACCGCTCTTCGATTAGGAAGATGCGGTCTTTTGTCTTTTCAACTATCCGAAAAGCTTCTCCAGTAACGACTTCTTTCGTTTCCGAATCTTTCTGTAGCTTTTCACCCTGGAATATGTCGGCTCTTCATCAACCGGGTCAGGCAATTCAGCTGAATAGAGCGTCAATTGTTGGGACTTCTTATTTAAAACTTCGACATCCATGTCCGTCGGCTGCTGCAGTACCACGATCCCATTTGCCAACTGTTCATGGAGCTTATGTTCAATTTGATATTCAAATTGCCGGAGCAGTTGTTCTTGTTGTTTGTTCTGGCGTATAAAATGCTCATGAAGCTGCGTTTGAAGATCCGCAACCTGCTGGGAGAGGAGCACAATTGCTTTTTGCAGAGAATGAAGATGCTGTGTACCGATGGGTTCGTCGATTTCAAATTCCTGAAGGTCCTCCCCATTCTCAGTTAGCAGTGCATGCAGTTCCGCCGGCGTGATGAGATTCTCTTTCTTCATGTGCTCCCCTCCAATCCGTGCATACTAGGCTTTCGCAGCATCGCGCGTTTACCTGCTCCCTCTATTGTACATGATGTGTATGAATTGTTCACCTTTTGATTCTGTGAGTTAGGAGTAAATCAAACATGCAAATAGAATCCCATCTTAAAAAGAAACAGCGAGTACTAGATAATTTCCTAATGCCTTTCGTACAATCACGTTCCTTTCCTTTGTGGCTTAGCCAACTCATCTCCATGCTCGGCGGTTCTGTTACTACCGTTATTTTACCCATGGTTGTTTATTCCCTAACAGGCTCAACCACGATGATGGGCATCGTAATGGCTGCATATATGCTCCCTTACGTAATCATGCTCCCCTTTTCCGGCTGGATCGTCGATCGCTATGATCGCGTTAAAATATCTTGATCTATTAGGTTCTTTCGCCCTGCTGCCTGTGAGTTATTTCCTCATTGGCTTAATTGCAGATGGGATTGGCGGGATAACAACCATAACGATATTCGCTTCGATTGGCATCGCCATTGTTGCTAGTGTGCTATGCGTACCGGCTATTCGTCGGTTTCATTAGCGGTTTGAAAAGCTTCCTTACAGCTATTGCCTTTCGGAAAACGGCTTCTCAGCCTACTTTTCCAGCCTCGTTGCGGTTTTTAAATACTTTAAGCTCGGCACAACTGCTTTTATTTCCACCAAATGCGGTAAAAAAAGATTTGCAAACAAAAAGGAAGAAACCCAAACCAAGGGTTCCTTCCTTTTTCCGCATATTATGGTAAATTCGACGATCCCATCAAGTAACGATCAACTTCACGAGCCGCTGCGCGACCTTCGTTGATTGCCCAAACTACGAGGCTTTGCCCACGACGCATGTCACCGGCAACGAAGACACCGTCCACGCTCGTCGCAAACTTACCGTAGTCCGCTTTCGCGTTGGAGCGCTCGTCTTTGACGACGCCGAGTTGATCCAGCACCGTGTTCTCCGGTCCTGTAAAGCCCATCGCGATCAGTACCAGCTGAGCTGGGTATACTTTCTCGCTGCCTGGAACTTCCAGAGGAACGAATTGACCCTTCTCGTTCTTCTGCCACTCGATGAGCACCGTGTGCAGTTCCTTCAAGTTGCCATTCTCATCCCCCACGAATTTCTTCGTGTTGATTAAGTATTGGCGCGGATCTTCACCTTGCACCGCTGCCGCTTCTTGTTGACCGTAGTCCACTTTGTGGACTTTTGGCCATTCCGGCCAAGGATTGTTCGCAGGACGTGTGTCCGGCGACTTGGGCATAATCTCAAATTGCGTAACACTCTTCGCTTTGTGACGCAAAGATGTGCCCACGCAGTCTGTTCCCGTGTCGCCGCCGCCAATGACGATAACATCCTTACCTTCGGCGGAAATAAACGCGCCGTCGGCGTGCTCGGAATCCAGCAAGCTCTTCGTGTTCTTGCTCAGGAATTCCATGGCTAAGTGGACGCCGCCTAGCTCACGACCCTCGATCGGAAGATCGCGGCCTTTCGTTGCCCCGCCGCACAGAACGATGGCATCAAACTCCTCTTGCAGCTTCTCAATCGGATAGTTCACACCGACATGAGCGCCGGTAACGAACGTGATGCCCTCGGCTTCCAGCAGATCCACACGACGTTGGACGTACTTCTTATCCAGCTTCATGTTCGGAATGCCGTACATGAGCAGTCCGCCCACGCGGTCTGCACGTTCGAACACGGTAACCCAGTGTCCGGCTTTGTTCAACTGCGCTGCTGCAGCGAGTCCGGATGGACCCGAGCCTACGACAGCTACCTTCTTACCTGTGCGCACTTCCGGAGGCTCAGGTGTAATCCAGCCTTCATCGAAGCCTTTATCAATAATGGCTTTCTCGATGCTTTTGATTGTAACCGGTGTATCCTTCAGACCTACCGTACACGAACCTTCACATGGCGCCGGACAAACGCGTCCCGTGAACTCAGGGAAATTGTTCGTCTTGTGTAAACGGTCCAGAGCCTCTCTCCATTGACCGCGATACACCAGATCATTCCATTCCGGAATGAGGTTATTAACCGGGCAACCAGCGGCCATGCCGCTGATCAACGCCCCTGTGTGACAGAATGGAATCCCACAGTCCATACATCTAGACCCTTGCGTCTGCAATTTATCTTCAGTCAGCGGCGTCGCAAACTCCTTCCAATGTCCAATCCGGACTAGGGGAGCAGCTTCAGATGCCACTTCACGACGATGTTCTATAAAACCAGTTGGTTTACCCATTTACGTTTAATCCCTCCCAAGAGTTTTTCGCCAGAAAAACTGGCATCGGAAGCATCACATGTTTTGCTTATGCAAAACTTACTTCGTCAGCATCTGATCTGATTCGTTAGTTTCCACCGACACGTGAAACATCCCTCATATTCGCCTCGAAAGCAACCATAACGGCTTCTTGTTGGCTTAGTCCAGAGCGTTTTACCTTTTCGATGGCATCAAACATCCGTTTGTAGTCCTTCGGTATAACCTTCACGAACTTCCAAACGTACTCATCCCAGTGCTTAATAACTTGGTGGGCAACGCTGCTATCCGTAAATGTGGCATGATGCTGTATCATCGTTTTCAGTTCGTTCATTTCATACGTTTCTTCCAACTGTTCTAGGTAAACCATTTCTTTGTTCACCTTACTTGAGAAGTCACCCTTCTCATCCAGCACATACGCGATACCGCCTGACATACCTGCTGCGAAGTTGCGGCCCGTAGAACCCAGGACAACAACACGGCCGCCAGTCATGTATTCACAACCATGGTCTCCAACACCTTCAACAACTGCTCGTACACCGCTGTTTCTTACGCAGAAACGCTCGCCTGCAATACCACGGATGTAAGCATCCCCGTCGGTTGCGCCATAGAATGCGGTATTTCCAATAATCACGTTGTCTTCGGGAACAAAGTGCGATTGACTGGAAGGGAAGATTGCCAGTTTACCACCTGATAATCCTTTACCAACGTAATCATTGGCATCGCCTTCCAGCGAAAGCGTGATCCCTTTCGGTACGAAAGCACCGAAGCTTTGACCAGCAGAACCATTAAAGTGGAGGCGGATCGTATCGTGCGGCAAGCCGTCCACGCCATGACGACGTGTAACTTCACTACCGACAATCGTTCCGACAACACGGTTGACGTTCGTAATTGGCAGGATGGCGTGCACATGCTCCTTGCGCTCAATAGCAGGCTCACAAATAGCAAGCAGCTTCGTTACGTCCAGTGAGCGATCCAAGCCATGATCCTGCGCCATTTGGCAGAATCGGCCCACATCCTCGCCCATCTCTGGTTGGTGCAGAAGCGGCGATAAGTCGACGCCCTTAGCTTTCCAATGCTCGACAGCTTGCTTAGACTCAAGCACATCTGTGCGGCCGACCATCTCTTCAATGGTGCGGAAGCCAAGCTCAGCCATCATCTCACGCACATCCTGCGCGATGAAGGTCATGAAATTGACCACATGCTGCGGATCCCCGGCAAATTTCTTGCGAAGCTCCGGATTTTGCGTAGCAACCCCAACCGGACAGGTATCCAGATGGCACACGCGCATCATCACGCAGCCAATGGTAATGAGCGGAGTTGTAGCGAAGCCGAACTCCTCAGCCCCGAGCAGGGCAGCTACGACAACGTCGCGCCCCGTCATCAGCTTGCCGTCTGTCTCGACGACGATACGGCTGCGCAGGTTGTTGAGCACGAGCGTCTGATGCGTCTCCGCTAGACCGAGCTCCCACGGCAGTCCCGCATGGCGAATACTCGTCTGCGGCGACGCGCCTGTTCCTCCGTCGTAGCCGGAGATCAGGACAACGTCCGCTTTCCCTTTGGCTACACCGGCAGCGATGGTGCCAACACCAACTTCGGATACCAGCTTCACGCTGATCCGTGCCCGCGGGTTGGCATTCTTGAGATCGTGGATCAGCTCAGCTAGATCCTCGATCGAATAAATATCGTGATGCGGCGGCGGCGAGATTAAGCCTACGCCTGGCGTAACACCGCGAACCTCGGCAACCCAAGGGTACACCTTGGTTCCCGGGAGCTGACCGCCCTCGCCGGGCTTCGCGCCCTGCGCCATCTTGATCTGAATCTCGTCCGCATTGACGAGATAATGGCTTGTGACGCCGAAGCGGCCGGACGCCACCTGCTTGATTGCGCTGCGGCGAAGATCGCCGTTCGCATCTGGCGTGAAGCGCTCAGGATGCTCGCCGCCCTCGCCGGTGTTGCTCTTGCCGCCGATGCGGTTCATCGCAATCGCAATCGTTTCATGCGCTTCTTTACTGATGGAGCCATAGGACATGGCTCCTGTCTTGAAGCGCTTAAAGATCGACTCGATCGGCTCCACTTCTTCGATCGGAATCGGTTGTCGGCCTTCCTTGAAGCTCAGAAGCCCGCGCAAAGCCATATATTTCTCATCCTCACGTTGGATGAGCTTCGAGAAATTCTTATATATCGCGTAGTTGTTCGTACGAACGGCTGATTGTAAGGCATGCACCGTTTCCGGTGTATAGAGATGGTCTTCACCGTCTCTGCGCCATTGCAGATCACCACCGGTATCGAGCACCTTATCGCGTCCCTCTTGCTCGGAGAAAGCGCGGTTGTGGCGGATCAAAGCTTCCTTAGCCACAATATCGATACCAATCCCGCCAATAGGGGTGTAGGTCCATGTAAAATACGAATCGATGAGTTCTTGGCTAAGTCCAATCGCTTCGAAAATTTGCGCCCCACGATAACTCTGGATCGTGGAAATACCCATTTTCGCCAGGACTTTAACAACGCCCTTCGTTACAGCTTTAATGTAGTTATACGTTGCTTTCTCAAGATCAACGCCAACAAGCTGCTTGCGCCCTATCATGTCGTCTAACGTTTCCAACGCGAGATATGGGTTAATAGCCCCTGCGCCATAACCGAGCAGCAAAGCAAAATGGTGCACTTCACGCGGTTCGCCCGACTCTACAAGCAAACTAACTTTGGTCCGTGTGCCTTGGCGAATCAAATGGTGATGGAGACCCGAAGTCGCAAGCAGCGCCGGAATAGGTGCCTTACGGCTATCTACACCACGGTCCGAAAGAATGATCAGCGAAGCGCCTTCCACAATGGCTTGATCAGCCGCTGCATAAAGGGCTTGCATCGCACTTTCCAGACCCTCTGTGCCTTCGGCTGCCTCGAATAACGTAGGCAAAGTAACCGTTTTGAAGCCATTGCGCTTAATATGACGCAGCTTCGCCAGCTCTTCATTGGAGAGGAATGGCGATTGCAAACGTATTTGTCGACAGCTCTCGGGTTCAGGGTTAATCAGGTTACGCTCAGGACCGATTGTAGTGCCTTGAGCTGTAATAATTTCTTCGAAATTCGCATCGATCGGCGGGTTGGTAACCTGCGCAAACAATTGCTTAAAGTAGTTATATAGCAGCTGCGGTCGATCGGAAAGCACGGCAAGCGGTGCATCCGTACCCATTGAACCAATGGGGTCTACACCCGTTTTGGCCATTGGCTCCAGTGTCTTACGCAGTTGTTCGAAGGTATAACCAAATGCATGCTGACGCTGCAGTACCGTGTCATGGTCGGAACCGAGCACGATTGGCGCATCTTCTAAGTCTTCAAGGGAAACGAGGTGCTCGTTCAACCAATCACGGTAAGGCTGTTCGCCAGCGATACGGCTTTTGATTTCCTCATCGGTTACGATGCGGCCTTCGATCGTATCAACAAGCAGCATACGTCCAGGTCTGAGACGATCTTTGTACAAAATACGCTCCGGCTCAATATCCAAGACACCTACTTCAGAAGCCAGAACAATGAAATCATCGGTCGTTACATAGTAACGCGCTGGACGCAAGCCATTACGGTCAAGGATGGCTCCAATTTGACTGCCATCTGTGAAAGCAATGGCTGCTGGACCATCCCACGGCTCCATCAGTGTACTGTGGTACTCATAGAAAGCCTTCTTCTCATCGTCCATCGTTTCGTGTTTGGACCAAGGTTCTGGCACCATCATCATCGCTGCATGCGGCAGCGAACGTCCAGAAAGCATGAGGAATTCTAATGTATTATCAAACATTTGTGAATCGGAGCCATCGGTATCAATAACAGGAAGAATGCGTTTGAAATCTTCGCCGAATAATTCGGTTTCGCACATAGCCTGACGGGCATGCATCCAATTCACATTGCCGCGCAGGGTATTAATTTCACCATTATGAATCAAATAGCGGTACGGATGTGCACGTTCCCAGCTCGGGAATGTGTTCGTACTAAAGCGGGAATGAACGAGTGCGAGTGCGGAGTCTACTTTCTCATCTTGCAATTCAATGTAATAAGCGTCAACTTGCTCAGGCGTTAACATTCCTTTATAAACAATCGTTCTGCTAGACAAGCTAGAATAGTAAAATTGCGATTCACGATGAGATAATTTGATAGCGTTCTCAGATAGCTTACGAATAATATATAGCTTACGTTCAAAATCCAAGTTGCTCGTTACATCTTCACTTTGACCGATAAAGACTTGGCGTACAAACGGTTCTGCTGACTTAGCGGAATCTCCCAAAGAACTATTGTCCGTTGGAACGGTTCTCCATCCGAGGAATTGCTGCCCTTCTTGTTTGACAATTCGCTCAATTATACTCTCACATGCTTGGCGTGCCTCCAAATCCTGAGGTAAATAAACCATACCGACACCATAGCTGCCAGCAGCAGGGAGCTTTATATTCTCATCCACACAAGCGAACTGAAGATACGTATCCGGGATTTGCATCAATAAGCCTGCCCCGTCACCCGTATTCGTTTCACTGCCTTGACCACCGCGATGTTCTAAATTACAAAGGACACGAAGCGCCTGCTTGACGATTTCATGTGATTTGACACCTTTGATATTGGCAACAAAGCCAATACCGCACGCATCATGCTCAAACCCCGGATCGTACAATCCCTGTTTGGGAGGTAATCCAATTTTAGTCATGTTGTGCAACCTTTCTTCCCTCGTTTTTGGTTGTACTCTTCGTCCTTGTTGGACGATGGAGTCGTTTACCCTTGGACGCACGCGTTAAAGCGCTAAAAAGTGATGACACGCGAATGTCTATTCCACCTAAACCAAGCCAATTAATTAGATGAAATATTCTCAATATTTTTTATATTATATTAACACTTGATATCCTATAGTTCAATTCAAAAATAATTAATATGAAAAGGGTTTCATTATAATAGATTCCAGTGTAAAGATAGCAATGCCTGCACACTCCCTTAACGTATAGTACGTCAATGAAAGCGGACGAATCTGAACCGGCTCCACCGTCGATGTCATTCCCAGGCTTCTCGCCATCAGAGATGCCCGATAAGCATGGAAGCCATGCGTTACAATCACCGCTGTCCGATATCCTTTTTCCATCATAATCGCTTGACTGTTCTGTAAATTCTCCATGGTGCTTCGTGACCTCTCCTCTAAAAGGATGGCCCGCTCCGGTACTCCTTTCTCCATTAAATAACGTTTCATCGTTACAGCTTCAGAGGGTTCACTGCCGCCTATCCCCCCACTGGCAATAATATTCGGAGCTAATCCGCTGCTGTAAGCCTCCACCGCAATATCCAATCGCTCACGTAAAGCCGGACTCGGCTTGCCATCCCATACCGCAGCGCCTAGAATAATGATACAATCACTAGGAGTTCCATGGGAATGTTTCCAAGTATAGTTAACTTTCCAACTCATGAAAGAAAAGTAAAACAGGATGATTAGGAACAAAGCGACGAGTATCCAAAGCCAAGTTTTGAGTTTCTTTTTCATAGGACCATGATAGCAAACTTTCTATGTTTCATGCTATGATAGCTTATACCGCTGCAATGAACATACATCCAGATTCCACAGCCTAGGAGGAACTCTGTTTTGAGTATACAGCATACTTTTTCAACCGGAACGATCTGGGAGCCTCTCTATCAATGGCAAATGAATGCCCATCCGATTGAAGTTGAGCTTTTCCGGTCGCAGCCGGTTCGCCGTCTGAAGTTTCTGCATCACTTCGGGGCATCTGCGCTTTTTTCACCGATGACACATTCCCGTTTTGAACATACCGTAGGCGTCTGGTCATTGATGGCTCACTTTTGCCCAGATGAACCTCATCTGCGTATTGCTGCGCTTCTTCATGATATTGGACACTTGCCTTTCTCCCATGCGGTTGAGAGAACACTTGGGTACGATCATCATCAGCAGACGGAGCAATTGATTAGGCGCGGCGTCGTTGCTGATATTCTCATCAAGCATGGCATTTCGCCACCGTCGATTGTGGATATTTTGCATCAAGATAGCCCTCTTACGAATAAAACTACGCTGCTCGGGCTCGATCATCTGGATAGCTTTCTAAGAGATACTTATTATGCCGGACAACAAGTACGTCCACCCTCTGAGATTGTCAAAGGGCTTCGCTTGCGCGGTCATTATGTGGAAGCTGACGAAGATACGGCTGCTGCGCTCGTTCATGCGGTTGTCGAGGACCACAGACTCTTTCTGAACCCACAGTTTCTTGCGATGGATGCTCTGCTGGCCAAGGCCGCTGCTCATCACTGCGAGTCGAACCCTGGTATGAAGGAACGCATTCCTTCCCTTATGGATCACGAATTGATCCAGGAGCTTTTGCAGAGTAATAATGCGACTTCCAGGGAAATCATCCATGTGCTGATGTACGAGCCCCAACGGATTCAAATCAATAGGGAGCCTGTTCCAGGCAGTATAGAAGTCAAAATTCGAAAGCCTTACAAGAAACAGCCACTGATCGGCGATAAGCTCGCCTCAGAAGCAAGCTTTCAATCCGCCGTTAAACTGGCAGAGCTCGATAGTATGACCGCTACTTACTTTTTCACCATATAACATTTATTACATCCGTAGAGGGGAATGGCCCAGCTTGGCAAAATTGTATTTCCGTTATGGCACAATGAACAGTGGTAAATCAATTGAAGTTTTACGTGTTGCACATAATTATGAAGAACAAGGAAAGAAAGTCCTGCTTCTCACGTCCGTCGTAGATGACCGTTTCGGGGTTGGCAAAGTCGTCTCCAGAATCGGCATGCAAAAGGTCGCTATCGTCGTCGACAAGAACTTGGATATGATTGCACTCGCGAGTACAGAACGCCCAAACTGCATTTTGGTTGACGAAGCGCAGTTTTTGAATAAAGAGCAGGTTGCTCAATTAATTGAAATTGTGGACGAATTGGATATTCCCGTTATTGCTTATGGGCTCAGGGCTGATTTCATGGGGCAATTATTCGAAGGAAGCGATGCCTTATTAGCTGTCGCTGACACGATTGAGGAGATCAAAACCGTTTGCTGGTACTGCGACAAAAAAGCGATTATGAATATGCGCTGCAAAGACGGGGAGCCGATCTTCCACGGTGAACAGATTCAAATTGGCGGTAATGAAAGCTATGTACCTGTGTGTCGTAAATGTTATGCATCTAAGCGAAAGTCTTCACAAATTTAAAGGCTATACCCTTATAAATAGGTCACAAAGAAATGGTTTACTAAGAAAGGTGAGTTCCTTGCGAAAAAAACGGGTTTTGCTCTTATCCGAGGGCTTCGGGAAAGGTCATACGCAAGCGGCTCACGCGCTTTCAGTGGAGCTTAGGCAAAGCTCATCTGAGATTATTACACGTGTGATCGAGCTTGGCGCTTTTTTACACCCTACCTTAGCACCTTGGATCTTTTCGGCATACCGCCGCACGGTTACATCACAACCCAAACTCTATGGTATGCTTTACCGTAATCAGTACGAAAAGTCGCCAAGTCGCGTTGCGGCGCTTGTTCTACATCGTATTTTCTATTCCCAAACGAAAGCAATCATCAAGCAGCTAAGACCAGATATCATTGTTTGCACGCATCCTTTTCCGAGCATTATCGTCTCTCGTCTCAAAAGAGCTGGACTTGATGTTCCACTCTTCACCGTCATCACCGATTACGACGTTCACGGCACATGGATTGATCCGGCAGTAGACAAATATTTGGTTTCAACCCCCATGGTGAGAGAACGCTTAATAGGACGCGGCGTGCCGGAAACGCATGTTGAAGTCACGGGGATTCCTGTGCATCCTAATTTCCGTTTGGAACATAGCAAAGAGCAGATTCGCCAAGAATTTGGTCTAAAAGCAATGCCCACGGTTATGGTCATGGGAGGCGGTTGGGGTGTATTTAAAAAGGAAGAAAAGGAAGAACTGCTGACGTACTTGGCAAGTTGGAGCAAGGATATCCAGCTTCTAATCTGCCTAGGAACGAATGAAAAAGCGCGTCAACAACTACTCGAGGAAGACGTGTTCCGGCAGCCTAACGTACATCTAATCGGTTATACAAGCGAGATTAACAAGCTGATGGACATCTCCGATCTGCTCATTACGAAGCCGGGCGGGATGACTTGTACAGAAGCAATGGCCAAAGGCATTCCGATGCTGTTCTACAGCCCAATTCCAGGTCAAGAAGAGAAGAACTGCGACTATTTTCAGGAACAGGGTTATGGACAGAAAATTATTTCACTAGAGATGATAGATCACTGGTTTAAATTACTGCTTGAACAGTATCCCGAGCTTGTGAAACGTAGAACAGATATCCGCAACCATCAAAAATATACGGCGCAAGACTGCTCCACAGCCATCATGCAATACTTAAAGTTATCGGAGAAACGTCCCTACATGCAGGCATCAACAACTACACCGCTCATACAATGGTATTAACCATGTATAGGGCGGTGTTTTATTTATGGATCCCCTTCACCGATTCGGCAAGCAGTTTATCTTCTCTTATTTGCTTATCTGGTTCGTCGGCAGCCTCTGGATGATGGCTGTGCTGGGCAGCGGTTCTGTTCAGGGGAAACTGCTCGGTGTCGACGTAAATCTATATCACGAGTACGCGTGCTTTGGATTTGCGGGAGCTTTAGGCGGAGCGCTGTATGGACTGCGCATGTTTCATGAGCATTACCACGACCTCACTACCCAGTGGGTGTACTGGTACCTGATGCGTCCGATACTATGCTTTGGATCAGCGATCATTACCATCGTCTTATTCGAGAGCGGCATTCTGCTGCTGCAGGTCGGAGACTCGATGGCCGCTCGTATCAGTGTGGCATTTCTTACCGGATATGGGTACGGGAAATTCATGGAGAAGATTCGTGCATTGACGACTACGTTTTTTAATGGAAACGGGAATGGGAACAATTCCGGAAACAGCAGTAATGGCGGTGACCAGCCGAAGAACTAATAAGATGGTGCAAAAAGACAGGTTGCGGCCGCAACCTGTCTTTTTTTTGCTCAAAATCACCTTAAGAACTAAAACAATCCAAATTTATATTGAATTGGATTCGATTAATTGGAGACTATAATTTTGTCACTCACTTGTATAAAGGAGAACACCATGAAAATATTTATTATTTTGTGTAGTTGTCTATTTTTGATGCAGCCAACTGCTAGTGCCGCTCCTAAGAAAGATCGAGCTTATTATGAGACACGCGGAGAAATCGTTTGGGAAATAACCACCGATGAAAAAGTCATTGCACTAACGTTCGACGATGGTCCTCATCCTGAGTACACAGCTCAGATTCTGAAACTGCTAAAACAGTACGAGGCTAGAGCCACTTTTTTCGTTGTTGGTAATAAAGTAAAACGGTTTCCTGACGTTCTAAATCAAACCCTACGTGAGGGTCATGAGATAGCTAATCATACATATAGCCACGCCTATCTAAGCAAAAAAAACAACATCAAAAAAGAAATTAATCAAACTGAAGAACTTATCTATGACACAACAGGAAGACGTTGCCTATTGTTTCGTCCACCTGGAGGGTTTTATAACGAACGACTTGTAGCTGCTGTTCGAGCAGAAGGCTATAAGTTGATTATGTGGAGTTGGCAATTGGATACAAAGGATTGGAGTACACCAGGGGTCAACACAATTGTAAATCGCGTATTAAAGAATGCGAAAAACGGAAATATTGTATTATTTCATGACTATATTGAAGGTCCTACACAGACCATAGCAGCCTTGAAGATCATCTTGCCGGAATTAAAAAGTAGGGGTTATCAGCTGGTTACCGTTTCGCAACTTCTAAACTATAACAAGGCTGTCCCTGTAAAAATTGATTAGACATAGAGATGCCTAAACCTAAAAGAGACATGAAATGGAGTGCTTTGCGATGGCACATGTTAAGCTGCGATATTGTTTGATCCTTTGTACGCTGCCTGTTTTATTCGGATTCACAGCATCCGCTGGCGATTCCATCATGACAGAGATTATGAATGAAGCTCCAAAAAAGCGGATCTTACCTATTTCCGCCAGAATAGATCGTGTTGAGGGTGCTATCCCTGGTTACAATGGTCTGGAAGTCGATATTCAAAAGACATACGAAATGAACAAGAATAACCTTGGCGGCAGATCTATTCATTATGTTTATAAGGAAATACCAGCGGAGATTCATCTTAATCAGTTGGGAGCAGCCCCGATTTATCGCGGTAACCCCCAAAAACCAATGGTTTCTTTCATGATCAATGTCGCATGGGGAAATGAATATATCCCTGTTATTCTCGATACCCTGGACAAGCATCATGTGAAAACAACTTTCTTTCTTGACGGTTCTTGGCTTAAAAAAAATGTGACAACGGCCAAACAAATCCTGAACCGCGGTCATGAATTATCCAATCATGCTTATTCTCATAAAAACATGAGCCAATTAAGCAATAGCCAAGCTTACCAAGAAATCTCGAAAACCGAGAAACTGCTTTCTCAAGAACTACAAGTAAAAAACCGATGGTTTGCTCCCCCGTCGGGTGATTTCGATAAAGAGACTGTAGAAGTTGCTCAAAGTATGAAGCTGAATACGGTGTTGTGGACGTTAGATACGATAGATTGGAGAAATCCAAGCCCACAATCCATTATTCATAAAATAAATACAAAAGCGGACAATGGTTTCTTAATACTCATGCATCCTACTCGATCAGCAAGTTCAGCCTTGGATGGCATGATTACCGCTGTCAAGAATAAAGGATTGCACGTAGGGACTGTAAGTGAAGTATTGTCTACAAAACGGGTTCCAGTTGGTGAAGAGTACTTCGGGACAGAATGACGTGGAACTTTTGGAGGAGTTACAGAACGCGCTTAGCCTGGACAAAGCGCTCTTTCCAAGAACTATTCAATTCAGATATCGTGACTCCAATGCCCTTGCGGAAGGTATGCAGCATAAGGCCGTTACCTAAGTACACCGCACCATGTCCGATACGGTCGATGCCAATTTTATTTTTTCTTTTGGGAGTGGTGAAAAACACGAGCTCACCTACACGTACCATTCTACGCCGATGACAAGGTCAGGGGGTATAGAGGATGGGATTTCATGGGTGATAAAACTGCAAAGAAGCCTTTCTGTCAGCAGTGCTCTGCTTCCAGAAAGGCTTCTTCTTCATTTCAGTGCATCAAACGTATGCACCTTGTTCCAATTGACACCACCGCTAGCGGTGGTGTACATCACGCTTGGCTGCTCATTGTCATTCGTGATGAGCCAGCCTTGATTGATGTCTGCCATAGCCAACAGCAGCTCACCATAACCTGTGAACGACTCCTTGCCGTTCACCCATGTCTTGCCGCCGTCCTTGGTCCACCCGACGGAGTTCGGCTTGTCGCAGCTCGGGCACTGGCCCCCCATAAAAGCTACGTCTGGACTCACGACGTAGAGAGGTCCGGGCCTTGCACCCGTGTTCTTCGGCCCCGATGTCTCACCCGCAGGCAACCCAGGGGCTGGACCACCTCCGGCGGTGCTGTTTGCCAGAACCGTCAGCCAGTTCTTCCCTCCGTCTTTCGTGTGAAACAACGAATACGAGGTTTGGGTCATTCCTGATTCCCCAATTAGCTCAACCCACGCATCGTTTGCACCCGCTGAACGAATAACGACACCGGTTAATGAGGCTGCTGTTTTACGCGACATCACCTTATTCCATGTCTTGCCGCCATCCTGTGTTCGCTGGACTTCTATATGATCTTTAACTTGTCTAACAGCCCATCCATTATTTTTATCATGGAAATAGGCGTCCCCCTTCGTGCCCTCGGGTACTTGCAAGGAAGTCCATTTCACGCCTCCATCCACCGTGTGTGCATTTCCGCTAAATGCTTCCTGCTTCGTTACAAAATGAAGGAATGCCTGGTTCGGTACTTTACCAACAGAAGTCCAGTGCTGACCTCCATCCTTCGTACTTATCAGTTTACCTTCATCACCGATAACCGCCCAAGCATCTTGACTATTCAGTGCAAACAACTGCTTAATGTCGCCTGTCCCCTCGTATTGAACCTTCCATTTTACGCCGCCATCGTCTGTCCGTGCGATCCAACCTTTGCCGCCGATCCAGCCGGATTTGGCATCAGCCAGCCTTACCGCTGTTACCCCGTTCATCGATACCTTCGACGGTGTTTCATTACCTTTATTGGGAACAGCTGTCGAACTAGGAGCTGGCGTTTCAGCCGAAGCTGTCGGTTGTGGCGTGATAGCTGAACTAGGTGTCGGTGAATTTGAAGTATTCACTGGCCCGCTTGTTGTTCCGGATGATTCACACCCTGTAAGTGCAAATAGCGTTATTGCCAAAAGCGTAATTGTTTTTCTCAACATTATGATAACTCCCTTCACTTCTAATCGCTCATCGATCTACCTTATAGACGTAACTTTCATTGGAAAAGTTGAGATCAAGACAGATTGGATGATTGGCAAATTTAGTATGTCCCATAGCATATAGTGCTTATGTTGGCAATACGAATGACCGACATCCTCTTTCTAGCAAAATAATAAATTAGGCATGACTCATCCTATTGACGAATACAATCGAATCAAGGAGGGGGACATTGTTACGGAAAGGAAGAGGATCGGTTGAAATTCATCTGGGGTAAAAAAGAACTCACCTTAATGATCATTCCGGGCGCCAACCACCGAACCGTAAGATTCAAGCTTCCGCATAGTAGTCTGTATATTGTGCCAAGCTTGATCCTGCTCGTGTTGATTGGATTTTTTGTCACGATTTACTTAATGAATATCTACTCCCATCAAACGAGAACCAGCATGCAGCAAACGTTCGATGGACAAGAACGCCAACTGGTTAATCAAATTACACTTAAAAATAGCGAACTGGAACAGCTTCAAACCAATTTGATTGACTTATCCCAGCAAGCGAATGAATTTAAGGTGAAGTTAGAAGAAATTAAGAAACTCGATCATGTCATTCAGTTAATGAGTGAGCCGGAGGGAACGAAAGGGACAAGCAAAAAGCTGTCTATACGAAACCCAGAGCCGCTGGATGATGCCAGCTCTGACGTCGGGGGCAGCGAGATCCCGGTTTCATCGGAAGATGTTTCTCATCTGGTCAGCAGCACCAAACAAGGGCTTTCTACGTTAGTTGGAGATATTAACGCCCTACTTGTGAATCTGAATGAGTCGGAAGCCAAGCTGAAAGAAGCAGAGCGCCTGCGAAGCATCACACCAACGATCTGGCCAACGGTCACTCACAGCATTACATCGGGATTCGGCATTCGTAGAGATCCTTTTACACTTAAACCGACCATGCATGCAGGGCTGGACCTCGACGGAGAGATCAATGACTCTGTATTTGCAACTGCGGCGGGTAAGGTCATAGAGGCCGGTTTTGACAACGAACTTGGCAATTATGTTGTTGTCGATCATTCCCGCGGGCTTCGAACCAAGTATATGCATCTGAATAAAATCCTCGTCAAACGCGGAGAATCAGTAACGAAAGGCCAAAAGATCGGCCTACTCGGCTCCACAGGACGAAGCACGGGCTCCCATCTGCATTATGAAGTTCATAAGAACGGCGTCCAGATTAACCCCTCCCCTTATCTTATTGCCAATAGAAAGGAATGAATCCTAATGCTTGGAAGCTCCAGAACGAAGCAAATTGATACTAAAACAACCGACACATTGATTGGGGGCAGTACCATTTGTGAAGGTAAAATCATGTCCGAAGCCAGCCTACGCATCGAAGGCCAGATGAACGGCGACATTGAGTGTGCGGGCGACATCACCATTGGTGAGAACGCTGTTGTGCAGTCCAACATCCAGGCACGCGATGTCATCGTTGCCGGCAAAGTGAAAGGCAATATTCACACCAAAGGCAAACTCATCGTGACCAGCTCCGGCGTGCTTGTTGGCAATATCGATGTCCGCTCCTTCATTATTCAGGAAGGCGGCATTTTTCAAGGAAGCAGTGCGATGAACCTCGCAGCTGTGAATGAAAAAGGCAGCGGAAACGGCAAAGTCATCGATGCTAAAGCACATAAACAGCAGAAAAATGAGCAACAGGCTGCCTCTGGCGGGAACTAAAATCAAAAGAGGCTGCCCCAAACTAACATGGCCTAACGGCCACCACCGTGAATGAAAATGTACATGGCCTGTGAATCTGTACGTTCCATACTGGAACTGCAGGTCACAGGCCATTTTTTTGGGGTAGGGCAACTCTGAGTTCCAGACCGGCAGACTGAATTCCCACGAGTACTGCAATGGTTGCTTCAAGCACGTGTATAGAAATTCTTTTCACTTGAGGGTAAATGACCTGTTACCAAATTTATTCAGTAGGTGATGGAAAGGTGTGCGGGGTGGAAACGAAATTCATACTTTCATTGGAATTGTCCAATGGAATTGACTTGCAGGCCACCAAATCCCTACTTCCATTGGATTAATCCAACGGAAGTAGGTTTCAGCTCTCCGTTAGATCCCTCAGGATCGCCTGCAGATTCACCGCGGACCACCAGGCTGCCATCTCCATGATGAGTCGTTTCAAGCGTATTGCCTTCTGCTACTCATCCCGGGAATTCCGATTGCGCACAAATTGCGCGAGCAAACGGGCTCCGTAACCGGTCGCGCCTGCCGAATGCCAGCCTTGAGCAGACGAGACATCCTTTAAAGACGCCATATCGATATGAGCCCAACGCAGCGATGGCTGGACGAACTTACGCAAAAATAAAGCTGCCGTCGTAGCCCCAGCTTCTCCTACCCTGCTGATGTTGCATATATCCGCATAATCACTGTGCAGGTAAGCCTCATATTCATCGACAAGCGGGAGCTGCCATACTTTTTCGCTAACTTGCTTCCCCGCTTGTACGATCTCCGCCACCATTGCGTCATGCCCCCAGATTCCAGCATACTTGGAACCTAGTGCGGCTCCGCAAGAATAGGTCAAGGTCGCAATATCAACGGCTTCCACTGCCCCAAGGCGCTGAGCATGAATCAAAGCGTCGGCTAGTACCAAGCGGCCTTCCGAATCCGTATTGCCCACTTGAACCGATATGCCGTTCGGATATTGCAGCAGCTCGCCAGGCAGCAGTGCCTCCCCGTCTGGCATATTTTCGGCAGCAGCAATAAGCACAACGACGTTCGCCTGCACATCCCCAGCAGCAAGAATATCAAGGGCGCCTATCACGGCTGCCGCCCCAGCCATATCCATTCGCATATCGCTGATATCGAAGTCCTTCTTTAGACTGATACCGCCTGTATCAAAAGTAATGCCTTTGCCAATAAGTGCCGTAAGCGGCAATGTCTCATCCGTACAATAACGCAGTTCCAGAAGCGCTGGAGGATACTTGCTGCCCTTGCCCACGGCGATCAAGCCGACCATCCCTAACTGCTCCAGACGCTCCCCTTCATAAACGACAGCCTCAACCTTCGTACGGGCAAAATGTACCATCGTCTTCTCGATGAGGGTCTTCGGACGCAGCATATTGGGGGGCTCATTCGCGAGATTGCGGGCTAGAATCGCCCCCTCTGCATAGAGGCGTCCCCATCGTACCGCTTCATTCAATGTATCGCTTGCTTCCTCTTCGAAGTCTGCATCGGTGAGAAACTGCAAGCTTACTTCCGCATGCTTGGTCTGTTTCGTTCGATATACCTCGAACGCATAGGTGCCTAGCTTCCAGCCCTCCACCCAAGCGGTTACTGCTTCCGCTTCGCGAATAGCAACCGAATGCTCACAGCGCTTCAGCAGCTCGCCCAAGTTAATGGCTGCTCGCTCTTTCTTGTGCTTGTTAACCGCTCGTCCTGCATTCCCCGCTGCCTCGCGGATTCGTTCCGTATCTAGGCGCGAGGCCTCTCCACAACCTACCAGCAGCGCGTCCCGCTCTCCAATACGGCCATGAAGCCAAGTCAGCTCCCCTCGTTCTCCCATATGAGGCAGAAGTGAATAGGCTTGCAGCCACGAAGGAAGGCGAGTCGCTCCCATCTCTTCGATGTCGTCTGAGCAGATGGGAATAATAAGAGTCTGGGCCGCATTTTCTCCCCCAACTGTAAAGGTCATCTTAAGACACCTCCATCTTCTAGACGCTGCCATGTATCAAAGGAATATCTTCCTTCTTGCAGACGAATGACGCGAGCGCCCCGAGGTAAGCCTCCGTAGGTGTTATAGCCTGTTACGCGGCCAAAACATAACCGAATATCATGCAGCGTACCACAGTAATCATTGTCATGATCATGTCCGACAAAGGTTCCCATCACATCGCCCATTTCCACCATTGCAGCAAATAACCCGCTGTTGAGTTTGGGACAACATACCTCTTCGTGCTTGATACCGCTCACTTTCCCCAGTTTCCATACATCGTTGTATTCAGGAAGCGGGATATGGAAAAACGCGAGACCAGGCCGTATTGCCCCGCTCCGTTCGCGGAGAGCAAGCGATTGTTGCTTATACCAATGCACCTGATCAGCGGCAATCCACGCGTAACCACCGACCGATTCTGGCGCCATCGCACCCGAATCGAGACAATAAAGCACAGCAGCCGGATTCTCGGATTCCACGCTTTGAATTGTGAGCATGTAATTGCCAACGCCGCTGAGATCGGCTGGTCCTGCTTGCGAGTAGCAAGTCTTATGTGTCAGCGCAATCGCCATCAGTTCCTCACGAGTCACATTTTCCTCGGCATCGTGATTACCGAATACGTGCGTCCAGGGTATGCTAGATTCAACTGCAGGAGCAATAGCTCTACGAAAGGATGCGGAAGGGTCAGATACGCCATAGCTTGAAATCAGGTCGCCCGTATACACGATGAGATCCGGCTTCTCCGCCGCTAGCACTGCTCTGACTAAAGCGAGCGTCCGCAAATCCGCTTCATTGTCCCTGTCGCCTCCAATATGCAAGTCCGTGAATTGCACAATGGTAAATGTTCCGTCCTCCCGGAACCTCAGATCGTTAGCCATTTGTCAGTGCCCCTTTCTTGTGCCGCGATTGCCCCATCTACCCTCGCAAAGCTGCTGAACAACTCTAAAATCTTTTGGAGTTATGCCCAGCATAATGCATAGCTAATCAAGCTGAATAGAAGATAAGCCTCGCATATCTTCTATTCCAAACTTAGATTTCATCGACATATCCTCGTTATATGACCTCAGAATGGTCGGATGTCTGTTCTTTATTTTGCCTGATAAAAGCTTCCAGCCCTTCCCGATCCGGAGTACCGTTGCTGCCGCCATAAGCTTCAACTGACATGGCTCCGCAAACGTTGCCATATAACAGGCAAGTCTCGACATTCAGCCCTGTTAAGAACCCATACATGTAACCCGCATTAAACGAATCTCCTGCTCCTGTCGTATCTAAGGCTTTGACGGAGAATCCGGGGCGAGACGTTTGCAAACCGTCTTTCATCGCTACGGCTCCTTTGGGGCCGAGCTTGACTACAACATGCTTACAGAAGCCCGACATATAGCTCAAGCAGTCATCTATGTGTTCGAAGCCCGTATAGTGGTGCGCCTCGGTTTCGTTCATCAGAAAGACATCTACATAACGCATCAATTCAAACACCCCGGAATACCATTCTCCGGTATCATCCCACCCTACATCGCAAGAAAGGGTGACTCCCATCTCTTTCAACTTCTTGGCCATAGCGACGAATTCGCCATGGTTGCGTCGTCCTCGATAACCGGTTACGTGGACATGTCTGCCTAACGTTACATGAGTTAAATCCAGATCGCTTACTTGCAGCTCCGCGTTTGATCCTGCATATGTAATGAAAGAACGATCCTGCTCAGGATTAATCGCTATCGTTATGCCTGTACGACTCGTTTGGCTAGTCAGGATCAGACTGGTATCGATACCATATTGTCCAAATTGTTCCCGGATATAACGGCCATAGCCATCATCTCCAAGAACACCGTTAAATGCTACATGCAGCCCTAACTTGGCTAATGAAATCGTAAATAGTGCCGCACCTCCGCCTACATGCATCAACATATCTTCAACAAAAATTTCCTGTCCCGGCAGAGGAATCTGATTACAGCCCACCACTACTAAATCAATATTGGCATCGCCGATGACAACCGCATCAAATTTGTTCATTCCGCACTCCCTCTCCCGCTCCGTTCTCTGTCTATCCTTCAGTTTGATAGGCTTTGCAGCTGTCGCGCACGACAAGCTTATGTCCTAATATCAAATCTTCCCTCGGACTGAATGTAGGATCTGAAATTAATTCAATCAGCGTATCCACCGTAATTTTCCCCATATCCTCAATAGGCTGTTCCATAGAGGACAAGCGCGGACGAACGAGCTCCGTCAGTTGGCTTCCATCAAATCCGATAATGGATATGTCATCGGGAACTTTTAGCTGATGGTCATGGATGCAGTTCATAGCTCCAACCGCCATATCGTCACTTACCGCAAATAAAGCCGTAGGACGAGGCTCACAGGCAAGCAGTTCCTTCATCAGATTGTATCCGCTCTGCGTCTTATAGTCTCCGAACCGGATATAGTCATTCACAATCCTTACCCCCTGATCTTTGAGTGCATTGCGATAGCCTACATAACGGTTCTGCCCTGAAGTGATGTCTCTCATATCCCCGCCAATAAAGGCAATTCGCTCATGTCCGAGCTCAATTAAATATCGGGTCGCATCATAGGCCGCTTCGTAATCATCGATAATGACAGAAACGAACTTATGATCTAGAGGTCTTACACTTGAAAAGATAACAGGAATATCTAATTTATTAATAAAACTCCGAATGTCATCGCTTAATTTTTCATGCATAATAATAATGCCGTCTACACGCATCTCTTTAAACACATTCAAATATTTCAGCTCTTTATCCGTATCCTCGATAATGTTGCAGACCAGAAGGTTATAATCATTCAAGCTCGCCGTTTCCTCGATGCTGCTCAATATGGTGGAATAGAAGCTGGATGTCAGATCGGGAACAATGACGCCAATCAGGTTCGTTTTCTTCCGCACCAAACTCCTCGCAATGTGGCTCGGCGCATAACCAAGCTCGTCAATCGCTCGTTTTACTTTGGCCTTCAGATCGTCCTTCACGTATTTTTCTCCGTTTAACACTCTGGAAACTGTTGTTACGGATACTCCCGCTTTCTTGGCTACATCTTTAATTTTTGGCGCCATGATTATCATCCTTTCTTACTGGCAGCATGCACATTTTTCTCTATTATTCGACAAATAATGGCTGAGAGAAAGCCCCGAATCCACCTTCCAAGTAGACAGCGATGCGGATATAACCTTCATCGCCTTTGACCTTATACTTCACCTGTTTAATTCTTCCTGTTTCCTCATGAAGTATTCGGCCTTCTTTACCGATCAATGTCACATATTTATACATTTTATCATACAATGGGCTTGACCGAAGATCATAAATAATTTGACCGTCTTCTACCCGAATTCCATCAAATCCATAACCTGTAGAAACATAAAAGCTGCCCTCACGAATCGCGGTAAGAATAGCTCCATTCGTATTTTCTTCTGTTAGCACCATATTCCAGGCTCGTTTCTCCTGCCCGTAGACGTGTGAGTCATCATTTCCGAAGCCCCATACCCTGCGTCCTGCAGATAATAGATAATCCCATTTATCGAAAGCGATGTCGTATTCCGGATTTCCATCCCCATTCACAACCTCAATGCCATTGTACCGCTGCATGCTGAGCATATCCTCATGCCGCCAATAATGGGAGAAAAAACGGTTCGGATGAGCCAGTATAGATAGGCCCCCGTTCTCTACACATATATCGGAAAGCTTCTGATAATTGGCAATGGTAAATTCATTGGAGTAGCCGTCCATGAGAGATCTCGGAGGGTGGACAAGCAGCATGTGCGTTTGCGAACTGCTCACCTCAATGGCTTCAAATACAGTCCCAATCGTGTGCTCACCCTCATGCTCGGTAATCAGATCATGATCGGATATGCCTAGAAAGTCATAATCATGATACATGCGGTACACCACCCAAAGCGGATGATGCCCGTCACTGGCCGTCGTATGGTTATGAAAGCTGCCTCGCAGCCATATACCTTGTCTGTCATAGGGATTTGATATTACTGTCACTTACAACCTCTCCTCTTAGGCGTCTATTCTTTGACCGATCCAATCATCGCACCCTTAGCAAAATACTTTTGAATAAAGGGGTAGGCAGCAATAATCGGTGCCACAACCACGATGATCGTCGCCATCTTCAGGGAATCTCCCGTAAGCTGCATGCGTTCAAGCATTTGAAATTGCGTCGTACCGGCGGCCTGCATCAGTGAATCCCGAATCGCATCCTGTTTGGTTAACATCTCCTGCAGCAGGGTAGATAAAGGTCTGAGCGAAGCGGTTCGAACATAAAATGCACCTGTGAACCAATCATTCCAATGACTCACTGCTGTAAACAAAGATATAGTTGCCAGCACAGGCTTGCTGAGCGGCATGATAATCCGCATAAAAATACCAAAATCGCTGCAGCCATCCAGCTTCGCCGATTCCTCCAGACTGATGCTAATTTGCTGGAAAAACGTCCGCAAGATAATCAAGTTCCACGCACTATATAGTCCCGGAAGGACATAGACCCAGATCGTATTGGTCAAATGCAGACTTTTGAGCAGCATATAATAAGGAATAATACCGCCAGAGAACAGCATCGTAAAAAAGACCATAAGTGTAAAAAATCGCACGCCCGGCATCGTCTTGCTTTTTAGCGTATAGGCGGCCATAGCTGATAAAAACACGCCTACAATGGTACCTAGAGCCGTACGAAATATGGAAATGGCAAATGCTTTGCCGATATTAGCCGATGTAAACACTTCCCGATAATTTTCTAGCGTCCAAACGCGGGGCCAGAAATAGATGCCTCCTCTTTCCGCATCCTTACCTGCATTAAAGGAAAGTGCCAGTATATTCAGAAAAGGCAATATGATGGATAGGCACAGGAGAATAATGAGTGCATAATTAACGAACTTGAATATTTTTTCACCTGCTGAGAGCTTATAAAATTCATTTCCCACGTTAATCTCTCCCCGTACTAAGAAGTGCGCTCCCGCCATGATCTGGGGGAGCGCCCGCTTCCCTGCTCATCCATTCATTATTTGAGAATAACCTTCGTTTTCGGATCGCTGTCTTTCTTCTGAAGCAGTTCTTCGAATTTGTCCAAGCCAGCTGCCTGCAGTTGCTTTTTCGATGCATCTAGAATTTTTTGCGCTTCATCCATACTCTTTGCATAGAACGCACGAATGACGCTTTCATTGTAGTTCGTTAAGGCTGTTTTTAATTCATTGCCTGTCGCATGCTCGTTAATAAATGAAAGGGGACGATAGCCATCGTTGATGATTGCGTTTTTCTTCTTCTCGTCATAGCCCCAGTACTCGGCAATTTTCAGCGGTGTCGCATTGGCTTCCGGTGAAACGGCATCGCCATACTGCATTTCGCCGAAATCGCCCAGTCTGTTGATATCCGTACTGCCGAGATAGCTTCCCCAGCCGTTCCCTACTCCCTCGAAGCCCAGCTCCTTAGCTGCTTTAGGATCTTTGTTCCGCAGCTCTAATACTTCTTTTTTAACCAAAGGATTGCCTTTGGCATCCAGCGTAAAATCTCTTCCCTCTAGACCGTACTGCCAGAGCAGCTTGCCTTCACGACTGGCCAGGAAATCGGCGAATTTGACGATATCTTGCGGATTTTTCGTTGTTTTCGGAATCGACCAGGCCATATACCCACTCTTATAGTCAACCGACATCCGGTAGCTTCCATCCAAAGAATTAATAGGTCCGAGCGGAAGATAGCTCATGTCTTTATTGAAGTCCAAATAACTATGCATATCGCCGATGATGCCAAATGAGCCGTTAATAGCTCCTTCCGTTGCTTTGTTTTCCTGCATCGCGTAATAATCCGGAACCATTAATTTTTCCTTCAGCAATTTTTGAACAAACTCAATGCGTTTCAGCGGATATTCCGTCTTGCTTTCGTGAACAATTTTACCTTCCTTGTTCTTTTCGAAGCGTTGGTCAACCGCTCCCCAGGTCATATCATTGAATAGAGGTCCATTCTCGTGATTGCTATTGCCCCAATATCTAGGTCCAAGGGGGGTAACCGCTTTTCCGTTTTTATCTTTGAAATTGCCGTCTTTGATCTTCTGGGCCAATTCATATACTTGATCCGTTGTTTTAATCGTTCGAGGATCAACCTTCAGCGCTTCGGCGATATCTTTACGTATAAAAGGACCTCCGACATACTTGCGCTCTTCGTAGCCGCCCTCTCTTTGAACGTTCATATGGACAAAGTAACTGGAGCCATTAAATTCCGGACGGAACATAACAGCGTTCTTCGTATCAAGCGGCAAATATTTATCATCCAGGTACTTGCTGTACACCTTGGTTCCTTTTATAAGAGGAGTCAGGTCTGTAAACATGTCTTCTTTGGCTGCTTTCAGAATGACTGGCATTTCTTGGCGACCGCTGTTATTCAGATAATAAACGATGAAGTCCGGTAAATCATTGGAAGCCAGCCCTGCAATCAGACCGTCAATCGCATGCTGCGAGTTCACACCCTCCATTTGCAAAGTAATCCCTGTCATTTCTTTCAGCTTCTTGGCAATCTCCGGATTGATGTCTTTCGTTATATCATCGCTGTCAATAAACAGAAGCCCCTTGATTGTTCTGTCTGCAATCCAAGTTGCGGGCTTGCCGCTGCTGGCTGTCGTTGACGGTGTTGAACTAGCGTTGTCCCCTCCACTTGCTGGTTGATTGGAACTTTCACAACCGGCAAGCAGCAAACTTGCTGCCAAAGGCATGGTAACCCACTTGACCCATTTTTTGCTCATACAATACTCCCCTTATCTTTCAATTTTTATGAACAACACCCGAAGGCGTCCTTCAACAGTTGAAAAGCGGAATCATGGTAACGTTACCATATTGATTCGTCAAAAAACTTTTTGGAAGCACGATTAGCAGCTACAACAAGAATCAGTCCAATAACACCCTGCATTAAACCAACAGCAGTCGCATAGCCGTATTGTCCATTTTGAAGCCCTACACGAATGATATAGGTGTCAAGAATATCGGCTAACTCCATATTTCCAGGTGTTCTCATGAGATAAATTTGATCAAATCCCGCCTGTAGAATGCTGCCCAGCGACAAAATAAACAGGATCGAAATCGTTAATCGAATGCCCGGCAAGGTAACGTGCCAGATTTCATGCCATTTATTAGCACCATCAATTTTGGCGGCTTCATGCAGCTCAGGATTAATGCTGGCAATAGCGGCCAAATAAATGATGGAATCCCATCCTATGCTTTGCCAAATATGGCTTCCAAACATGAGTGGATAAAAGTACTTGCTCTCCATCATGAAAAAAGTACTTCCGTCTCCGCCGAAGAATCGAATTGCCTCGTTCAGCAGCCCTGTTTCGGGAGCAAGCACTCGCTGCATAAGGCCAATGACGATAACCCAGGAAAGAAAATGCGGCAAATAGGATATGCTCTGTGTGATTCCGCGAAATCTTCGGCTTCTGACCTCATTGAACATCAGCGCAAGCAGAATCGGAAAAGGCAGCCCCAGAAATACTTTGATACTGCTGATAATAAGTGTGTTTTTAATCAACTTTGCGCTTTGATAATCGTTAAAAAAGGCTTTGAAATACGTTAACCCCACCCAAGGACTGCCAAGGATTCCCTTGTTAAACTGGTAATTCTTAAAGGCTAGCATGAGTCCACCCATCGGGATATACGAAAAAATAACGAAAAATACAATACAGGGAAGGAGCATGAGATATAAATGCTTGTGCCCAAGTATTCTTTTCCCCAGATCCGCATTTTTCTTCTTCGCCGCAGCGCCAACTCTTGCTTGCGGCAGATTCGTTTCCATGTTATAACCACCTTCCCTATTGGTTTCTGCAAACTTGTCTGGTATCGATTCCATATTACCTAAAATAAAAGAATCGAGATAAGAATTAAACAAGTAAGCGTTCTATGGAATCGCTTTCATACTGGAACTATTTCCAGTATAATGAAAGTGGTTTCGTTTGACAATACTTTTTTGAGTTCATATTTTTTAAATTTTCTGTAAAATAATTCTTCATCCTGTAGGAATGAAAAAGAAGCCAGCTCCATCCAAGATTCGGATCGAAACAGGCTTCTTACCTTACTTCTCGCTCTTTACTTCTTCGAGCATCGACAAATCGACGAATTTACTAAGGTTGAGCTCCTCTTTGTTAATGCCCTTAATATAGCGAGCATCGATGGACACCTTTGCCATCTCCTCCATCACCTTGACGTCAACGTCAGTGGTGAGTTTCAAACGGCTCAGTGAGGCTTTGATCAGGTCTATGTCCATTCCTTTACCGCTGTATTGCTTCAGCTGGTTGTTGATGAGATCATAGGCTTGCTCCGGACTGTTCTGGATGAACGCGATGCCATCCCTATTCGCCTTGATCGCGCCTTTCACCATATCCCGGTGCCGCGCAATGTACTTGTCGCTCGCGACCATGATGACCGTCGGATAATTGCCGTTGTTCGGCGGGATCGCCTTCCAGTCGACGACGACTTTGCCAAGTCCGGCCTTCTCGATCTGTGTCCCCCATGGCTCGGGGACGAGCGTCGCATCGATCTCCTTCTGACGGAAGGAGATCAGCGCATCCGACGGGGAGCGCACGATGAGGTGGGCGTTGTCCGCACCTCGACCCAAGCCCACTCCCTCTTGCTCAAGCAGCAGACGGAGTGAGATTTCGTTCGTGTTCCCTTTGGAAGGAATCGCAATTGTTTTATCTACTAAATCTTTAACGCTATTAATTCCTGTGCCATTCCGAGCCACAAGCACCGCGCCGCCATTATTCGAACCGGATACGACCCGGTAATTCTCACTTTTCAAAAAGAAAGTTGTCGCAGGTCCAGGACCAACGAATCCGATATCGATATCCCCTGTCGCCATAGCGATAGATAGGTCAGAGCCGTTATCGAAGGCTGTAACCTCAATCTTAACTTCGTTGCCCCATTCCCGAACGAAATAACCTTTTTCCAGCGCGATATAGGCTGCGGCATGTGTGACATTTTTGAATACACCGACTCGTACCACTTGTGCTTTGCCTGTAGGAGTCAGCTTCTCACCACAAGCACTTACCATCACAACCACGATCAGAAGCAGAAGCATCAGCCATGCACGTTTTCTCATCCGACCCGCCCCCTACTCAAGACTTCGAGCCAGCGAGGCCGTATCGCTCTAGCACTTTGTCTTCAAGTTTCTTAAAGCAGAAGTGATCAGATACCGTGCCCAGTACCGCGATAATAATGACAATACACAGCATCAGTGATGTATCGCCAAGATTTCTTCCGTCCTGCAATAGCTGGCCTAGACCAGCCCCTTTGGCAATAAGCTCACCGGCAACAAGCGCGCGCCATGCGAAAGCCCAAGCCGTGCGAACACCATTGATCAAATGCGGGAAAGCGGCAGGAATCATGACCTGCACGAATAAATTAAACCCATTGCCCGTTCCCATCGTTTGCGCGGCGCGTAAATAAATGGGGGGGATGTTTTTGATCCCTGTGCGGCTGGCCAAGGCCATCGTCCAGGTTGCTCCGAGTGTCGTAATGAAAATAACAGATGATTCGTTAAGACCAAACCAAATAATAGCAAAAGGCAGCCAAGCAATACTCGGAATGGTCTGCAAAGAAACCACCAGAAATCCAAGTGTATCATCCAGCATTCTGTAACGTGCGAATAAGAACCCAAGTGTTGTGCCTATTAGCAAAGACAAAGCAAAGGAAACCACCAACCTCGCCATACTTGCAAATGTCGCTTGGAGCAGTTCACCATGCACCAACCCATCGTAGAAGGCTTGCAAGGTTTGGGTAGGCGAAGGGAACTTCCATCCCCATCCGAATAATCTAAATCCCGCCTCCCAAGCTATCAGAAGCAGTACCAGAAAAATCGTTCTTCTTGATGCTGTACTCATCGCCAGTCTCCTCCCTTACCACTTTCTCCAGCTCGTCTGCCAACGCGTCCATGATCGAATTCTCCACATGATGGAGCACGGTGTCTGCACTATCCCGAGGTCTCGCCGCTTTCACGGCGAACTCCTTCTTAATGGTCCCGGGACGCGTGGACATCACGAATACACGGTCCGAGAGGATCACGGCTTCACGAATGTTATGGGTGATGAAGAGGATCGTTTTTCGCGTACGCATCCAGATTTCTTCCAGTTCTTTATGCAAAATAAGGCGCGTTTGCTCATCCAAAGCGGCAAAAGGCTCATCCATCAGCAATATCTCTGGGTCCATAGCAAGCGCCCGGGCGATGGCGGCCCGCTGCTTCATCCCGCCCGAAAGCTCATGCGGATAACGATCCGTAAAACGGCTGAGATGCACAGCTTTGATCTGTTCCATCGCCAGCTCGTAACGCTCTTTTTTACCAATACCCTTCTGCTTGAGACCGAAGGCTACATTGTCCAGCACCGTCAACCATGGGAATAGACCATGCTCCTGGAACACGACGACACGGTCCGCTCCAGCGCCGGTCACCTTTTTCCCATTCACCTGAATAACGCCTTCACTCTGCGTATCGAAGCCTGCGACCAAATTCAACACGGTCGATTTCCCGCATCCGGACGGGCCCAGCAGGGAGACGAACTCCCCTTTTTCAATCGTTAAAGTGATATTATCCAGCGCCTGATAGCTGCCGCCTAATCGCTGAACAAACGTCTTACTAACTCCTTTAATCTCGATCAAAATGCCTACCTCCACTCGGGATGCCCCGTCGTTTTTCACCTAAAACAACATTTTTAATCCTGCCAAGCCAAGTCCGATAATAAAACCGCATATCGCACCGTTGACACGAATCCACTGCAAATCATTGCCGAGCTTATCTTCCATTAACTGGGTCAGCTTATCGTTCGTCAGCTTATCCAGATTTTCTTTGACGAGTTGACCGATTTTGCTATGATTTTTCTCCAAATAAGCAGCGATTTGCTCTTGAATCCAGCTCTCGCCGCGCTGCAGCATATCCTCGTTTTCTTTCACTGAAATCAGCATTTTACGAACCACCGGAACCACATGCTGAGGCACAAAATCCGGCTGATCCACGAAATCCTCTGCCTTCGCCTTCAACCGCTCTAACAGCCCCGATAATTTCTCATCGAGATCAAATAGGCCCGGCAGCTTCGCTTTCAAGCCTTCTAGCTCAGCCAAAAGCTGTGGATTCCGCTCAAGCTTGTTCAGTTCATTCCGAATAAAGGTAAGAACCGCTTCCCTGCGCGGATGATTCTTCGTTCGCATTTGCTCAATGTAGGAAAGAACGAAGTTCTGGATAATGCCCCCGATCTTCTCTTCATTCACCATACCGATGAAGGCATTAACGGCAAATGCCATGAAGCCATTCGACTGCAGGCCCTCGAACGCTTTGAGCGCCATTGCACCCAACTGATCGCGCGTATCCGACTTAACGGCCCATGCTTCCACTTTATCGATAACAAAATCAAACGTTTTGCCGTCATAACCGCCATCAACAATGCTGTCCACAATCGTACTAACGAGTCGACTCGTGTCTACTTCTTGTAGAGCCTTATGAATTTCCTCCGCTAAAAGCGGCGTCAATTTGTCCAGATCAATCGCATTTAGAGCCTGTTTGGCTAGTGTCGAGAGACCCTTGTGAAGCGCCACATTATCCAAATGGCTTTCCGCCAGCTCAAGCCCATGTTCTAGGAAACGAATTTGCTGCAAACGAACACGAATGGTTTCTTTGGAAAGCAGTTCATTTTCAACAGTCGAGACAAGCGCTTTCGTAATCTTCTCACGATTTTTCGGCAATAATGCCGTATGCGGAATCGGAATGCCCAGAGGGTGACGGAACAGGGCACTAACCGCAAACCAGTCAGCCAAACCGCCTACAACTCCAGCCTCAAAACCACCTTGCAAAAAGGTTCCCCATATTGTTGAAGATACCGGTGTGGGCAACGTGGCCAAAAAGCCTGCTCCCATAACCCCTAAGGAAACCGTCGCTATATACTTTGCTTCTCTTTTCATTGTCATAACATCTCTTTCTGCTCGAAGTTAATTAATCATTCCTTCTATTTTATCACAAAATGCGACGAATACCGTTCTCGAACCTTTTTTTGTTGAATACACTTCGTTGATACGTAATAAATGAATGGGCATGGCGTAAAGTTTTAGTTATAGGAGGAGATTTTTCATGAGCCTAAATGAGACAATAACACCATGGCAGGAGCATTTATTCTGGGTCGAAATTTTACAGGATCATGCCATCTTTGTGGACGAGGCGCTCGCGAATGAAGAGGTGCAATGGATTACGATTGCCAAGCGTTACATTGGTGCTTTCACAGAGCTGCGGAACCGCATTTTGAAAACTGATCCAAGACTGCCTGTCTCCTCAGAAACGATGATTCAGCTCTCTAAAGATATTTACCCTGTTGTTCAAGGTTATTATCAATTCGAGGGCTATTTGCAGCATCTTCGCATCCAAAATAAAATCGTTGTCTCCTTAACTCCCGTCTATTTCAATGGAACCCTTTTGGAAAATGGTGAATATATACGGATTTTACATTATTGGATGAACGGTACTCCTTATGAGCCCCTTCCGCTTGTTACGCTGGTGGAAATGTGGCTGGAGGATCAACTCGGTCATGCTGTTCTTCTAGGCAATCATTTGGACCCTACGGAATTGGAGCTGATCAAAACCACACAACTATTCGCTCAACAATTCAGTGCTCACATCGTTACAAACACAGCAATCCGCGGCTTCCTCCGCTTCACAGCGCCTAATTTCCCCGTTCAGCAAAAGTTTGCCCGGCAAGTGGCCGAAACCGTCATCCGTTTTTACCATGTCGTCGAGGGTGTTATTCGCGATTATCAAGAAACCGAACTGCTCAGCCGGTTGACACTGCGGTTCCTTGAGCATCATATACCCGAGTCGTGCTATTTCCTGCGCAAGCTGGCGGCCTATAATGTGGAAATTCTGGCTCTTCCGAATTGTCCGTTGACGAAGCCTTCTTTTGAGTAACAGCTTTGGGAAATGCCCTGAGGGCGAAAATATCCACTCCGGAGTTGTACAAAGTGCAAGAATTTCTCTCAAATCGGGCATCTTTGAAGCAAATTAGAACAAATTGTTGCACAGCGTACAACAATCTTATCTGCAAAAGCGAAAAAGACCGCCCTATCTCACCAAAAAAAGAGCCATCATTGGCTCTTTTTCGTTTGTTATCGCTCGCCTTCCCACTCCGCATAAAACTGTTCGAGGTACTGCTCCATGAAGCGATGCCGCTCCTCTGCCAGCTGCCGGGCGTAGTCTGTGTTCATAAGCTCCTTCAATTTCAGGAGCTTCTCGTAGAAGTGATTAATCGCGGTATCTTTCCCAGCGCGATACTCCGCCTCCGTCATGTGCTCACGCGCCGTGACGGAAGGATCGTGAATCGGGCGGCCTTTCCAGCCCGAATAAGCGAATACGCGCGAGATGCCTACCGCGCCTATCGCATCCAAACGGTCGGCATCCTGCACGACCTGGCCTTCTAGCGTACGCATAGGCGGACGCGCGCCGCCCTTGAACGACATCGTGCTGATGATCTCCAGCACGTGCTGCACTTGCTCCGCTGGCGTACCGCTGGCAGCGAGCCAAGCCTCCAGTTCGCGCTGCGCAGCGGCTGGATCGGCGTTCAGCTTCTCGTCGACGACGTCGTGAAGCAGCGCCGCAAGCTCACAAACGAAGCCGTCGGCGCCCTCCTGGGCGGCAATGCGCTTCGTCGTCTGCACCACGCGATAGATGTGCCACCAGTCGTGGCCGCTGCTATCGCGCTCGAGCTTCTCTTTCACGAGTGCCTCCGCCGCGAGTAGGATGATCTCTTGCTCTTCTATATTCAGGTATTCCCCGTCACGCTGCATCATTTCTTCTTCTTCCTCTTTCCTTCGGGAGACTTTCCTTCATTAAACTTGCCTTCCATGGATTTTCCTGCACCCGCTGGCATAATATCCTTCTCTTTTGCCTCGGTGTACTTCTGGATAATTTTCTTGAAGTTCTTGCCGTATTTATCTTCCAGCTTCGCGCCCATATCCTGCTGCAACTCGTGGATCACCACATCACGGAAAAAATTATTCAGCAGCAGCTCCACCATCGCCGGATGCTCTGTCAACATCGCCAATGTCGGCTCATCACCGCCTCGCGTACCAATAATCGCCAGCCTACGGTCGATCAGCAGCGTAAATTTCCGCCCTTTGAACTTCTGCCAGCCCTCTTCGCGTCCGTGCCGGAATTGATGAACCCCGCTTGGCAGCTCTGCTTCGCCAATCGTCGAAACCAGCAATCGCACGCCTTGCGCTGGCATTAGCCGAAGCTCTTCCTTCAGCAGCTGCGCTTCTTCCGACCATAGCTCACAGAGCGCTTCTTCCTTCGCCTTTTTCAGCTCAGTTCGTATACGCTCGATGACCTTAGCGTCTCCCTCCAAGCTGAAGTACTCCGAGCGGTGCGCATCCTGCTTCGGCATATGCGCTTTCACATAGCGGATCGAGGCTTGCAGCTCCGCTTCAATCCGCTCGCCGATCTCCTCGATCGGCACGCTCTGGTAATGCGTGGGCTCACCGTGACTGGTGAGCACAGCCCCCTTCTCCGCGAGCTTCTGCAGCGCGGAGTAGACGTTCGAGCGCGAAACGCCAAGCTGCTTGGCGATTTCGTAGCCCGTCTGTGTGCCGCTTTCGGCGAGCACGTGCAGGCACTTGGCTTCTAGGTCCGTGAAGCCAAGGTTTTTTAAATGCAGATGAACATCCTCCATGCCAGCTCCCCTTTTCATTAACCCGTTATGATTTCTTGATCAATATTGTAACATGATTTTTCACTACAAGTTGAATAGACTTCCGCTCCCTATCTAGTACTTTAGCTGAACTCGGTACAAGATTCGCAGCTGCATCAGGTAATGCGAGCTAATTATAAAAAGGACCAAATTGCGTCAAAAACCACAATCCGATCCTATTACTTCTTTTGTCCCCTACAAGGTCTCAACTTCCGCAATCTCAATGTAATCCATACTTTTCAACTCATCATACACTTCCGAAGCATATTTTCTATCAATATACACGATGAAATGCAGCTCTTGCTGCTCCTGATTCAGCTCTTTAATATGTACGCTTTTCATCTTGTAGCCTTTGGCAATGATCGCTTTAATAATCGTTGTTAAGTTGCCGTCATGGGAGACGACGAGCCTCACGCGCAAGTCCTTCATAATCAGCGGTCTTGGACCCATTTTCTTAATAAAATAAGGCAAGAGAACGACGCTAATCATGATTAATACGAGTCCAAAAAAGGCTTCTACAAAGAAACCTGCCCCAACCGCGATGCCAAGTCCAGCAGCTCCCCATATCATTGCAGCCGTCGTTAACCCGACTATGACATCATTATGCTTGCGAAGAATCACCCCGGCCCCGAGGAAACCAATCCCGCTGACTACTTGCGCAGCAAGCCGCATAGGATCCATGACATGAAGTCCCATGACCGCATATTTATTTGCTGATTCGATTGAAACAATCGTCAACAAACAACTGCTTAAGCAAATGACTAAAGAAGTTTTCAGACCCAGCGGTTTATTCCTGATTTCCCGTTCCAAACCAATAATTAAACCGAAAATAGCGGAAATCCCTAATCTCATTAAAATGTTTACATCCACGGATAGCATCATTGTAAGTATTCTCCTCTGTGTAAATTACCTTTACAATATCTTAACATTTCATAGGAGTAAATGACCATTTGTTAATTACAAAATCATCATACTGGCTCGGAAAAGTGAGCTTATGTCAGACGGTGGCCAGAATATAGAGCCTAAGAAGTCCGTTTCTGAGCCCTCGCCGAGCGAAGCAAGACAACCCCACAAAACAAAAAGCCCAAGAAGAGTCATGCACTCTTCCCAGGCTTTCCTATCAAATCCTAAAGCGGTATCCCGCTCCCCAGATGGTTTCGATGTATTGCGGGTTGGACGGATCTTGCTCGATTTTCTCGCGCAGCTTGCGAATATGTACCGTTACTGTCGCGATTTCCCCCATGGCGTCCATGCCCCATAGAAGGTCAAAAAGCTGCTCTTTGCTGTACACCCGATTCGGATTCATCGCCAAATGAGTGAGCAGATCGAATTCTTTCGTCGTGAAGACGACTTCTTTCTCGTTTACAAACACACGGCGCGCTGTTTTATCAATCATCAAACCGCGAATGCGGACTTCATCATTCCGCGTTTCGCGCCGTCCCATCAGCCGTTCGTAGCGAGCTAAATGGGCTTTTACTCTGGCCACCAGCTCGCTGGGGCTGAAGGGCTTGATCATGTAATCGTCAGCGCCGAGGCCGAGGCCGCGAATTTTATCGATGTCTTCCTTTTTAGCGGAAACCATCACGATGGGAATGTCCTTCTCACTGCGAATACGCCGGCAGATTTCGAAGCCGTCCACCTTCGGCAGCATCAGGTCGAGAATAATGAGATCGTAGTCCGTAGAAAGGGCTCGCTGGAGCCCCTTGTCCCCGCTATTTTCGATATCAACTTCATAGCCGCTGATCTCCAAATAATCCCGCTCCAGCTCTGCTATACTTTGCTCGTCTTCAATAATTAAGATTCGACTCATCCTTCGCTCTCCCCCTGCCGACTAAGCGGTAATGCCATGTACACGGTCGTCCCCCGTCCAATGATACTGGATGCGCTGATTCTCCCGCCGTGCTCTTCCATAATTTGTTTGGCTATTGCCAGTCCAAGCCCGCTTCCTCCGGTAGCCGTGTTACGTGAAGGATCTGCCCGGTAAAACCGATCAAAAATATGAGGAAGCGACTCCTCCGATATGCCTTGACCTCTATCTTTTATTTGAATGACGGCATTGCCGTCTATCTCTCTCAACGTTAAGGTAATGTGGCATTTGCCTTCTTCACTATATTTTATCGCATTTTCGATAATGTTCAGCAGGACACGTCTGAGCTTGTCACGGTCTGCTGTTACATACAGCGGTGACTTCGGCAGCTCGGTGAGCGCGAACTGAACCCCTTTTTTCTCCATATCAAACTGCAATTCCTGCGCGCAATCCAACACGTATTGTCCGAGATCAACCTTCTCGAATTGAAATGGCACTTTGCCCAAATCCAGCTTGGAGAACAGAAATAATTCATCAATGAGCCGATCCATATCAGCTGCTTTGTTATAGATGGTTCGAATGTACCGATCCAGCTTATCTGGGGAATTCGATACACCATCCATAATCCCCTCGACATATCCTTTAATCGCCGTAACCGGCGTCTTGAGATCGTGGGAAATATTCGAAATAAGCTCCTTACGGTTCTCTTCATATTGAAGCTGAATCTCCACGGACTTCTTGAGCTTACGACGCATTTCTTCAAATGCCGTACTAAGCTCACCGATTTCATCATCGGAATGCGGTACAATCTCAAAGTCGAGATTGCCCTCTTTGATCTCCACCGCCGCTCGTTTGAGTGCTTTAAGAGGTTTAATAATACTGCGAGAAACGAAGTAAGTCAGTACACCATTCGTTAATACGAGAATGAGAATAAACGTAACAATAACGGATTTGGAAAACTGGTGAAGATATTTTTGAAAGGGACCGCCGTCTAGGAAAACGAATACAGATCCTTTACTTTTATCCGAAAATAAAAAGTCCTGCTGCCTAGTTATCCACAGGGAACCATGATTGCGCTGAAATTGACCCGAGGATGTGCCAAAAGAAGGCAATTTAGATGTATTCTCAGCCTCTCCTTGCTTTAAATAAGGTGATATATACGTAATCTCTTTATCCTTCCGGATAATGATGCCCATATTAATTTTATGGAATTTCTCCTCTAGATCCTTTACGAATGCAGGATCCAGAAAAGCATCCGGTTCCGTATCCGTCTTCGCTTTCATATAAGCGACATTTTCTAGTTCTTGATCAACAACACGTTTGATCGGATTGCCTTGGGAGAAATCAACCTGAAAGACCGACTTCAGATTCCCAAACGTTGCGACGCTGATTAAGATCACGGCTAGCACGGAGAGCACAAGCGGTACAAGCAGCATGGCTATATAGGAAAGTACCAGCCGTAAACGAATCGACATCCGGATCAAATCTCCTTTTTATCAAACAAATAAAATCCTGCTGTAAAAAACAATATACTACACGCCGTCAAAAACATAAAGATGCTGCTCATCTTACCAATGGCCATCGAGCTGCCAATCCAGAGCATATGCCAATCTGTGTAAGCTGTTGGCGAGTAGGTTGCAATTTGCGGAATGAAGAAAGCAGCTACTTTAAACGCCAAATAAAGAAGAATGCTAACGGTCAATGCGGAGCTGCTGCTGGAGAAGAACTGCGCGAGAAGCACGGCTGCAATACTGAGCACAAGCAGAGGAATGAAGGCCGAACCATAGGCGAGGAACCAAGTAAGTACTGTACTTACGCCTCCGAAGTCTTGAAAAAATAGGGCTGATAGGATCGAAGCCAGCAAAGCAGCGATTAAATAGAGTGCAATGTACACGCCCAGCGCAATTTGCTTGGATGCGAAAACCTTGAAGCGAGTGATCGGCCGCGTGAGCGTGTTCTTCATCGTTCGTTCACCCATTTCACCAGCGAATACATCCGCGGCTCCCATGAACACGAACAAAGGCAGGAATATACTCGTAAACAAACCGAGCATGACGATAGGGAAATCACCCGATGCAATGGCTCCGATGCCGATGCCGCTTTGAAAGCGTGCAAGCAATAAGCCTGCAATAACCGGAAGAAGCAGCGTAACAGCTAGGAAGAAAATGGTTTTCTTCTTCGATGCGAGTTTGATCGTTTCGTTCCAGACGTTGGCGGTTAAGCTATGCATGAGCAGCGAGCCTCCTGACTTCATTGATTTCGCGCAAGTACGCTTCTTCCAGCGTCGCGCTGCCTTTGGCTAATTCGGATACAAGCCCCTCGCGAACAAGCCGCCCTTGATGAATGATGCCCATGCGATTGCACATCAGCTCCATTTCATGAATGAGATGGCTGGAGATGAGGAAGGTAATTCGCTCTTCACGCGCTAAGTGCATGATGATTTCACGAATATGAACCATCCCTTCAATATCGAGTCCATTCGTCGGTTCATCGAGAATTAGCAGTTCAGGCTTCGAAAGCATCGCTGCCGCTAGTCCGAGCCGCTGCTTCATGCCAAGTGAGTAGCCCGCAACCTTTTCGTGCTGAAAAGGGGTGAGTCCGACGATCTCTAGCACTTCGTCCACTCGCTGCTTGCCGATCCCAGGATAAAAGCGCGCCGCTAGCTCCAGATTCCGCTTGCCGCTCATATAGGTATACGCTTCCGCTGTTTCAATCAACACGCCAACCTTCGCCATTGCCTGCTCATAATGCGTAGACACATCCTGGCCGAACAGCTTTACTTCGCCTTGCTGTGCTCTTGTTAAACCAGTCATGATCTTCATAACCGATGTTTTACCGGCTCCATTGGGTCCGAAGAACCCATAGATATCGCCTTGCTGCACCGTCATATTCACTTGATGGATGCCGCGCAAATTTTTGTAAGTTTTCGTGAGGTTCTTAATTTCTACTACGGGTTTCATGAACGGGCCGCCTTTCAGGATGAATGAGGAGGTCAACGATCGTTGAATCCTCCTCTTGTCTTTCTATTTAATGCTTCTCTCCCCAGTTTTTGCGGGAATTCTCATCAAATTTCACATTTTCTACTTGCTTTCCGTTCAGATCAACCGTATCTGGCGTTGTCGAGTTCAGACTAGATAATGTCATATCTACACTCAACACCACATCATGCGCTGCACCCTGAGCATCCTTACCGGAAATATGAATTTGTGCCGTTTGATTCGTAATGTGGTTATCCGCATCCACGCTAGCGTTCACTTCGACCTCATCCATTTTGATGTCCGTTACAAGCTGAGGCAGGCTGTTTTTGAGTGTTGTTACATCTACACCAAGGGTATCCGCTTTAGCCGGTAGTGGACGGTGACTGTTCTCTACAGTGCCATGTTTAATAACCAGCGAGCCAATTGTGTTCACAACGGGTGAAATCTGACTTCCGGACAGTTTGAAATGAATGTCCTTCACGTTACCAGGCGCTTCACTCATAGTTACATAGTTTTTCAGGTTACCAACCAATGCATCGACCACATTTTCCACTTCACTAATCACTTGTGGGTCAGGTGTATGGTTTCCGCGTTCATGCCCTTTGAATTTGCCCGGCATGCCGTCGCCTTCCAGTACTTTATACACCTCGGAATCTTCTGTTTTTACAATTTGCTTCCCATCTTGGCTGTAGAAGTGAATGGTTTGCTCATCCGTTCCACTTTTCACTGTGACTACAGCGCTGCCAGCGTGATCGACACCAGTGCTCTTAATCGTTGATTTCACATTGAGTAATGATGCTCCATTGTCTTGTAGGGACACATTCACCTGACGAGTCACATTCTCCACTGCTGCTGTCTGTTTGAATGCTGATTTGAATGTCTCATACCCGGGAGCATCTCCCACACCTGCATATACCGAGGTCACTAGCATCATGCTGCCTACCGCAACGCCTAATCCCAACATCGCTAACTTCTTATTCATATCTTATTTCCTCCGCGTATTCATACGCTTTATCTAATTTGGATGCGTTCCTCGCTTCCATGTATTCATCTTATCCCCTCTGCATTAACTGCCTCTAAATCACCTATTAACCGTGCCTAAAACAATTCTTAAAACTTTATTAAAAAAAGCCTCCAAAACCGCGATATCTGCGGAGAAGAAGGCTTCAAATATGGGTTAATGACTAATACTGCTGTTCCTTTTCTTTCATCTTAAGCATCCCTGAGTGGGACAGGCGGATATCTACTTTGATATCCCCTAATTCATAGTCTTCCAGCGGTTTCTCTCCGTTAGATGTAAGCTTAGACCACTCGGGAAAAGCTTGTTTATATAACGCATGTTCGAGCTGAAAAACATCCGTATCTTGCTTTTTTCCCTGCTTAAACGTTTGCTCGATTTCCTCTGCGATTTGTTTAACGATCTGTTTTTGCAGTGTATCTTCATCAACGTTCTCAAGCAATTCGGCAACGACGGCCTTGGCTTCGATATGAATATCGAATAGGGGTTGATCTCCTTTCATTCGAGGGGTAGTACGGGCTTTAGGCTTCTGAATTGCAACAGATAGTTCTGCCTTCCCATTTATATAAACGATCATAGGTGTACGGACGGTGCTTTTTTCTAACCAACGCGCACCTTTGAATTGATCCTCTGACAACCATTCCACATGATTTTTTTTAGCTATCGCATAGACACCGCTTACTTCTAATTTAGGATCTGGCTTTTCATTTTTCACCCACACGTCCTTACGAATGGCCAAGGAGGGCATCATCACCGTATTACCAGGCTCTCTAGCTAGGGCAGCAGCTCTGTACAATTTAAGCGGACGAATATAAGATCGTTGTAGGTAATTTTCTTCAGGCTGCATAAGAATAGACGCCAAAGGGGAGACATTGAAAAAAGGGATGACCGAAAAAATCGTCTCTATCGGCTCATCCGTACTATAAACCCATGGGGTAAACCTTGTTTCACCATAGCGTACGGAACTGTCAGTAAATTTACCTACACCATGCTTTAGGGCCTCTCTTGTAAAAACATAAGCACCCACATGCCCCCAAAAGACTCGTTGCTGCGTTGTTCTGTACAGACTGGCGAAAGCAGCATTAACCGTGTCCCCTTCCTCTTGTCCGACCCAAATCATCGGGGGTTGCCCTCCTTTACCGCCCTCCTGTTTAGCCACGCTAGAGAAATCCAACATTTGACAATACACCACATAGCGACCTTTTTGATAATCGAAGCCTATCGCAGTAATGTAATTCGTATCTTGGATCGTCTTTATATCCCAACAGCCTGTCTGACTAACCAGAAGCAGCATTCCGATGACCAGTCGTCCTAAACCTTTCGTAATCATGAGGACTCCCCGCCCTGGCGTGTGCCATCCTTCGTATTTAATGCCTTCGGTCTTCGCTTTATTTTGTTCCACGGCTTAGCCAGTAAGGAAGGTATGATATCCCTGAACTGAGGCGGCGACATGGGAGACAAGTAAGGAATACCGAATGATTCTAATGTTGATAAATATAAAATGAGCCCCATGAGGGATACCATAAATCCGTAAATACCGAAAATCGTGGATATCATCAAAATCATGATCCGCAGCACGGTAATTGTTCCTGCAAGTGATTGATTCACTAGGGTGTACATCGATATCGTCGAAATGGAGGTCACCACTAATGTTGTAGGACTCGTAATTCCCGCGCGTATCGCGGCGTCCCCAACAATTAGCCCACCAACGACAGTGACGGTTTGACCTACCACCTTGGGCAGCCGCGCTCCCGCTTCACGGAACAATTCGAACAGCAGCAGCATGATAATAAAATCCATCGGACCTGACAAGGGTAATCCCAGCCTAGAGGTGGAGATGGTGGCTACTAACGGATACGGGATTTGATCTAGATTAAAAGCGGAAAGTGAAATCCAAAAGCCAGGCAGTAAGGATGAAACGACCAACCCACCCAAGCGCAAAATACGTTCGAATGCTACATAATAGTAGGGGGTATGCACATCTTCGGGAGATTTCAGTATATACATCAGATTCGCTGGCGCAGTAAGAACCATCGGGGAACCATCGACCATGACCGCGAATCGTCCTCGCAGCAAGCTGTCCGCTACATAATCAGGTCTTCCCGTATAATCCAAAAGGGGGAAGAATGGGTATTTTCTCCCACACATCACTTCTTCTAATTGCGAGCTGCTAATCAGAGCATCAACGTTAATAGCTTGAAGCCGCTGCTTTGCTTCCTGGAGCACATTAGTATTTATTACATCGTTTATATAAAGAAGTGCTACAGAGGTTTTACTTCTCGTACCAATTTGCATCTTTTCACAGCAAAGACTGCGTGTCAGCAAGCGTTTGCGAACAAGTGCAATATTCATAATGATGCTTTCTGTAAAGGCATCTCTTGGACCTTTGATGGACGTCTCTGTACTTGATTCCTCCGGTGAGCGGTTGGGCGGTGAAGAAATATCCAGAGCATACAGCAATTGCGTCTCTTCGAAAAATAAGATCAGCGATCCTGCATACAACGAAACCGTCATCGACTCTATAGCATTAGAACCCGTAATTTCAATCAATTGAAGCATCGTATTTACATCTAGCTTAGAGGCGTTAACATCAACTTCATTTTTGAATAGACTTTCAAGTTTAGGCAGTACGAGATTCTCAATATGATCCATATTGGTCATACCTTCACAGTACATGAGCAACACTCGCCCCTTCGGATGAGCATCCGATAATCGGTAAGATTTCACGATGACATCATCAGACAACGCAAACCAATCCCGTAAATCCTGCTCATTCATTAGGCATTCTTCTCCTTTCGTTTCCCCGGCAGGATAGACATCACAAGCAAGACAAGAAGCAAGCTTAAGCCTATTCCAAACATAAGGGGATAATATCTATTTTGAATCAGATGCACCATCTCATTGTCTGTAACTGGGTACAAGCTCACTGTCAGGAACAACAGGCTAATCCCTAGCAGGATTAGAGTCCGTATGCGCTTCTTTTGAATACCAAGAAGATCCACACTAAGAAACATGAGCATCGACGTTCGGACACAAGCCCCTGATATCCATTGGAAAATAGACAAGAAATCCAAGTGGGAAATATATTTCCCCAAGGTAACCATACGCCATTGTTCAAAAGCTGGATATCTTAAATCCGCGGCTTCAAAGGGGCCAAATATGGCAATGGAACCCGTTAACGGCCCTATGGTAAGTCCAATCACACATACTGCGAGAATTAATAAAGCTGACAGTCGGATTCGCGTATCCACATGATGCTGGAGGAATACGATAGCTAGCAGTTCGAAGGAGGCACCGCAAGTAAGCATGATGGATGTAAGTGTAGGTCCATAACCGTGTGTAAATAAAGGTGTAAGCAGACTGTAGTCTTTATATTGAAAATTAGCTCCCATCCACAAAATACCCAAGCAAAACGACAATCGGCAGAAGAATACCTGCGGTGATCGCAATCGCTCGCAACCCTGATCTCGCTGCGAAGAAGCAAAAGATCATAAACAGAAGACTGATCATGAATGGCGGTGTCCGAGGTAAATAGGTTACATGTGTCCATGTCACCATATCTTTTATAGTTATAATTGCATTCACAAAACAAATGGCAATGAGACCTACTTTGAATGGAACAACGGCTATTTTACCAAATTTCCGTTTGATCCATTCCATCATATACTGCTGTTTCGTACGTTTAACAACGATATAAAGCAGACATACCCATATGAGCAAAGGAATCATGGCGACTGCTGCGCCGAACCAGGAATCACGTTTACCCCAATGCAGCAGCACCGGAATTAGTAAGACATGGTTCGTAATGCCAATGGAGAGGATTAAGACAAAATATAATTGAAGCGCGGTAATTTTCTTGGTTCCAGACATAAGCTAATCTCCCACATTGGTATTAGGTGGAAACTTTTTATAAGTTAAGATTTCCTATTCATGTGGATTTATGCGGTACGACAAATTAGATTTAGACGCCTAACGAAATTAGGTCTTCAATCGATTGCAAAAAGAGAAGTGAGGGTGTAAATTTAATTAATAATTACATCGTACGTGAGCTTGGTGAAGGGGCGGGGTGAAAGGATGTTTACGGAAGAAGAAAAGCAAGGTTTGTACAAGAGCATTTATACAAGACGAGATGTACGAACATTTTTATCGGATCCTGTCCCGGAAGAAACGATAATGAGATTGCTCAATGCCGCGCATCACGGTCCTTCCGTAGGATTTATGCAACCCTGGAATTTTATATTAATTTCTACGGATAAAGTGAAAGAACGTTTGGCATGGGCAGCAGATAAAGAGAGACGGGCTTTAGCCATTCATTATGAAGATACACGCCAAGACGAATTTCTAAATCTCAAGATCGAGGGGATCAAGCAGGCCCCTATCACGATTTGCGTCACTTGTGACCCAACACGCGGCGGTTCTCATGTGCTAGGCAGAAATTCTATCCCGGAAACTGATATCATGTCCGTTGCATGTGCGATTCAAAACATGTGGTTAGCAGCATGTGCAGAGGGATTAGCTATGGGCTGGGTAAGCTTCTATAAGAAAAATGATGTGCGAGATATACTAAGGATACCTCCTCATATTGATCCAGTAGCTTTGCTATCTATTGGATTCACAGAAAATTATCCAGAGAAGCCTATTTTGGAGACAGCCAATTGGGAAAAACGCAGGAGCCTGAATAATCTAATATTCAGCGAGACTTGGGGACATTCAAAAAGTTGACAAACGAAAACCGCCCTCCGATCAATTGGAGGGCGGTTTTGTGCATCCTATTTTTATATTAGAATGTTGCAAGAATGATGACCAACAGAATGTACAGTACCAATACGATCGCTGTGCTAGAATATCCAACGCCTGACATGGTGATTCCTCCCTTCTGCCTGCTGAACCTTTTCTTTGTTGTTGCTCGATATATCCTATGTCGGGCAGGGCAGATAGGTATGGACGTATGTCTATTTGTTCTGGAGAAAAGGTGTTAATTCACCTAGATAGAACACGTCTAGGTGATGAAGTGCACGGGTACAAGCGGTGTAAAACAGCTTGCGTTCCTTCGCTTCCGCGTAGACAGCCGCCCCGGCATCGTAGAGAATAACGGCGTCGAACTCGAGCCCTTTGGCGAGGTACGCCGGCAGGATCATGACGCCTGCCTCATAGTGCAGGGTCTCTTTGGTGATCCGTGCGAGTCCCGGCAGCAGCGGCTTAAGGCTGGCATGCGCGCCTCGCGTCTCGCGCTCGGTCTTGCAAATGATCGCGACGGAGCTTGCACCGCCGTCGCGCCTTGCTAGTGCCGCCTCAGCCACGAGGCGGCTGAGCTCGGTCTCGTCCGCCGCGCGCAGAACACGCGGCGTCTCGCCGCTGCGGCTGAACGGCTCGATCGGCTCGCCGCCAGGCAGCACGCGACTAGCGAAGTCGACGATTTCGCGCGTCGAGCGGTAACTCTTAACGAGGCGGATTGTCTCCGTCTCCTCTTCCTTCATCAGCTCGCTAATGGAGCTGTATTCGCTCTTTTGCCCCTCGCTGTCCGTACTACTGCTCGCGTTCGCGTGCGTGAAGATCCCTTGATTCCAGTCCCCGAGTAGGGTAAACCGAGCACGTGGGAACAGCTTCTTCAAGTAGGCATAGTGAAACGGCGAGTAATCCTGCGCCTCATCCACCAGACAATAACGGATGGTACCTACGCGCAGTTGCCCCTCAACAAGGCCCTTCAAATAGACAAGAGGTGTCGCATCTTCGTAATGCAGCATTCCACTAGCAAGCGCATCGGCCGTGAACGTGCTGATCGTATCCCAAGCTGCGGGTAGACGCTGCTCCGAATGGTGCATAAGCTCTTGATGCAGTTCACTATTCGTATAAAGATCTTGGTACATCCCGAGCACGTCCACATAAGCGAGCTTGCGTGCCTTCTCCTTAAGTGGAGCAATCGCTTTATGCGCTTTGACCTTGCTCATCTTTTTCATCTCTGGCTCGGTGCCGAGATATTTCGGCTCCCGCACCATTTTACGATAAAACCTCTTCTGTACATCCGCCTGAAACTCATCCAGCTTCTCCAGCATCCACTCCGATAACTGTTCCATACGTTCACCCAGAGCAAGAATGGAGGATTTGCTGTAAAATCGTTCGCTAAGCTCATCGGCAGTAATCAACACTTTCTTACCTACCGATAAATCGAGGAAACGAATGCCGCCATTTTTCAGTTTCTCTCCATAGGCCTCAATCACACTCAGAAAGGCTGCGGACGTTTTGTAATGAATGCTTTGCAGCCGCGCTGCGTAAGCGGGATCTTGATCCGTCCCCGTAAGGATGAACTCCAATTGGTCGTAGGGATCTTCTAACGTCAGACCCGTGTCGCTTAATTTATGTGTTAAATAGTCTTGGAATGTCGTCTGCTGCATGGTAGCTTCACCTAGCTCCGGCAGTACATGAGAGACGTAGTCGCTGAACAAGGAGTTCGGAGAAAATAGAATCATATTATCGGCGCTTAGCGTCGTCCGATATTTGTAGAGCAGATACGCGATGCGCTGCAGCGCGACGGAGGTTTTGCCGCTGCCGGCCGCCCCTTGCACAACCAGCACCTTGTGCCGATCATCGCGGATGATCTGGTTCTGCTCGCGCTGGATCGTCGTGACGATACTGTGCATCTTCTCGTCGGCGCTGCGGCTCAGCATCTGCTGGAGCATCTCGTCACCGATGGAGATCCCCGTATCGAACACATCCTGCAGCACGCCGGCTTTGATAATGTACTGGCGCTTAAGCATCAGCTGACCGCTGACATCCATCTCCGGTGTCCGATACGTCGCTGGACCCGGCGGATAGTCATAGAATAAGCTGGCTATGGGCGCACGCCAGTCGTAGATAAGAATTTCATCCGTCTTGGCATCTATAAAAGATGTCAATCCGATGTAAATCTTCTCGCGCTCCTGCTCCCCGCGCTCCTTGAAATCAATACGGCTGAAATACGGCGCATCGACGACACGCTGCAGCTTACGCAGCGCATCCTGCGCCAAGCGATAGCTGCGTTCTTGGCCCTGCAGCACATGCTCCTGTTGGGCCATACTCGCTGCCGTCTCAATCAAATCATCCGCATTATCCGCATTCACGGAGATGTCATCCCAGAAGCTGCGGCCAATCGCTGTCGCTTCCGATCGGCGCTCATCCACCGTTTGGCGCAGCTCTTCAATTCGCTGCTGTATATTAGCTCGTACAGAGGCAACGCGCTGCGTCTCCCTCTCCCGTTCTTCGTTCTCTATAGGCATACGGTCTCACTCCACTTCTATCTATTTATATACCCCGTGGATCACCTCTTCAAACTCAGGCTCTTCCATATGTACATCGTCCATATCGCCCCAGCTGCTGACGATACGCAGCACATCCATCGCTTTCAGCTCTTGGCGGTTACACGCAATCGTGAGCCTATTCGCTTCTTGCTCCACCACACGAAACGGAAGCTCCCAGCTAGCTGGGACTTGGATATCACCTCGATAAGTGACCTTCATCATCGTAGGTAAGCCAATGCGATCCCGAAGCTCATCAATCGAGCCGTCATAGCCGATTTGCCCATGGTTGATCACGATGACTCGTTTACACAGTTGTTCGATGTCATCCATATCATGCGTAGTAAGCAGAATCGTCTTACCGAAATCCCGATTTAATGTCTGAAGAAAGCCGCGAATGTTCCGCTTGGCGACAACATCCAATCCGATGGTCGGCTCATCCAGAAACAAAATATCCGGATCATGCAGCATCGAAGCTGCCAAATCGGCCCGCATCCGCTGCCCAAGGGAAAGCTTCCGGACAGGCGTGTCCATCAGCTCCTTCAGTTCAAGAAGCTCTGTCAATTCGCCTAACCTGCGGCGGGCGGTGCTTTCCTCCACGCGATACATGGCCGTAAGGATCTCATAGGAATCCTTGACCGGCAGATCCCACCACAGCTGGCTGCGCTGACCGAATACAACGCCAAGCTGCTTTACGACTCGTCTTCGATGCTTCTGAGGACTATAGCCGTGTATGAGCACTTCGCCGGAGGTTGGGTGAAGAATGCCTGTAAGCATTTTGATCGTCGTCGACTTTCCCGCTCCATTAGGTCCAATATACCCGACGAACTCGCCAGATTCAATCTCGAAGCTTACATCGCGTACCGCTTCCTTCTCTTTATAGGCTCGTGAGAACAAAGTTCGAATACCTGAGAACTTGCCTTCTTTGACTATCGGAGTTTGAAAGGTTTTGCGCAAATTCGTTACGGTTATCATGTTTCTTATGTTCCCTCCTTGTATAAGCCCTCGGTTAACTTCCTGTGCTTTGATAGCGAGATAGTCCTAGCTTCCAGAAGCGCATAGCCAGCCAGAGCGCAGCGAATGAAACAGCAATGGTGCCTATCAGCATCCCTATGCCACCTTGATGTCTCAGCAAATATAAGGTAGGAATGTAATTGACGAAGCCTACCGGAACGAGCACCAATAGCGCACCCTGCAGCCACTTTGGATACAAGGAAAGCGGATAGCGCGCCGCGGTTTGGGAAGCGTCCTCGGTCATATTTTGCAAGGATTCGATCCGTGTCAGCCAGAAGCCGGCTGCTGCTGTCGCTAGACCGATAGCGAATAAAATAATGGCACCCGTTAGGATAATTAACACCGTTAAAGGAACGGCTGACCATCCGATTTGTCCATCAGCCATTAAAGCTTTCATAGCAATAAACAATAAAATGATGCCTTGCCCAACTTCGGCAAATAAGAGCCGGGAATTTTGTGTCATCAGCGCCAGCAGCACGGGGACTGGCCGTGTGAGAAGCGCATCCAGATCACCCGAAACGAGATATTTCTCTAGATGATGTACATCGGAAGCCAGCGTGCGATAAATCGCTTTGGATATCATCATGACCCCATACAAATAGCAAACCTCATATAGCGTCCAGCCTTTGATGTTGCCGAAACGCATCATCACCAGCGCCACCATTAGAAATTCTGAGATATGTACAAAAGAAGCCATCACGGTCGAGAAAAAGAAATTAAACTTATACTGCATCCGGCTTCGCAAGCTCGCCCTGATCAGCAGCATATAGAGCCTCATCGTCATCATCCGCCCTGCACCTCCAGCTTTCTGCGTACCCCCTGCGTAACCGCCAGACAGACACAAGTAAACCCGATGCCCCATAAGAGAGAGCCGAGCACAACAGTTCCTTGTTCAAGCTGCATGTAGATACGAGTGGGATAATAGAGTAGATAGGGATATGGTGTGTAAAAGCTAATCGTGCGGAGCCAATTCGGCAACCATTCTAAAGGAATGAAAAAGCCAGAGAGCAGCGTACTGAACGAATAATTGACCCAGTAAAACCAGCGTGACTCTGTCGTCCACAAAGCTGCAACACCTATCAAATAATTCGTACAAATGGAGATATATGCTGCCAAGACGAGCGCGATCGCTGTCCAGCCATAAACCGAAGCGTGATGTGGGAGCTGTAAGGAGAAAATAAAGTAGTAGAGGGCATAAATCGGGATAAATTTATAAAGAAACTGATAATATACCTGACCCCATTCTCGGCTCATTGCCTGATAGAATAAGTGTACAGGCCGCATGAGATCGACCGCAATTTGCCCGGTGCGCACCGATTGCTCGAGCCCGAGTCCATTCGTCGTGAACTGCGTAATCCAAAGAATCGCTTGGTTAAAAGCTATATAACCTACAATCCCTTTCGCACCGTATTCGCCAAGTGACGCGTCGCTCCCCAAACCGGTCCAGATGCTCGCATAAATGAAGCCAAACACCGCACTCACTGCATTGTGGAGCAGATGCGAACCGCGATACTGCAAATTCCTCGCATACGCCTTGCGCGCCAAAACCGCGAAAAGCATAAAACACCTCCTGAGCTGTTTTGATCCTTTATCAACTAGCTTTTTTTTGCAGCCGCCGCGTAGAGACGGAAGTCTATATTACCAAAATTCCCCTAACCATGGCAATGATTATTTTTTAGTTAGTGATAACGCCTCCAACAAAATCAAAAAAGTCCCCATCTCGTCGCTCAAAGCAACAAAATGGGGACTTCTATTACTGCACGCTCACCGGCTTCGCAGTGGGAGTATTGCTGCTCACTCCCTGAGATTGTGGATGAATATTTTCTTCATCAAATTCTGCGTTATAGCTATCCTGAATGGTTTTCGTCAAATAGTCATGATCGATATGTTCAGCCAAGTACTGCTTGCCGAATAGTAAATCGTACTGCACATTCCTGTAGTCATCACGGAGTGCTTGCGCGGATTCGGGGACTTCAGTATGAAGTTCTTGGTTCGCATCAACAACCAGATTACTCAGTAGTCCTGGCACTTGCGCCGCCAATTCGGCATTCAACTTAAAATTAGCTGGTTTCTCCATATGCAGCATATCCAGCACGTGGGCACCGAGGAAGGAATCACTGAGGAGTGGAATGTCCTGCTTCGGCATATCGAAGTTCGACCACGTAACCAGCGGGATGCTGTGCATCTTCTTCACTTCTTCCAGCGACCAATCATTCGCGTTACTGGTTTGGATGAAACCTGCTTCTTTATATACTTGATAATCTAATCCCAGCATCGGCAAATGGTCCCCATAGAATACGATCATCGTCGGTTCATCCGAATTCTGGAAGTGATCGATCAGCATTTGTAAGCTTTGATCCGCATCATGCGCGCCCTGCGCGTATGTCTCAAGAATCGTTTTTGCTTCAGGCGTCAAGTCACCTTCCGCTTTGAACTGATTTTCTCCGTACCGAGGTTCATCATAAGGTCCATGATTTTGCATGGTTACGTTGTACATAAACATCGGATCATCGGTTTTATCTACTTCATCTATAATGCTCCTAGACACTTCGGCATCTGAGATAAAGTAACCCTTCATTTCCGGATTCTTGAAATGTTCACTGCTCTTAAAGCTTTCGAAACCTAATTCCTTATACACCGAATTGCGGTTCCAGAACCAGCCTTCATAGGAGTGAATACCCATACTTTTGTAACCCTGATCGGCAAAATAACTCGCCAAGCTCGGTACAGGTTTTGTTATATATTGTTGATACGGAATGGACCCTCCTGGCAGGAGGCTCATCGAGTTCCCCGTCAACACTTCGAATTCCACATTGCTGGTACCGCCACCGAATTGGGGGGACAACAGGTATCCGGATGTCGACTCCTTCTGTAAACGGTGGAGAGTGGGTACCGGATCTTCACTGAACTTCACATTCGTTAGCAAAGTTGGATCCCAAAAAGCTTCACTCATAATGAAAATCACGTTCGGCTTCTTCCCTTTTAGAGAATCAGCATCTACGGACCTTTTCAGTCCTGCCTTTTGCATGCCTACCTCTTGGAGATTAGCTGCAACGGTGGCAATACTCTGATCACTATACGTTTCTGGCTTTTGAACGATCGAATTTTTGACATTGAGGGTAAAAGCTAGCGCTAGTCCATTATTCGCATAGTTCTCTTTCTGATTCCATACAATCTCGTTTACACCTATATGGTCAAGAATTTTGCCAGCTAACGGTGTTTTGATTGCACATGCATACAAGGCATAGAGCGAGAACAGCCCTAAACCAATTCGACTGATAATAGATAAAGATACACGCGGGAGTACCCATTTTAATAAAAATACAAGGATGACCGCGATGACCACAGCTCCGATTCGGAGAAGTGCGGCTTTCCCTGTTACAAGCGAAGCTATATCCATACTTTCTTTGTTCAGTAAAATATCCCACGGGAAGAATGGCTCCCCAATCATTTTCACCTTCATATAAGAGATCAGAGCCATAAGGCCAAGCAATAAGGTTGAGATGGATCCGGAAATAGCTAATGATCCTACAACAGCATAAATGAAAGCTAATAAACAGAAAGATACTCCTACATTTAATAGAAAAAGTGATCGGTTAGATGTTATCCATTGGGCCGTTTCATGCAAAGTACCGCGTTCGAGAAGTTCCATTCCGGCTACAGAAAGTATAGGTAAGCAAATCATAAATAATAAAAGCGAAATCGTCGCTCCCAGACGGTTTGGTCTCATCTTCTTAGGAAGATGGTTCCGGGGCTTCAAATTCAAGTGCATATTGCATCACTCTCCTCTAGCCCCTATTATAAACACCAATTGTGAAGAAATTATGTAGCTAACCTTAAAGGAACCTTAGTTCTACCATAAAAATCCATTATTTGAGTCCTGCCAACCATGACGCCAACGCCTTCAATTCTTCCTCTTTCAGTGCCACTTGAAACGGCGGCATCCCGCCACCACCCTTTTGAATACGCTTTATGATCTCCGCTTCATCTAACCGTTCTCCCACTTTTTGGATATTAGGGCCTTGTCCACCTTGTAATTGATTACCATGACACGAGATGCAGAAATTTTGATAAATCTTAGGAACGTCCACTTTTACCGCCGCCGACTGCGTTTCATTTTGTTTATTTCCACAGGCAGATAAGCCGAGAGCCAGAACGATTACACCAAACAGCTTTAATTTCATACGCACGAAACTCCTTCAATCTGTTGTATTTCTCTCATCATACCAGAGCATAGATTGTAAAATAAAGGAGTTCTCCAGATTCAATTGTGATACCTATCGCGCAATTCACCGTTATTATGTTATTTAATGAGACTATTTATCGGATCTGACATCTGGAAAATCCTAACGCAAATTGATGATGCGGTCTGGGTAAAATAAAAAGACATGGTAGGGGCGATAGTCCCAGGCCATGTCCTATTTATATAGTAATATCGTCTACTCGTCTCTTTAAGCTAATTTCAACCGAATGACATTCCACGATGCTTTGCCAAGTATCGCCTGAATCTGGCTGTTTGACGATATGGCCGCATTACCTCCTGTGTGAGGCTTCACCCGATCCTGGGCATCAATGGTATTCGAGGCTTTCAGATCATCGTTCTCCAGAACGATATGCTCAATAACTCGGCATTCACCAAAACTGCGAAGATCCAACTCCAGCGGGAGTGCTTCTTCTAAATGCCGGTTGACTGCGAAGATCGTTACTTCGGACTTGTCTTCGTTATGAACGGCAACTGCTTCTAAGTAAGGTACATCCGTATAATCCTTCGCGTCGTATTTCGGTGATTTGATCAGCGGCACAAGAACAGTCCCGCGTCCAAACACACTTGCATGCATGTAAGGATAGTAGATCGTTTGCTTCCAGGCCGCTCCCCCATTCGCTGTCATGATCGGTGCAATGACGTTAACGAGTTGTGCCATACAAGCCATCTTCACACGATCCGCACGCTTCAACATGGAGATAAGCATACAACCTACTAACAAGGCATCTTCATGGTTGTAGATGTCTTCAAGCTGCGGCGGCGCGATGGACCAAGGCTCAATTCGCCGGTCCGCGTCGTTGGAGTGATACCAGACATTCCATTCGTCGAAGGATAAGTTGATTTTCTTCTTTCCACGCTTTTTGGCTTGAATGAAATCCGCCGTCGAGATCACCGTATTGATGAACCGATCCATGCCCATAGATTGTGCGAGGAAATTCGCAGAATCCTTATCGCGATTACCATAATATTGATGCAAGGAAATATAATCAACGTGATCATACGTGTGCTCAAGCACAGTCGCTTCCCAGTCAGGGAAAGTCGGCATAGTCAGACTGGAGCTGCCGCAGGCAACAAGCTCGATCGACGGATCGACCCACTTCATGACTTTGGCCGTTTCACAGGCTGTGCGTCCGTATTCCGCGGCTGTTTTGCTGCCTATTTGCCAAGGGCCATCCATTTCATTGCCTAGACACCAGGTTTTGATATTATGAGGTGCCTTGTACCCATGACTAATCCGTAAATCACTCCAGTAGGTACCGCCTTTGATATTCGAATATTCAATGATATCTCTTGCCTGATCAGGACCGCGAGTCCCCAGATTAACGGCCATCATTGCTTCTGTATTTGCTTTGCGGCACCAATCCATGAATTCGTTCAGTCCAACCATGTTAGGTTCAATAGTGCGCCAAGCCAGATCAAGTCTTTTCTTACGCTCTTCTAACGGTCCAATGGCATCCTCCCAGTTGTAACCGGATACAAAGTTGCCTCCCGGATAACGAACAATCGGAACATCCAAACCTTTTACCAGCTCCAGTACGTCTGCTCGAAAGCCCTGCTCATCCGCTTGCGGATGTCCCGGTTCGTAAATTCCGCCATAGACCGCGCGTCCCAAATGCTCAATAAATGAGCCATAAATACGAGAATCTACTTCTCCGATTTTAAAATCCTTGTCGATAATCATACTTGCTTTCATAGACATTGGGTTCACCTCTTAGTATAATTAATAAAAATGTGAATCGGTTAATATATTTATAACTCCATTGACTATATTAAACAATAATTAGAAGATGATTTCAAGCTTTTTATCTGCCTTCTTTTGAATTCATATTTTCATTAATAAGTCCACTAAGAGGAGATTGTCCGATGATCCAAACGACAACAGACCGCAAATGGCTGCCGCTGTATGAAGCGCTGGCAAGCGATGTGCGGCTTAAGATACTGGAGCTGCTTGCTGAGAAAGAGATGAATGTCAAGGAATTAGCTCATATGCTCGAATTAAGCAGCGCCATCGTAACTATGCATGTAAAAAAGCTCGAGGCTGGAGGGCTTATTCAGACAGCATTAGTTCGCAAGCAAGGCGGCACGCACAAAATGTGCAAGTTGGCCCTCTCCTACATCGAAATGCGACTCCCGCAGCCAACGGAGCAGCAGCGAACGTTCGATGAGGTTGCGATTCCAGTTGGCCACTACACACGTTTCGATGTACATCCAACCTGCGGTTTGGCTACGGCAGATCGTGTGATTGGTCAGTATGATGATCCGCGCTTCTTCTTCGAGCCGGAGCGGATGCATGCGAAGATTCTTTGGTTTGGCAGCGGCTTCGTGGAGTATCACATTCCGAACTATGTGCTGCCCGGTCAGACACTTGAGGAAATTGAGATTTCGCTAGAAATTGGCTCCGAAGCACCAGGTATTGAAGCGAATTGGCCGTCCGACATTCATTTTTATGTCAATGATACGCTGCTGGGCTATTGGACGAGTCCCGGTGATTCGGGACAAGGCCGCGGCCAGCTCACCCCTGCCTGGTGGCCGGACACGATAAATCAATATGGTTGGTTGAAGATCATCCGGGTCACGGAGCAGGGAACATTTCTTGACGGACAGCGACTCTCACCTGTCTCGATCAAGGATATCCCCATGTCCCGCAACGAGTGGACACTGCGACTCGAGGTGCCGAACCATGCGGCGCATGTCGGCGGTTTGACCTTGTACGGTGAGGGGTTTGGCAACTACAACCGTGACATTCTGTTTCGCACCTACCGTAGGTAGGGGGCGATTTGTGTCCACGCACGAATAGGGGGCTGTCCCAAGACTATTTTAGGAATGTCAGCCTCTCTATGTACTCACGTTCCTCATCATTTAGAAAGTGATAAAATAAAAAAGAGCCCCTAGGCTCTTTTGAACTTTTTGAACTTTCTTTAACCTACATGAGGTCATCTTTGGAAAGTTACCTCACAATTGCTGCTCTTAATCGATTAACACCAAATTCCAAATATCCCTTTAAACAGGTCAACATATAAACCCAACCTTCTTTATTATCTATCAATTGACTGGTTAGGTCCTCATCATTTTCATTAAACCCTTCTTCGCTAACTTCAATAACGGTACTCGAATCATCGAGCTCTTTCAGCGTAATCGTAACAACATTCCCATCATCCGTTGCACCCCACTGGAAAACGATTTTCTTATTTACCTCGATTTCCAATACTTTTATATCCACTTGTGCATCATATTCATCATATCTCCAAGTAATCGTCTCGCCTTGCTCCAATCTTCCAGAACCTGAAGAAAACCAATAATTGGACATTTTCTCAGGGTCTATAAGAGCTTCAAATACTTCATTAACGGGCTTAACTATTTTAAATTTCGTAAGGTTGTTCATACTATTCAACTCTCTTTCGATGTAATTGTGATTGGCTAAATAGAAATAGGTGGCAGAGTGTTCCCAGTTTCGAGTAAACTCTTCAAGTTGCTCAGAATAGCTGGCCATCCATTATTTAATCCCTCAAACGTACCTTCTCTATCCACGATGTCAGTCGATGCTAGATTATCGTGCTTAAGTATCAGTTTGACCGTCGAATCTAATGCTTTCAACTCAAAAGTGACCCGTGATGGCTGCTTACGAGAAGTTTCATCTCCTATCATGTTCCATGTAAAAGAAAGTAAACGATGCGGCTCGCACTTTAGTATGATTCCGTGATCGGTGACTTGTCCATTCCGCGAATAGGTAACGTTAGAGCCTTCCTGCCAGTCTGATTGAATTTTGCTTCCGAAGAAGTATTTTTCGGTAAAATCGCTGCTTGTAAAAGCTTCCCAATTCTGCTATAGGGATCTTTGAGCTTGCTCAAAGTCTCTCCGCTTCAAGCTTTTTTTTAAGATCACGCAATGCTTCGATGCGATCACGATCATATTTGCTGATCCAGCGGTCATAAATCTCTCCGATGGGTTCCACATTTAGATAATGAATTTTATTTCGGCCTTGCCAATCAATATGAATAAGATTCGCTTCCTCCAATATAAGCAAGTGTTTCGTTACGGATTGACGGGTCATATCAAGATGATCACATAGTTCATTCAATGTCTGGCCATTTTTCTTGAAGAGCTCGTCAAGGAGTCGTCTTCGGCTTGAATCAGCGAGAGCTTTAAATACTTTATCCATGCCATCATTTTATGCAACCATTTGTCTGCATGTCAAGTTTGGAACCCGCCATACCCCTGTTATTCATGCATACTCATACCAGCACCCTCGCCAGTCCCTGAAGCAGCAGCACTCTTATCATGCGCCTCCGCCCGGCGCAAATACTTCTGCTGGCGCCAACGGATGACAACGAGAATGCCGCGCAAATATTCGTCGAAAATCATAGCGACATAAATACCCGCCAGCCCCCAGCCCATGTGCAAGCCCAATACATAGGAAAGGCCCGCAGCCACTCCCCACATCGAGAACAGTGATATGATCATATTATAACGGGTATCGCCTACCGCGCTCAGCGCATTACCGAAGCCCATATTGAGCATTCTCCCTGGCTGTAGGATAAGAGTCAGCACCAAACAGGAGAGTCCCAGCTTGATAATATCCGCATCTGAGGTGAAGAAGCCGAGAAAGCTTTTGCCGATGACAAAGAGAATGATGCTGTTGAATCCAACCAAACCGAGTCCAATCCATGTACCTCGATATCCACTCTTATAAGCTTCTTTGATATTTCCGGCTCCATACAGATGAGCAATCTGAATTTGAACGGCTAAGGCAATGGAATAGCCTAACATAAAACAAATCGACTCGAGCGTGTTCATATACGTTCTCGCGGCCAATTCCTTAGCTCCCATCGTGGCTAGGAACGTGTAGATCGTCAACTGGGTCAATACCCAGGAAGACATGTTCACGCCAAGCGGCCAACCTATTTTCAAAATATCACCAAATAGCTTTCGATTGAATACGATAAGATCCCGCCACTCCATCCTCCGTTCGAACGCAGAAACGAACATAAACAGCAGCAAACACGTTGCCAACAATCGGCTCACGAGTGTCGAAATGGCCACACCTGTTAAACCCAGTTGAGGAAATCCGAGCTCGCCATATATAAATCCATAGTTAAACACGATGTGTATAACATTCATACCAATAGCCGTAATCATCGGCCCCTTGGTGTTCCCTGTATTCCGAATCACGGTGCTAAGCGCCGCCGTCAAAGCCGTTAAAACCATCCCGCTCCCCACAATCGAGATGTAGGTTTCAGCCATAGGAAGCAGCCGCTCCTCCAAGTGGAACAGTCTCGCCAGAGGGCGTGCCTCCATATAAAGAATCACACTCAGCACACTGCCTATCACTGCGCTGACGGTTACGGCCATAATGGCCACGGTGCGCGCAGATTCATTCTGCTTGGCTCCTATTTTCTGAGCAATCAAAATCCCGGCGCCACTCGAAACCGTTATAAATAAGATCATCATCGCTTGGAACAGTTGGTTCGCTAAGCCGACCACCGCCACCGCATCATCTGATACACGGCTCACCATTAAGGTATCGACGGCTCCTAAAAGCAATTGCAGAAGCAATTCGACGAAAATAGGCCAAGCTAGCAGCCATAGAGTAAACTTATTTTTCTCTTTGCCCATGTTTTTCACCATCCGATTATCATCTCTCTTTTTGTATAAATGAAACTTTGTTGTCTGCTCAAATTATAGATGCTATAGTTGATTCCAAGTATGAGTATTGCAACTTAAAGTTTCAAAATTCCAACCTCCACTCAAGAGATGAAAAGGTGACTCCGATGTCTTTTATCGAAATGACTGTCCCTCCGCTGCCGCACTATATTACAAGCGGTTTCAGCACGATATCCAAAGGCAGCAAACATCCGAGCAGACGCAATATCCAAGTATTTGATTTACTAATCACCACATCGGGCTGCTTCTATATAGGCGAGGAGGATGCTAGGTTCGAGGTAGCAGCTGGACAAGCCGTTATTTTAAGGCCGGACAGCTATCATTTCGCTACTGAAGTCTGTTCCGAACTGACGGGTACTTATTGGATGCATTTCCACGTAGGTGGACCATGGGCTATGGTAGACCATACGGTCCAACCTATACCTCTGGAAGACCCTTTACTTACCCCAATTGAACCATTTGCTGTAGAACCCTTTACGATTCGGATCCCTCAATATACAACACTTCTGCAGCCAGAAAAAACCTATGACCTGTTCGAACAGCTTCAGCAGCTGCAACCGAGTGCTCATATGAGCAGTGTCCGTTTTGCGCAGCAGCAGCTTTTTCATGAGCTACTGCGCCAGCTTTCCGCTACCATGGACAGCGATCATCCATCACCTTCCAAGGCCTGCGCGGAAAAAGCGGCCTCCTATTTAAGGCAGCATTACAAAGCGTCTGTTTCAGCCAAAGAACTCGGCGATCACGTTAACTTCCACCCTGTTTACATTGCACGCTGCATGCAAAAGGAATATGGCTGTTCCCCGACGGAATACCTACTACGGTTAAGGATCCAGCAGGCTAAGCTGCTGCTGCTTCAAACCGATCTTCCCGTTGCGCACATAGCGGAAGAGGTTGGTTTTGAGCAGCCTGCCTATTTTGCCACCTGCTTCACCAAAATGGAAGGTATCTCTCCTCGCAAGTACAGGCAGCGGTTCTCGCGTGGGTAATGAACGAACAACTCAAAGACATATATAGGCTAACTTCAAAATACAGTTAACTTATATAACTTATGAGGGAGTTGACTTGATTTGGAAGAACAACAAAATGCACCTGTCCTAAGCGTAAAAGATTGGATGATTACCATCCTGCTCCTTGCGATTCCACTTGTGAATATTGTGATGTTATTCGTGTGGGCATTCAGTAAAGGAGAAAACCCTACGAAATCTAATTATGCCAAAGCAAGCTTAATCTGGGCTCTCATCGGAATCGGTCTCTACATTATTTTCTTTGTACTCTTCTTCGGCGCAATGATGTCGAATATGAATCAATAAAACCTTCTCCGTACAGCTATCCTCCATGCGGCCGTAACCGCTTGGGGATAGCTCTTTTTATGTTATACTGGAAAAAAATGATAAGGAGTCTACGAACATGCCCTCCCCCTTACATTGGAAAAAGTCACTATGGATACTATTGGGCGCTAATTTCTCTGTTATGTGCGGCATGAAACTCGTTCTTCCGTTTCTACCGCTCTACATCGAAGAACTCGGAGTTCAAGATCTTAGCGAAATTGTACGTTGGACAGGCTGGATTGTCGCAGCACAGTTCATCACATCGTTTCTCACTCAGCCGCTCTGGGGAGCAATTGCGGATCGACGCGGACGTAAAATCATGCTGCTTCGCACCGGGTTCGGGATGCGAACTTGTTCGGTGCTCCATCCTTAGGGAGACTCGGCGACCGTATCGGTCAGCGCAAAACACTTGTGATCGCCTTATCGATGGCGGCACTTGCCTTCATCCCGCAGGCTTTCGCCACTAGCATCACCATGCTTCTCCTCATCGCCGTTCCTAGGCAATTTGATTGGTCCTTTTATTGGCAGCCATCTTGCTGCAGCGTACGGTTTCACGTCCGTCTTCTATGTCACGATGGGCATTTTACTGCTCTGTGCTGGATTCGTCTATACGAATCGCAGCTTTGACAGTCATAATCATTCAAAAACGGCTTAACACAACCATTTCATTTAAAATTGGAGGATGACTATGAAACACGAAATTTTATATAAAGGCGCATTTCCTATGTTGAAGGTAGAACTTCAGGCGGGCGAGAATATCAAGGCGGAAGCTGGAGCCATGGTCTCTATGTCCCCTAATATCGAACTCAAGGGAACCGTCGACGGCGGCATTATGAAGGGTTTAGGAAGAATGCTGAGCGGCGAGAAATTCTTCTTCCAAGAATTAACCCCTACAAGAGGATCGGGGGAGGTATTATTGTCACCTGCTGTCATTGGTGACATTGAAGCCGTAGAATTAGACGGCTCCTATAAGCTGTATGTGCAAAAAGACGGCTTTCTTGCAGGAACATCCGGCATTCAGGTGAATACGAAAATGCAAAACCTGATGAGTGGCTTTATGTCAGGCGAGGGCTTTTTTATCGTTGAGATAAGCGGAAAAGGCACCGTCTTCCTTTCCTCTTACGGCGCTATTCATGCCATTAATCTAGCTCCAGGGCAAGAAGTGATCATTGATAACGGGCATCTCGTTGCTTGGCCGGATTATACGCAGTATACGATTGAAAAAGCGGCCAAAGGCTGGTTATCCAGCTTGACGAGCGGCGAGGGCGTTGTCTGCCGATTCCGCGGCGAAGGTGTCGTGCTTATTCAAACGAGGAACCCGCAAAGCTTTGGCGGTTGGATTAAACGATTTATTCCAGGCGGCAGATAAGTAGTGATGGAACCCGGTACTGTACCGTGGGTGATTTGCGAGCTAAATGTGATGGAGTAACTTCATTAATGACATTAAATAGTTTGAATACAATTTGGAGCCTTCATTTGGAGCAGCTTCATTGGCAATGTTGTATTTTCTACAACTTTACGCAAGCAAATCCGTGCTAGCCAGTCCAAATGTTGCAGAACATACAACAATTCTGCCTAAAAGTAACCGTTTAGCAGGAAATCCTGCAAAATTGTTGTACTAGATACAACATCTCCAGCTTGGAGGGATGAAACGAAGGAAATTGTTGTACGTTGTACAACATGCAGTTCAAGTAACCTAATCTACCCTCTCTACTAAATAAAACCTGGCCGATGGCCAGGTTCTTGTCTACAGCTTACGTTTGAGCATGGGGAACGAACTTCTCTTTGCTATCACTCGCTCGTTTTAGATACCAATCCGCCATCTTCTCGTCTGTAAAGATGAAATATATCGTTACAGACACGATTCCACATCCCCTCGCTTCTGTAATGATGAAAAATATCTTTACAGCCTCACTCAACGCATAAAGCTGCTTTTTTCTCGTTTGTAAGAATACAAAACATCTTTAGAGACACGATTTCACATCCCTTCGCATCTGTAACGATGAAAAATATCTTTACAGCTTTTGCATTGGCTGTAGGTTATTGCACGCTTTGCAACAATTTGAACATGAATTGGCTACATCCACTCCCATTGGAAAATGTGCAGTAATCTAAGGAATGGGTATATCATTTTGAGGTGCAGATTGGATTATGTGCAATGGAATCACCTCGAAACCATTTCGTAACAAGAAATTTTACTACTTTTCTGATGGATAAATTCCAATAGAAGGCTCCTAAAGTGGCTCAAATGAAGAGATCTGCTGTAGTAGTTTTCCAATACTGACGTTGACGAACCTTGCCAACAGGAGATCTCTCATACCTCAGAAAACTTATAAATTCATATCTTTCAAGAATAAACGACCCCGTCGTCCTATACGGATGAGAGCGTTTGCCAAGGTTGATGTGAAGTAAGAGGGTTTGACCGCCACTATACGACGCTACACGCGCACCCAGAATTCGCGCGCGCCCGGATCAACTGAAAAAAAACGAGAATTCCTCACGGGGGTTCTCGTTTTTTTTCTGCTTATATGATAAAATGGTTCTATCATATAAACTTGGTTTTATATACAAAACCAAACAGTGAAAAACTCAAGTATTTAAACAATCGCTTTACGATCAAGGAGGCCCTTACTTGGATGATAAATACCGCGTTCCGGCCATCGAACGTGCACACCTGATTCTCAAAGAAATCTCTCAGCATCCCGGTGAGATGAAACTTATCGACTTGTCACGAACGCTCGCTATTAACAAAAGCTCGATGTACTCATTGTTATTAACCATGGAGAACTTGGGGTGGATCGAAAAGGAAACCAGAGAAACCTACCGGTTAGGAAGAGAATTGTCTCGTTTCGGCCATGCTGCCATGCAGCAGCGAGACTTGAATGAGTCCTTCCACAAGGAAGCTTCCTTGTCCAAGCTGAGGCTGGGCGAATCGTTCCAACTTGCCGTTCTAGATGGCAAGGAAGTCCTATATATCGCCAAAGAGGAAGCGCTTACGCCTGTTAGATTAGCATCTGAACCAGGCATGCGATTACCTGCTCATGCCACCGCACTCGGTAAGGCGATGCTGGCCGATCTCAGCAAGGATGAACTAATTTCATTCTATCCAACTAACCAAGAACCGTTTCAGCAGCTTACCGTCCATACCATTACCTCTTCACAAGCTTTAATAATGGACTTGGATCAAATTCGCAAGCAAGGCTATGCGCTTGATTTGGAGGAAGCCGTGCTTGGATTTAGCTGCGCAGCTGCTCCGATTCGTAATGCCGTGGGAAAAGTCATCGCCGCTGTCAGCTGCTCCATGATGCTGCCTCAATGGGAGCAGAAGAAGCAGTCCTGTATAGAAGAAATTTGCAAGCTCGCTCATAAACTATCCGAATAAAAAGGAGAATTCGCATGCGATTACGAGACAAAGTCATTCTCATCACAGGTGCAGGATCAGGAATCGGCAAAAGTACTGCTCTCTTATTTGGACAAGAAGGTGCGCAAGTCATCGTGAACGATCTCGACATCGTCAAAGGGCAGGAGACGGCGGATGAAATTATCGGGGCTGGCGGAGCTGCTGCGTATATACAAGCGGACGTTACCCAAGCAGACTCCGTCAGTCAGATGGTAGAGCAAATCATACAGGCACATGGCCGTATAGACGTACTTTTCAACAATGCAGGAATTAGCGGTGTAGGCGCGCTTCATGAGCTAGAACCTGACGCCTGGGACCGCATCATGAGCGTTAATGTCAAAGGTGTATTCTTACCTTCTAAGTATGTCGTGCCACATATGATGGAACGCAAATCCGGTTCTATTATTAACATGTCTTCCTGTATCGCTGAAATAGGTCTGGCCCGCCGGGCTTCTTACGCAGCAACCAAAGGCGCTGTTCTCGCATTAACGAAATCCATGCAAGTGGATTATGCCGCCTATGGCATCCGGGTAAATGCACTGCTGCCGGGAACCATTTTAACACCGTTCGTAGAAAACTATCTACGCACTTCCTACGACGATCCTGAAGCAGCCATCGCCTCTTTGAAATCCAGGCAGTTAAGCAACGAAATGGGCCGTCCGGAAGACGTTGCGCTAGCGGCATTGTTCCTCGCTTCAGACGATTCCAAATTCATGATGGGTTCACCGTTATATATTGACGGAGGCGTGACTTTCGGCAAGAACGCTTAAGTAGACGGCCCGCAATCTGCATTTATTCATTTATCATTCACTCATACAATTCATTCAGGAGGTTTTACTAATGAAACTGCTTACTTTTAAGAAAAATGATGAGTTAAACCTAGGCGTCCAAACCGAGTTTGGTGTGCTGGATGTCGTTCAAGCTGTCAAGCAGCTGTCGCCAGCATTCACAGTTCCTACCACTGTTCACGAAGCTATTAATGGCGGGGCATCAGCTAACGATGCGTTACATAAACTTGTTCATCTAGTCCTAGAGCGCGAAGACCGTGCTTCCTTGTTGCTCAGCGAAGAGACAATGATTTACGGCCCTTGCGTTACGCATCCCAACAAAATCATTTGCGTAGGGCTGAACTATCGCAAGCATGCCGAAGAAACGAATGCCCCGATCCCGCAATACCCGATTCTTTTCAACAAATTTAATAATACGCTTACCGGACACGGACATGACATTGCACTACCTCGTGTAACCAAGGAGGTCGATTACGAATGCGAGCTAGTTATCGTAATTGGTAAGCAGGCTAAGTATATCTCCAAAGAACAAGCTTTGGAGCACGTATACGGTTATTGCTGTGTGAATGACCTTTCTGCGCGTGATTTACAGATGCGGACCCAGCAATGGCTGCTTGGCAAATCGTGCGATGACTTCAGTCCACTCGGTCCTTATCTAGTGACTGCGGATGAAGTCGGCAACCCGAATGACCTTCAGATTAGCACCACAGTCAACGGCAAAGTACGTCAAAACTCAAACACGGCGGATATGATTTTCCACTGTGACGAAATTGTCAGCTATATCTCTCAGCATATGACGCTGTATCCGGGAGATATCATTCTAACAGGTACACCTGAAGGGGTCGTGCTCGGGGATCCTGTGGATAAGAGGGTATACTTGCAAGCTGGTGATGTGGTGACTATTTCTATTGAGAAATTAGGCAGTCTGACTAATCGCATGGTTAGCGAGTAACTAGCTTTCGTTTTTTTAACGGAATCCAAAAGCTCATCTTTACAGCAAAAGAGCAAGCCGCAGGAACGGCTTGCTTCTTCCATTTATCCACGCTCGACCAACATCGCAACGCCTTGTCCGCCGCCAATACATAAAGCAGCCACACCCAGCTTGCCATCTCTCTTCTCCAGCTCATGCAGCAGTGTAACCAGAATGCGGGCTCCGCTTGCACCAATCGGGTGTCCAATGGCAATCGACCCTCCATTGACATTTAATTTCTCCCGTGGGATGCCCAGTTCGCGGCCAACAGCTAAAGACTGCGAAGCAAAGGCTTCATTCAGCTCAAATAAATCAACGCTATCGAGTCGGATCTCCGTTTTACGGAGCAATTTATGAACAGCATCAACGGGCCCCATTCCCATCATGGATGGTTCTAAGGCAGCGTTCGCATAGCCTTTGATGCGAGCTAAGGGCTCAAGCCCAAGCTCCTTAGCTTTATCCGCAGACATAACAACCAGCGCAGCGGCTCCGTCATTAATGCCAGAAGCGTTGCCAGCCGTAACTGTTCCCTCTTTTTTGAAAGCAGGACGGAGCTTGCCCAGAACTTCAGCTGTTGTACCTGCCCGAGGAAACTCATCTTGCGCGAATAAGACTGGATCGCCTTTTCTTTGCGGGATGGCAACAGGCACGATCTCATCCTTGAATCTGCCGGATGCAATCGCTTGCTCCGCCTTCAGTTGGCTCCACGCAGCAAACTCATCCTGCTCTGCACGTGTAACACGATGATGCTCCGCTATATTCTCGGCCGTGATGCCCATATGGATGTCGCACATCGCACACCATAATCCATCCCGAATCATCGAATCCACCATGGTGCTGTCACCGAGCCGCAGGCCTGAACGAGCCCCGGGCAGCAGATAAGGCGCCTGCGTCATATTTTCCATGCCGCCTGCCACCACGATATCCGCATCTCCAAGACTCACAGACTGTGCCGCCAGCATGACGGATTTCAGGCCCGAACCGCACACCTTATTAATGGTCATCGCTGGAACGAAATGCGAATACCCCGCCTTCAGCCAAGCTTGCCGGGCAGGGTTTTGCCCAAGTCCAGCCTGAAGCACGTTACCCATGATAACTTCGTCTACTTGGCTGTCAGTCAGATTAGCTCTCTTCAGAGCCTCTTGGATAACTGTACTGCCGAGCTGCGGAGCCGATATATCCGCCAACGCTCCCTGAAAGCTGCCAACAGCTGTGCGGACTGCACTAACAATAACGACCTCTCTACTCATAATGATCTCCTTTGCTCATCTGAGGTACATTTTGGAGAAGAGGACTAATTATAAAACGCGCTTCCGTGTTGGCGAGAACCTCTTCCATCGTTACTCCTGGCTGTAGGCTGGATAACACTATGCCCTCTTCTGTAAAATCAAACACGGCTAAGTCCGTGATCAGACGATTCACTACACTCTTGCCTGTCAATGGCAGGGTACATGCCTTTTTAACCTTTGACTCACCTGCTTTATTCACATGTTCCATAATAACAATGATCCGTTTGGCGCCGTTGACCAAATCCATAGCGCCGCCCATCCCTTTCACCATTTTTCCAGGAATCATCCAATTGGCAAGGTCACCATTCTCCGCTACCTCCATACCGCCAAGAATGGCCAAGTCAATATGACCGCCTCGGATCATAGCGAAAGATTCTGCACTATCAAAAAAAGAAGCGCCCGCCACAGCGGTTACCGTTTCTTTGCCTGCATTAATCAAATCCGGATCTTCTTCCCCTACGTAAGGGTAGGCACCGATGCCCAGAAGCCCATTTTCCGATTGCAGCATAACCGTCATTTCTGGTGGTATATAATTGGCGACGAGTGTAGGCAAGCCAATGCCTAAATTGACATACATGCCCTCTTTAATTTCCTCAACGGCGCACTTAATAATCGCTAAACGGTCATTTTTCATGCCGATACCTCCTTACTTCGAACGGTGAGACGCTCAATCCGTTTTTCATAGGACGCACCCTTTACAATCCGCTGCACATAAATACCTGGCGTATGAATATCGTCTGGGCTCAACTCGCCTACTTGCACAATTTCTTCAACCTCAACGATCGTCACTTTTCCCGCTGCTGCTGCCAACGGATTAAAGTTACGCGATGTTTTGCGGAAAACTAGATTGCCCAGCGGGTCAGCTTTCCAAGCTTTGACCAAGGCAAAATCACCGACAATCCCTTTTTCCAACAAATAGGTGCGTCCTTCAAACGTTTTGTGCTCTTTGCCTTCAGCAACTAAAGTGCCTACGCCTGAAGCTGTATAAAACCCTGGGATGCCGGCTCCGCCTGCGCGAATTCGTTCGGCAAGCGTTCCTTGTGGAACCAGCTCCACTTCGAGCTCCCCGCTTAAAAACTGCTGCTCAAACGTTTTGTTTTCTCCCACATAGGAGGAAATCATTTTCTTGATTTGTTTATTGGCCAGCAATAGTCCTAGTCCACAATCATCAACCCCGCAGTTATTGCTAACTACGCATAAATCCTTGGTCCCTTGCGCTTTAAGCGCAGCAATCAAGTTTTCAGGAATCCCGCAAAGCCCGAAACCGCCAACAATTAACGTAACTCCGTCACGAAAATCCGCTACAGCTTCCTCTATGGAAGAACATATCTTGTTCATGATGATTCATCTCCTATTCCTATCCCTAGGTTGTTCTATCTCTACTGTGCCGTGTAACCCCCGTCGATTAATAGGGAAGCTCCCGTTACACCTCGTAATTTATCGCTTGCAATTAACATCGCATAGTCAGCAATTTCCTCAACAGCTAAGAGGCGTCTTTGTGGAACCAAAGGGTAAATAACTTCTTCAAGGACACTTTCTAAAGGAACATTGCGCGTTTTCGCCAAGTCCTGTAACTGCCCTCTAACGAGCGGTGTATCTACATAACCCGGGCACAGTGCGTTCACTGTGATGCCGTGGGGAGCACCTTCGAGTGCTGCTACTTTCGTCAAACCAATCAGCCCATGCTTTGCGCTGTTATAGGCAGCTTTGCCTGCAAATCCAATGACTCCGTTGATCGAAGCCATATTAATGATCCGGCCAAAGCCTTGTTCCTTCATGATAGGGAACGCATGCTTGATGCCGATAAAAGCACCTGTCAGCATCACCTTTATCATGAATTCAAACTTTTCTACAGGGAAATCCTCAATGGGTGCAACATGCTGTAATCCTGCATTATTAACGAGGATGTCAAGTCTCTTATAGGTTTGAACCACGGTTTCAATGGCTTCGACAAATTGCTGCTCCTGCGTTACATCGCATTTGACACCTATAGCTTCAAAGCCTTCTTGCTGCAACTTCTGTGCAGCCAAATTCGCTTGTTCTCCATTTATGTCGGAAATGACCACCTTGGCCCCTTCCCGTGCATAAGTACGAGCAATTTCAAGACCGATACCGCTTGCAGCTCCCGTTATCAAAGCAACTCTATTTTCCAAGAACCTAGTCATTGCGCATACCTCCATCTTTAACTTTTAAAAAATCGATAAAATGATCGCGAGCACTAGAACCGCTGCTGTTTTGATAACCGTAATTGCGAAGATATCCTTGTACGATTGTCGATGTGTGAGACCTGTAATGGCAAGGAGTGTGATAACTGCACCATTATGAGGGAGCGTATCCATCCCTCCTGAAGCCATCGAAGCAATTCGGTGTAACAATTCGGGGCTAATTCCTGCTGCGCTTGCTGCCGCCAAATATTGTTTCCCCATGACTTCCAAGGCGATGGATAGACCTCCTGATGCTGAGCCCGTTACACCTGCCAACACATTAACAGAAATAGCTTCCGAGATAAGCGGATGAGAACTTAAGCCTAGAATCCAACCTTGGATAGCTTTGAATCCGGGTAGGGTTTTTACAACATTACCGAAACCAACCTCTGATGCTGTATTGAATATTGCAAGCAGCGCTCCCATTGCTGCAGCAGTCAAGCCTGCTGCCAATTTACTTTGAACAACACGCGCATTAATGCATATCGCAGACAGGATACCAATGCATAAGGCCACAATTAGCGCCCAGGAAGACGACACCGTTTTTACGTTGGCAATATTAAACGTTTTCAAAAGTTCTGCTGAATACCAGTTGTTTACTGTTAAGAAACCTCTGCTCAGCAAATAGTTAAATACCAAGACCAGTACTAACGGAATGATGGACACCCAAAGCTTAGGATACTTCTGATTCTCTAGCCCCTCAGGCTCATTCTTATGTCCTAAACCATAGCCTTCACCAGCAGCTTCTGCTTGTTTACGTCTGCGTTCCAACCAGAACAGCCCTAAGCCAAATACGATAAGGCCGCCGATAATACCAAGGATTGGAGCCGCGTAAGAATCCGTTCCGAAATAAGTTGTAGGAATAATATTCTGAATTTGCGGTGAACCTGGAAGCGCATCCATTGTAAAAGTAAATGCTCCTAAAGCAATCGTACCGGGAATCAATCTTTTTGGAATATTGGCTTCTCGGAAGATCGAAACAGCGAAAGGATACACTGCAAACGCTACCACAAATAAAGAAACACCACCGTACGTTAAGATACCACACGCAAGAACTACGGAAAGCATCGCTCTTTTGGATCCCAATGCCTTCACTAACGATTGCGCAATGGAGGATGCTGCACCGTTCAATTCCATCACTTTACCGAACACAGCTCCCAATAGGAAAATCGGGAAAAAGTTTTTCACATAATTCGCTGCGTTCACCATATACACTTCTGTATAGCTTGGCATTAAAGCAATTCCCGAAATCAATACAGCCAGCAAGGTGAAAATAGGTGCGAACACGATGACTGGGTAGCCTCTGTAAGCAAAAAACATTAGAAGGCCCAAGGATAACACAATCGCTACAATCTCAATAAACATGTTTTGTTCTCCTTTAATGTCATTTGTAAAGCGCTTCCAACTTGTCTGGTATGAATAAACCGTTTAAATTACATTTGGATTAATTTCAGTTTACATGCTGATTCTCAAGAGGTAAAATTCATATTTGGAATGACCATCATGAAAAAATGTTATAGGTCGGGGAGGGATGATCCTTTGGATTTACGCCAGTTAACTTATCTGCTTGAAATTGCTAAACATATGAATTTTACCAAAGCGGCCGAAGCCCTTCACCTCACACAACCAACACTGAGTAAAATGGTGAAAAATATAGAAGAAGAACTAGGCGCTACTTTATTTGATCGTTCAGGTAAGTATGTCCAATTGACCGACTCGGGAGAGATCGCCGTTCAACAAATTCAAGTCATCGTTCAGGCTGTCCAAGATCTTCATCACCTATTAGATGATGTCTCCAACCTAAAAAAAGGAACCATTACCATCGGGTTGCCCCCAGTAGTTGGTTCCGTTTTCTTTACACGAGTTATCGCAAAGTTCCAAATTAAACATCCGAATATCCATTTCCAACTTGTCGAAGAAGGCGCTAAAAATGTAGAAAACCTTGTGCAAAATCGAAAGCTTGATCTCGGAGTTGTGGTTGGGCCTGTAGACACGTCTAACTTTGAAACCTTGCCTTTTCTCTTTCAAAAATTAGCGCTCATCATCCATCGTTCTCATCCACTAGCTGAGCAATCCAGCGTATCTCTTTTGCAGCTTAGAAATGAACCCTTTATCCTGTTCCCAAGCGGCTATGCCGTTCGAAACCATGTCATTCATGCCTGTCGATCCGTTGGATTCGATCCTTCCGTTGTCTACGAAAGCTCGCAGTGGGACCTTTTGGCTGAAATGGTTGCTTCGAATGCAGGTATCTCCATCATACCCGAGACGATTTGCAGTAAAATCACTTGTCCCGAAGTACTTACGTTACCTTTAACAGAGCCTTCTATTCCCTGGAATCTAGTTATTATTTGGCCGAAGGATCACTACGTCTCATATGCTATGCGTGAGTTTATTTCGTTTAGCCAAGAGCTGTCGGAGACAGAAACCTGACGTATCTAGCCTTATTTATTCGACTTCTTCCATTCATTATACTGTTTCTGAGCTTCTTGGATAACTTTATCCATACCAGCCGATTTAAACTTCATCGGACTATGTTCTTGTCACCCGACAAAACCTACAAAAACCAAAAGCACCCTGAGCTCTCTACACCGCGAAGTTACATATTTCCCCATTAATTGGAGCATGGTAAGAAGATAATCGCAACCTGAAAGGGGACCCTGTAATGCCGACTCTCCTTATCGCTTTTTTTATCAGCATGATCGGCATCGCATTGATTCCTGTTCTACGGAAGACGCTGCATCCGCTGGAAATATTGTCGTGCGGCTTATTAGTAGCTTCCCTAGAGCAGTTCTCCTATGCCATACTGACCGTGAACCTGCGGCTGTTGAATGTGAGTGACAATCCGTTCGAATTTATTGCATTGAAGCTGGAACAGATTATCCTCGCTCCACTCCTTATTCTGTTTGGTTTATTTGTGCTCTTTTCCAAATCAGGAAAGCCTTTTCTTAAAGCGATAGCATTGGCAGTCACCGTTGTTCTCCTTTGGGGCGTGCAGTATTTGTATCATCTAAGCGGCACCGTTCAATTTGTTAAATGGAAATGGGAATACGTATGGATCAGAGATGTTGCGTTACTTGCCATTTACATTATGTTTCTCGCGTTATTGCGAAAATTTTTACGATGGCAGGAGGTGTCCGATGATCCTGTATCCTCCGATTCGCTTTGATGCAAACGAATGGTTCATCCTGATCATATCCGTGTTTTCGTGGGGTATTTTCTTGCTGCTGCCGAACCGCCTGTCTCTCGTCAGCATATTTATCATTTGGCTGTTTAACGGATTGCTGGCATTTACAGCCGATTTTTCCATCGGCGTCAAGCCATTCGATCTTTACGATTTCGGCGATCGGCCAGAATTCGAGTGGTTCGATATCATTCTCTATCTGTTTACCTATCCGCCTACACCTTTTTTCATGCTGCACTTTTATAAAAAATGGATGCCTGCGGGATGGCGTCTCTTCGGATATATTTTCTTATTCAGCCTATTAACGGTTGGGCTCGAAGGAATCTCAACCTATTGGTTTCACGCCTTTACCTATAAGGGCTGGAAGCTGTGGTACTCGGGTCCGATCTATTTGATCATTTTTGCCTTGAACCTTCTGGTATTTCGCTTTGTGCAGCGTTACGTGCCGGAACGGAAAAAGTAACTCGCCGCCAGTCCTCGTAAAATTCGTTGACACTTGCATAGCGCTCATCCCGAGGTTGCGATAAGAAGAACTTTGATGAACTTAAGGATGAACTATACCCGTTTATACTAGAGGATTTATTGCACTTGCCCAGGTATAACAGTATGAATTTACTCAAAAGTAAGGATGGATATGCGAGATTTATTACCAAGTTACCAAGGTCTGTATCCAGTGTGTAATTTTGTATATAGATGGGGACTATACGGATAGATAAATCAATTCAAAAGGAGGTTTCAACGTGACTGATAAAAACATTACTGAACAAACAGCTTTTGAGACAGCAGGTATTCCTACTCCATCCGATCAAGAAAATATTGCAGCAACAGATAAAATTAGTGAAATGGTCAAGGGTATTATGGACAATATTGAGCACGCGTTTTACCCCGAAGCGGATGGGAATCAAGAGTAATGAATGACTTTTTTTCACCTGTCATTGATTGTTGTTGAAGCATCTCATTCACCTAATCGATTTGATACTTTAATTATATAGAAAAAAGGTACAGAACCTCAAAAATTTGAGGTTCTGTACCTTTTGCATTTAAGAGGGACTTTTTCAGTGGCCTCCAGTTTAGGAAGGGAAATTCTTTTTTATTGAAGATTTTGTATTGTTGTGGCAGTGGACTGTTCTTGCTGTAAAGTTTTTTGTGCTTGTTGAAGGGTTTGTTCTGCTTGTTGTAGTTGTTGTGCACTAGTTGCAGCGAGCTGATGAGCCTGTTGTGCCAATTGGTCCGCTTGAACCGCAGTTTGAAGGGCTTGGGTTGCTTGTTGGGTCACTTGCTGAGATTGTTGTTGTACCTGTTGATTCAATTGCTGAGATTGTTGAATAGTTTGCTGAGCTTGTTGCTCAACTTGTTGAGCTGTTTGATGAGGGTTCAATGTTTTTACGGTTTGAGCTGTTGCTTGAGAAGTTAAAGCTTGTGCTTGGATAGAAGACGATGCTTGGTTTGCAGCTTGTGTTACAGCATTCGATGCTGCTTGAGCTGCCGCGTCAACGACTTGTTTAGTCTTATCTTGAATATTATTTTGGTTGTCCAATTTATTCGCCTCCTTTATTCGGGTGTACCCTTCAATATAATTAATAAAAGAGGCTGAAGTTATACCTTGAAATTTAAGTTTAGAGGAATATATTATTTAGGGGGGATGTCATCATGGAATACTTGTGTAAAGCATAATGAAACGGGCGATGAGAGAACTTTGATTCCTGCTGTTCCAATAGTCTTACAATTACCATAAAATCAATCCTTTGTAACTACATCTAAATTTAATCAAACATGCGGTCAATAGAAGAATGATTTTTTCAATTTCTGCCCTTTACTGCCTATTAGCTTAAAAAGGCCAACGTCGTTACGGCCGCCCATAAATCTAAGCAAAGGAAAAAGCACCGCAACGGGTGCTTAGGGTTATTAATCCTTTTTAAAGTTATCCAATTGATTCAACTTACGTTAACGACCTGCCTCAACTCAAATACTGTTTATCGTGGTTCCTATGTTCTCCATTACCTCTTTTGTTCGTTCCTTTAGACTTGGCTCACTTGGAATCTTTTCAGTTGCCTGTCCATCCAGAATTATCGCTGCTTCATCACCATTCATTTCGTTTCGATCCTTAGTATGGATAACCGTTTTGTGCCCGCTTTTTTCCATTTTTGACTCCTTTGTACCTGCTAGTGTTTAAAAACACGATACTATTATTCCGATATCTCAATCCTTTATGCAAATAATTTATTTGTTTTAGCTGACCCCAGACTGAAATTGTAAAACCTTCGCGGCTTTTTAAATTAGATAATCAGAAGCCTACAAAAAGACTGAGACGATAAATGAAACAGCGGCGGGCTAGGAGTGAAATAAAGTGTCTAGACTGCCGCTTCCACTATTTAATTGCTATTGTTCTGCGTTTGCTCAATGTTTACTGGGTCAAGCAAACGTAGTGGCTGCTAGATTCGCCTTAGCATCCCGCACATCCCGTGCAACGTAGTACATATCGAGGCAGCCTAGAATTAAACAAAAAAAGAAGACGGATCCCGTCTACTAAATTGTTCGTCATCTTTTGAAACGTTATTCGATTAATCAATCAACGAAATATTATTTCATTGATTGATAAAAGCTCCCCTCCTCTGCATTCTTTACTATGCAAGCGGTAATGTAACCTCGAACCGAGTTCCATATCCTTTACGAGAGGTAGCTGTCATATTTCCCTTATGATTTTCAATGATACGGTAACAAATAGATAATCCAAGACCTACACCATTTTCTTTTGTTGTAAAAAATGGATTAACGATTTGATCAAGTTCTTGCTTCGTCATTCCCACGCCATTATCTTCAATGATGATCTTAAATTCTTGATTATCAGGAACTAACTCAGTACATAGTTTAATAAATCCATTTTTTTCAATGGATTCGATTGCGTTCTGAAGAAGGTTAACTAGTACTTGTTTAATCTGAGAAGGGTCAATCATCGCTATCGTTAATTCGTCATCATAGATAGCTGTAATTGAAGTGTTTTTTAAAATGGCTTGACTATCCATAAAGCGTATGGTGTCTTTCAATAATTCTTTCATATCAATTGCTCTTCTCTCTGGAGTACTAGGCTTCGCCATAACTACAAAATCGGAGACCAACTGTTTCATACTTTGAAGTTCCGTATTAATTAAATCAACGTATTTCTGAAATTTTTGTTGATCATTAGACTGCTGTAAGAGTTGGAAGAAACCAATAATAGAGGTTAATGGATTCCGAATCTCATGAGCTAATCCAGCTGCCATTTTCCCTATTGCCGAGAATTTTTCCGAGTTAATAATTTGCTTTTCCAAGATTACTCGATCTGTGATGTCACGAAACTGAGCGAATGCACCAAGCAATTCACCACGTTCATTTAAGATTGGCAGCACATCAAAGAGACACACATTTTCTTGATCTAATGAATAACGAAAAGTGAGCTCGATATTTTCACACTGCTTACGATATTTGAGTGCTTGATAGAAATAACCTCCAAAATGTTCAAATGGAAAAACCGGTGTCCCTGTAACACTCAAACGATTTCTTCCCGTTATTTTTTCTGCGTAAGCATTAAATTCTGTAATGATTCCTCTCTCATCCGTCATGATGATACCATTTCGCATATTATCGACTACAAGCTGCTGTATGAGGTTTTGATTATGATTGGTGAGGCGTAGTGACAATTCTCGCTCAATAGAGTCCACCATATTTGCAAGCAGTGCTAAATAAGTATGATTATGATGCTCAACAGAAGTCATGATTGAAATAGCACCTGAGAGGTTGTGGTAATTTGTGAAATGGAACGGGACGCAGTAACAAGCTGCATTCTCCAACATCGTATGGTAGTGTTCGGCACCTATAATTTGAATAGGCTTTTGTTCTTGAAGTGCCAGAGCTACCACGTTTGTCCCCATAAATTCTTCATCGAACTTAATGCCATCTTGGATGCCTAATTGATTTATCATCGACTTCATCGACTTGTCACCATAGTTATCTAAAATGTAGCCAGTGTCATTACTGACAACTATTAGATGAGGCGTCCCCGACAAGAATGCTAATATTTTTTCTGCAAAATATTTGGTGACAGCAAGGATATCCCTATATTTATCCTTCTCTTCATGAAGTTGTAATGTTGACAACTTAAAGCCCGGCTTAGGTATTTTCTTGGGGTCCATCCCCTGTTCCAAACACCTTTGACGGGAATTTACGATCCATTTATTCATATGATTCTCCTCAATTTAATAACAACTTGAATTTAGCAGACTTGCATGCTAAAGCCCCTCGTTTTCCGAAGGGCTGAAACTATGTCAATCACAACAGTTCCTGTACCGCCTCCCGTTGATTTATAGCGATCTCTTCCTCTTCCAACTTCTAATGGACTATGGATTGCGTTTCATTTTCGGGATAACTTCTTATGATGCTTGAAATATACCATTTGTCAGGGATATAGAAAGCAACACCACCCCAATCATTAGGGTCGATCTCAATCAAAGCACAATCTGTACATGATCAGGAATTCCTTCATCTCCCTTGATAAATACCGTTCCTTTTGCTGATGTATTTAAATCTGTTGAATCGGAATTTACGCTAAAACTTCTCGCCTGAACTACTTTTCGTTGACTGAATCTGCTGCTGCTGCTGCAGACGATATCTCTCTACACCTTATAGGCCCGCATCGCCTTCCGCAGCTCTCGCCACGAAGGACGTTTGCCGTACATCAACACGCCTGTGCGATAGATCTTAGCAGCAAGCCAAGCCATAGCACCGATAGATGCCAATTGAATGGCGATGGAGAGCCATATTTGCCAAATAGAGGGACTACTCATCCCTATTCGCAGGAACATGATAAGTGGCGAGAAGAACGGTATGAATGACATCGTAACAACGAATCCGGCATTCGGGTTGTTCAGTCCAAACATGGCAATCATGAAGGCTGCCACGATGAGCAGGGTGACTGGCATAATGGCCTGCCCCACATCTTCCGTACGGCTAACAAGTGAACCTACAGCTGCAAAAACAGTTGCGTATACGAAGAACCCCAAGAGGTAAAAGATTAAGAAATATACGATCAGCGATATTTGTAGATCGGACCAATTAAGGTGCAGCTCCGTAATTAGTTTACTGCTGCCAGAGAGACTTATATTGATAGCTATTACGGCAATCAGCAGAGCTACTTGCGATAAAGCCAGCAGACAGATCCCGATGATTTTACCGAACATCTGCTTGAGTGGTGATACGCTAGTGATAAGCAATTCCATTACACGAGAGCTTTTCTCTGCTGTAATTTCCATCGCAACCATGTTGCCAAAGCCGATTACCCCCATGTAAAGCATAAATAGCATCGCATATACAAGCGCGTAGGACATCACCATTTGGGATTCTGTTTTACCAGACGATGCCGTGTCATTCGTAGAGATTTGCACGGTCTCTAAGGAAACCGGCGCTTGAATATTAGCCTTTTGTTCAGCCGCGAGACCTGCTCCTTGTAGGGCCGAGTCTGTTTTAATAAGCTGAAGAGCTGTCTGAAGCTTGCCCTTTAACGAAAATTCCATCGTGCCTTCGGATTTATATACGATTTTCGGAAAACCAGCTGCAATTGCATCTGTAAATTCCAAATAGCCTTTGATCTTCTTATCAGCAATTTGCTGCTTGCCTAAAGCTTCATTCGCTGCAGCATTGCCCGCATCCTGAAGTGGAATAATGGCAATATCCGGATTCGGTTGATTTTTATAAAATGCCGCTAGCTTACCAGCAAGCTCTGTTTGTTTGCCTCCAAAGACACCAATCTTCGTCGCTTCATGGGAGGAAAGTTTATCAATAAGTGCAGGTAAATGAATCATAATGGATAATAGTACAATCAGAATCACACTCATCACACGAAACGATTTGGACCGAAAACGGGTCATGAAAGTGAATTGAATTACGGTCATGATCCTATTCATGTGCGCTCCCCACCTTCTGAATAAAGATTTCATTTAACGTTGGCTCCATCAACTGAAACCGATATACGTTTGACTGTGCCATGGCATGTCTGAGAATATACTGCGCCGCAGCAGCATCATTAATGCGTATCTCATACCGGTTAGATGTTTTTCAACTGCAGTAACGCCTTGGAGCTGCTCTAAACCTTCAATCGATTCCTCGGTTTCGAGTATGATTCTTTCTTTAGGAAACGTTGCTTTGATATCTTTCAAGCTGCCTTGCACAAGCGTATTGGAACGATGCAGAATGCAAATATGCTCGCACAGCTCCTCCACATGATCCATGCGATGACTGGAAAAGAGAATCGTCTTTCCCTCGTCACGTAAGCTTTTCACTGTTGTTTTCAGCAGCTCCACATTCACCGGATCGAGTCCACTAAAGGCTTCATCCAGAATTAGTATTTCCGGGTTATGTATGACCGCAGCGATGAATTGGATCTTCTGTTGGTTTCCCTTGGATAGCTCCTCCACCTTCATGTTGTAGTATTCGGGGACATCAAATCGCTCCAACCACAGCTTCAAACTTGCATCGGCTTGTTTACGGGAAAGACCACGAAGCTCCGCTAAATAGATGATCTGCTCGCTAACTTTGACCTTCGGATATAAACCTCGTTCCTCTGGCAAATAGCCCATCAGCTGTCTCAGCTCTTCCCGATAGCCTTGACCATTCCACTTTATGCTTCCATGATCCGGATATATGAGACCCAATACCATCCGCATCGTCGTTGTCTTCCCTGCTCCATTTGCCCCAAGCAACCCATATATCTCTCCCTGCTTTACGCGAAGCTGGATGTCATTCACTGCCGCTTTTTCCCCGTATTGCTTCGTAACATGATCAACGATCAAAGGATATGTCACCAATTAACCACCTTCCTTAGAAAACAGGATTTGTACATGAATTAGTTTACCATAATATTTGGAAAAAAACGGAACAAAAAAAGCCGAATGATGTGAGCAAAACTCACACATTCAGCTTCTCCTTACAAGCCAAAAATTGCATCAATCATTGGCTTCGTTGTTCCACCTGGATACATCAAATACAGCAAAACATATACCATGACGCCTGTAGGCGCCGTAAGCAGCCATACAATCGCGGCGACTCGTCCGATTTTTTTATGTTTTAGAAATTTATTTTTGTAAGCAAACCATAATGTGATTAGACCTAGAACTCCACCCAGCGTTGCCAGCGTAATATGGAAGAACAAGAATAAATGGTACGGCAGCTTCAAACTCTCAGGCCCGCCAAATGCCGTGTTTCCTTCAAACAAGGTACGGGACATGTAAATGATGAAAAACGCCACTGCGAAGATTGCTCCAAGAACCATCAGCTTTTGATGTGTTTCTCGATTCCCTCTCACAATATGATACCAGCCGAAACCAACAAATATGGCACTGATAACGATAAACATCGTAGAAATAGTTGGTAAAATGTGCATCTCCATAAATCCTTTCTAAGCGCGATTCCAATTCCCGCCTTGTTTATTCATGCTCTCTTGTGCCTCAATACGATCCATATCGTCATCTTCTTTACGCTCTCTACGGTACCATCTAAAGAAAATATAGGCAAGTGTAGCTCCATAGACGATTTCTTGGATGATTTTCATGATAACACCACCGAGCTGCTGATCATCGAGAGGTGATAAATGTGCGAAAGGCACAGTGACATTCGAATACATATCATAAATGACCGAATCCGCAAAAATGATTAGCGCACAAGCAGGTGTCAACAACATACCATTGCCGAAAATATACGCCAATTTCTTCAGGTCATTCAAGCGATTCAGCTCCGGAAGTGGACAAAATACAGGGAACCACATCATGAGCGCAGTAAACAGAAGCATCGTATGATAACCAAAAAGTAACACATCATTCTTCATCAAACCGTCCATAATAAAAGGCATATGATAGATGGAGAAGAGCATGTTGAACAAAAACAGTGCGATCAAAGGCCGCGTGAAAAAGGAAAGTAGGCTGCGGAAGACTGGATTTTTCATGAAAAGTCGGAGCAACCAGGCAGGTGTTCCTAACCAAATAAATATAGGAACTATTAAATAGAGAATAGTTTGCTGAAGCATATGCACACTAAACAAATAATGATGACCGATGTAGTTAATCGGACTCCCTTGTCCAATGTAGAACAGAGCAAGCCCCATATAGAAATATAGCTTCTGTTTATCCGAAACTGGCTCGGCATCTGCGAAATTCCCATTCCCCTTAGCGACAAATCGACTATACACATATCCGACAACGACGACCACCAACAGTATAACAGGATTCCACAACTCGAAAAATCCACCAATTTGGTTCATAGCTAATCTCTATCTCCTTTCAACTAAAAAAAGAGGAGGCACTTTGTCTAGACAAAGTTGCCTCTTCCTGCTTTCTTACCACCACATCCAATATACCGCTGTAACAACTCCTGTTAAAGCTACAAACGCTCCTGCCCCGATAAAAATGAGCGGGAATAAGTGTCCTCTTTCTTTGGCATGCATCCAGAACAGAAGCTGGATAACTGCTTGCACAATACCCAAGGAAACGATGAAGATTAAAATAAAGGAACGATCCAAGTCTCCATAAAGAACAACCGCGAATGCCAACATCGTGAGAAGAATCGAGATAATGTAAGACAAGTAGTGGTTTAAAGGTGATTCATGCTTAACTCGTTTGCTAGGTGCGTGTGTATCATGAGAATTGCTGCTCATCTTAGTGACCCACCTTCCCCATCAGATAAACGACTGTGAAGATAAATACCCAGACCAAGTCAATAAAGTGCCAATACAAGGCTGCTACATAAAACTTAGGTGCAGTAACAACCGTAAGACCTTTTTTGAATCCCTGTAGAATCAACAGAGTAATCCAACAAATTCCGAATGCTACGTGTGCCCCGTGGAACCCAACTAACGTATAGAAAGAGGTTGCAAAAGCACTTGTCGTGAACTTATGACCTTCGTGCACATACTCAACGAACTCATAGATCTCCAGCCCCAAGAATGCAAGACCAAACAACACCGTAACTCCTAACCAGAATAACAATTGACCAAGCTTATGTTTGTGCATGGCGATAATCGCGAATACACTCGTTAAGCTGCTTGTTAAGAGAATGAATGTAGACAACCCAACGATACTCAGGTTAAAAATTTCATCCGCAGTAGGACCGTCCGGAACAGAGTTCCGAAGCGCAATGTAAGTTGCGAATAAACAACCAAACAATACAACCTCTGCACCTAGGAATAACCAAAAACCTAGGACTTTATTTTTCCCTTCGAGGGTAGCCGTTTCCGGATTAGCAGGCAGTGTGCCCGTATGATGAGTACTCATGCCTTTACCCCCTTGTCATCTTCAAGCTCTTCTTTTTCAATATGCCAACCATGATCGTCATATACCGAACGTAAGAACATTGCGATAAATGTAACTACGATACCTGCGCCAGCTACCCAATAGTTTTTGTACATAAAGCCAAAGCCTGAAATGAATAACCCAATGGACATAACAAGCGGTAATATCGATGCGGAAGGCATATGAATCGAACCTACAGGTTCTGCCGGAGTCATCTCTTTATTACCAGCCATTTTTTCTTTCCAAAGTGCGTCTAAACCGCGAACAAGCGGCGTTTGTTTGAAGTTATACTCAGGTGCAGGTGAAGGAATCGCCCACTCTAATGTACGACCATCCCATGGATCTGCCGGAGCCGACACTGGTTTTCTTGCTGTTGCAATGATGTTGATAAGGAATACTAATGTACCAATACCCATCAAGAAGGCACCTACGGTTGAAACCAAGTTACCTACTTCAAGATCATATCCCGGTTGGTACGTAAAGACACGACGCGGCATTCCCATAAGTCCCAAGAAATGCTGCGGGAAGAATGTCAAATGGAAGCCGATGAAGAACAACCAGAAATGCAGTTTACCCATTCCTTCATTCAACATACGTCCAAACATTTTAGGCCACCAGTAGTAAAGACCCGCGAACAAACCAAGTATTAGACCACCGACGATAACATAGTGAAAGTGTGCGACAACGAAATACGTATCATGATACTGGAAATCTGCTGCCGGAATGGCAAGCATAACCCCAGTTGTTCCACCCATTACGAAGGTCGGAATAAAAGCTGTTGCGAAAATATTCGCTGTTGTGAAGCGAATTTGTCCACCCCAGAGCGTGAACAACCAGTTAAAGATTTTCACACCAGTTGGAACTGCAATCGCCATTGTAGCAATCGCGAAAATGGAGTTAGCAACTGGACCTAAACCAGATGTAAACATATGGTGAACCCAAACCATGAAACCGAGGAAACCAATTAATACTGTTGCAAAAACCATGGAGCTATATCCGAAAAGACGTTTCTTCGAGAAAGTTGAAACGATCTCAGAAATGATACCGAAAGCTGGAAGAATCAAAATGTAAACTTCAGGATGCCCGAAAATCCAGAATAAATGCTCCCATAGTACGTTATTACCGCCTCTGGCTGCATCGAAGAATGCTCCGCCAAAAATGCGGTCAAACATAAGTAGCACAAGGGCAACCGTAATCGCAGGGAAAGCAAGAACAATCAACCCAGAAGTAACGAAAGCAGACCACGTGAACATCGGCATACGCATATACGTCATACCTGGTGCACGCATGTTAATGATGGTAACGAGGAAGTTAATCCCACCGATTAGTGTACCAATACCGGCAATTTGTAAGCCGAGTACATAGAAATCAGTACCTTGCAAATTGTTTTCGATTGTTGCTCCCCAACCGCTATCTGTTATCGAGGACAATGGAGCGTATCCTGTCCAACCGGCATCTGGTGCGCCACCCAAGAACCAACTCGTGTTCATTAGGACGCCACCTGCTATGAACAACCAGAGACCAAGTGAGTTAACGAAAGGGAACGCAACGTCCCTTGCACCAATTTGTAGAGGAACGATGGCATTCATGAATGCGAAGATAATCGGCATAGCCGCAAAGAAAATCATCGTTGTTCCGTGCATCGTTGTTAATTGGTTAAATGTATCGCCGATAAAAATTTGTTGATCAGGATATGCAAGTTGAATCCGGATCAAGATGGCCTCAAGTCCTCCTACGAGGAAGAAGAAGCCGCCCGCTATTAAGTACAGAATACCGATTTTCTTGTGATCGACTGTAGTGAGCCAATCCATCAAACCGCTGTATTTTTTTACTGGATGAGAGTGAGCCAACGTATTAACCTCCTTTACCTGAGAAGCTTATTTCAAAGTCTGTAAGTACTGTACAATATCATTAATTTGAGCATCATCAAGCTTGCCATTCGCTTCTTTACCAAAAGCCGGCATTTTGTTGCCTGGTTTTAGATCTTGCGGATTTTTGATCCACTCTGCCATTTTTTCTGGCGTGTGTTCCAGAATCCCAGCAAGTGTATCGCGATCTGCGAAACCTTTGAGGTTAGGAGCAACTCCAGGACCATTAGCATTAACAGCGTGACAAGACATGCAATTTTCTTTGAAAAGCTCTTCCCCTTTTTGTGCAGTTGCCGGCACAGTAACAGGAGCTTTCATTTTCGCTACCCATGCGTTGAAATCAGCTTCCGTCTTCGATTCGACTGTAAAGTTCATTAAGGCATGCGAGGCTCCGCAAAGCTCTGTACATCTACCTTGGAACGTAGCGATTTCATCTGCTTGCAAGTAAAGCGTATTCGTGATTCCAGGATTTGTATCTACTTTACCGCCCAGGGACGGTACCCAGAAAGCATGAGCTACGTCAGCCGAAACAAGTTCAAATGCAATGATTTTATCCTTAGGTACGACAAGCTCTTGAGCTGTAGCGATGCCTAGATCGGGATATTCAAACTGCCACCAGAATTGATGCGCAGTTACTTTGACATGAACCGCTTCTTTGTCCTTATTGTAATTCGTTGAATGCTTAAATGTGTAGGTCACCGTTGGTACCGCAAGTACTAACAGAAGGAGGATCGGAACGACTGTCCAAATAATCTCAAGCACATGGCTACCTTCAACTTGCTTAGGTACGCTATTATCACCTTCACGCTTACGAAAGCGAATTAACACATACACATAAATTGCAAATACGACAATTACGACAAAAACCATGATAAAGAGACTTAATTTCATTAAATAAAGCTGCTCGGATGCAACAGGTCCTTTTGGCACTAAAGCAGACAAGGTTGGGTCTCCACACCCGGTTAGCAAGAACGTCATTGCCGCTAATAGAGGCACCAGACGCCATAACTTTTTCAATCGACTCATTGTATCAACCCCACTTTAAAACAATATTTTTACCACGAAGGCCATGCCCATGTCAATTCACTTTATTAACTATAAATTCGTGAAAAGTTTTTGTCAATCGCTGGAGGGAAGTTCACAAATTGTTCTTAAACCGCACTGTAGCGATATATTTTCCCTCCATGGTTATTTCCATACACCCGCCTCTTTATGCATAAAAGCCTTTATTTGTGAACACGAATAAAAGCGCAGAAACATCCCATCCTATAAACATTACAACGAATATGGGAGGTCTCTTTTGATGCTCAGGAAGTTAGGTTTTCCGATTTGTGGAATGATATTCCTCCTGCTGACAATTAGCGGTTGTGCAGAGAAAGGAAGAGAATATGGAAAAAGTCCCGATCACACGAATTTTGGCGCCCCTGTCGAAAAAACGGAGGAAACAGAGCGATCTTACCAAACCCAACAGCTCTATGGGCCTGTTACACACAACAATACGAAGCTCGAATACAGTCAATTTCTTTCTAATCAATTACATGCCATGAATGGGGTTAATACTGCCATCGTTATGACTACAGATCAGAATGCCTACGTAGCTCTAATGATTGATAGCAGTGCTGTAGGTACCAAGGGTACCACCAGAGAGACGAATAATCAGGGTACTAGCAAAGGTTTTTATAATGATAATGCGCCATTCAATGATTACCTGCCATCCAACGATCTGAACAATGGCTACAATAATTATGAAACCGCCGTGCATCATGATATGCTTTCTCACCGATTCAAGCAAGCCATGGCCGAGAAAATTCGTACGCTGCAACCGAACATCATGGATGTATATATTTCGGCAAACCGTGATTTCCTTAATAAAATGAACAACTATGCCCAAGAAAGCTGGAAAGGCCATTCGCTCATGCCGTTATTAACTGATTTCAATCAAACAGTTACTCGTATTTTCGGTACAGCGCAAGTGTTGCCTGAAGACTAATGTCGCAGCACATTTCATGAATTAAGCAAAATTTCTTCTATATATAATGTAGTAATTACTCCTTGTTGGTCGGCTCCTGTTTTCATTTGTCTGGCATTCCTGTACAATGAGGGGATCGTCTTTAACAAGGAGAGACTTTGGTCTATGACCAAAGATCCCTATATTAAGTAGTAGAAAAAAGGGAGCTGGCCAATTAACCATGTCAAATGGATTTGCCTCATTAGGTATTAGAGAAAGTCTTGTACACGTATTACAATCTGGAGGAGTCGTAGATCCGACCCCCATTCAAAAAGAAGCGATTCCTGTTTTATTAAAAGGTACAGATGTTATCGCACAAGCACAAACAGGTACAGGTAAAACCCTTGCCTTTGTACTTCCTATATTAGAAACAATTGATGTAGAAAGCCCAGATGTCCAAGCACTTATATTGACACCGACACGTGAATTAGCTATTCAAATAAGCAATGAGCTGAAAAACCTTGTCCCTGTTACAGGAGCAAAGGTTTTGGCCGCATATGGCGGGCAAGATGTAGAAAAACAGCTTAGAAAGCTACAAGGTAACATACATATAGTAGTAGGAACACCGGGAAGATTGCTCGATCACCTTCGCCGCGGTTCAATCAACTTCTATAAATTGAAAATACTTGTATTAGATGAAGCCGATCAAATGCTGCATATGGGCTTCCTTCATGAAGTGAAGGATATCATTGCCCAAACATCCCCTTATCGTCAAACGCTGCTCTTCTCTGCAACTATGCCTGAGCAGGTCGTAAACCTATCCAAAGCTTATATGAAAGAAGCTAAGGAAATTAAAATTCAAAGTAAACAAGTGACTTTGACTGAGATTAAACAAGTCCTAGTTCCAACGACAGATCGAGACAAACAAGATGCATTGATAGCAGCTATTAAAGAATATAAGCCCTATTTAGCGATGATTTTCTGTCGTACGAAAGCTAAGGCTATCGCGCTCAATGAGGTTTTGCAGGAAATCGGCTTAATGTCAGATGAGCTTCATGGTGATTTGTCTCAAGCGAAGCGCGAACAGGTCATGAAGCGTTTCAGAGACGGGCGAATCGAACTTTTGGTAGCAACAGATATCGCAGCTCGTGGCTTAGATGTTGAAGGCGTCACTCATATTTTCAATTATGATGTCCCGCAAGATGCCGAGAGCTACATTCACCGTATTGGCCGAACTGGCCGTGCTGGAGAATCAGGTGTAGCTGTTACTTTTGCTACGCAGCGAGATATGCCTACCATTGAATTGATCGAAAAAGGGATTCGTATGTCTTTGAGAAGTCCGGAACAACAGCAAAGACGTGTTCGTTCCAACTCTGAGGAATATGTTGACACGGATGGCAGAGGTTCCGCACGCAGAAGCAGCGGTGGGCAATCACGCGGAGGCCGCAATGAAAGAAACGGCGCAGCGGAACAGCGCGGCGGACGCAGTGGAAGATCCGGCGCGCGCGAAGCTAGCCGCGGCGGTCGAGACAACGTTCAGTATGGAACGAAAAGTTCATCCTCTAGAGGCGATAAGTTCGGTGCTCGAACCGCTGCACCTGGAAGTGCACGTACTGGCCCACGTCCTGCGAAGGTCAACTCGGAACGCAATCCGAATACATGGGGACGTGCTGAGAATAAGGAGCGCCCAGCAGCAACGAATGCCGGACCAGGTCGCGGCGACAACATGAATGCAGCTAAAGCACGCGTCACCAAGTCATGGAGTGGCGGAGAAGAAGCCGAACGCGCGCCTCGTACAGCAGGTCGCGGTGATGGTACAGAGCGCAGACGTTCTGCTCCACATGGCGATAAGTCTTATTCGCCATATAACAAGTATGCCGGCACGGGGCGTGACGACGCTGCAAGTGCATCACGCACGATTCGCGGCGGCAAAGGCCGTGGCGACAGTGCGGAGCGCGGAGCACGAGGTGCAGCAACGCCTCGTGGCGAGGGCTTTGGAGCTCGCGGTGGAGCACCGCGCGGCGAAGGCTTTGGGACTCGCGGTGGAGCGCCGCGTGGAGACAGACCGAGCGCGCCTCGCGGCGGTCAAGCTGGCGGCGAACGCAGCGGCCAGGCACGCGGACACGGCGACAGTGCCGAGCGTGGAGCACGCAGTAGCGCACCACGCGGTGACAGCTTTGGAGCACGCGGCGGAGCGCCGCGTGGCGACAGATCCAGCTCGCCTCGCGGTGGGCAATCAGGCGGATCCCGCGGCAGCGCACCACGCGGTGGTGGTCGTGGCGGAAAGCGCTAAGAAAAGAAGCGCTTTCTACGCAAGGCTTTACCGAATAACCCGAACGTTGTAAAATATAAATACGGCTGCAAGTGATCCTACTCATCAAAAATCGTTTCATACCGTTGCACGCACGTAGGATTTACCCCCCACAATTCCCATTAAGGAGGTATGTTCCATGTACGCATTAAAGGACAAGGAAATGATTTTTGTATTCACCGGTCCTCACGGTGCTGGTCGTAAGACGGTCGCAGAAATGTCAGGCTCTACTTTGGGCATGAAGCAGGTCATCTCTTACACCACCAGACCTCCGAAGGCTACCGAAGAAGATGGTCAAGATTATCACTTTATCTCTCCTGCCGAGTTTGCTAAAGCGCAAGCTGGCGGTGAATTCATTGAGATTAGTACGGTTAATGACCATTTGTACGGCATCAAAAGTGCAGATATTGAACACATGTTCGGGCTTAGCGGCAGCATTTATTTAATCTTGAACCGCTTTGGCGCCGAAACCCTCAAAAAGATTTATGGAGATCACGTAGTCCTTATCTTCATTCATGCCGGGCGTGATAAACTTGAAAAACGGATGAAAGAAAGTGGAGACTCTGAGGAAATCATTTCGAAGTATCTCTCTTATTACGAAGATGAATTAGCTTTCCGTGATCAATGTGATCATGTGTTTGAGAATGTTGATTTAGCGCATACCGTGTTTGATTTAACGAAAACGTTGGATCAGTACTTAAATCGCAATTTAGTTGATTTAGATTAAACGGCAGTAACTGCCTATAACAGGCCTGGACGGAACTTCGTCCGGGTCTTTTCACGTAACAGTTAGCGGCTACGATGCTTTATAAAGGAGTTGTCCACTTGAAAATTATATCTATTGAACCTACACCCAGCCCCAATTCGATGAAGCTCAATATGGATGAGTCTCTTCCTGCTGGTGTACGAAAAACCTATACAAAAGAAAACAGCATGCACGCACCTGAAAGCATTGGGCATTTGCTGGCTATTCAAGGTGTGATTAGTGTGTTCCACGCAGCGGACTTCATTGCCGTAGACCGGACCTCTAAGGGGGACTGGCAGTTCATACTGGCCAGAGCCCGTGAGATTTTCGGTGAAGCCCAGCCATCTGCAGACGGAGGCCTGCCTCCGGAACAGCAGCCCACGGCTGAAGCCGCATTCGGTGAGGCACAAGTCCTCGTGCAGATGTTTCGCGGTATCCCGCTCCAGGTGAGGGTACGCGCTGGCGAAGAGGAAGTTCGCGTAGGAATGCCGGAGCGCTTCACTCAGGCGGCAGTTCGCGCAGGAACGGCATCGCCGAACCTGATTAAGGAGCGGAAGCTCGAGGAGCTCGGCGTACGCTACGGCGAGCTCGGAGACATCGCGGGCGAAGTCGTCCAGGAGCTGGACGCTTCTTACGACGACGCCCGCGTCGAAAGCTTGCTCTCCCTCGCGATGCAGGAGACTTCGATCCTTGCTACGGAGGAATCCGCAGGGGCTGAAGACGCCGGTGCAGCCCGAGCGCAGCTGCGCCACAGCGATTGGAAGCTGCGCTACGCAGCGCTTCAAAAGATCCAGCCGTCGCTTGAGACGCTGCCGCTTCTCGTCCATGCCCTGCAGGACGAGAACACGTCGATCCGGCGACTGGCAACTGTATACCTCGGGGATATCAAGGAACCCGAGGTACTGCCTTTTCTGTATCGTGCCCTCGAGGACGATACACCTTCCGTTCGGCGGACTGCAGGCGATACACTGTCCGACATCGGCGACCCTGCCGCTACCCCGGCCATGGCTAAGGCGCTCAAAGACCGCAACAAGCTTGTCCGCTGGCGCGCGGCTCGCTTCTTGTACGAAGTCGGCGACCAATCCGTACTGGACGCTTTGCATGCGGCCGCAGACGACTCCGAGTTCGAGGTCCGCATGCAGGTGAAAATCGCTTTGGAGCGCATTGAAGGCGGCCATGCAGCCGAAGGCTCGGTTTGGCAGCAAATGACAAGAAGAAACGAATAGATGGCTTATGAGAAAACCTCTATCGAGGCCATTCAAAGATGAGCGACCGCGTTTAGATGTAGGTTTTATCGCCAATAAGAAAGCGGTTTTCGGGAACCGAAAACTTATACTTTCTTATGTGGTCAAAAAAGCACAAAAAGGTATCCAAATTTATTGGATGCCCTTTTGTGCTTTTTTGATGGTTTTCTTTGTGCATGATTCTTTTATTTACCAAGCAAAATTTTCGTGTACGGTGAATCGATCGGCAGCATTATAACAGGCTCCCCTTTAAAAGAAACTAAGTAGCTATCCAGCGTACGATAAAAATTATAAAAGTAGGGATCCTTGCCGTAAGCTTCGTTATAAATTTGCGCAGCCTGCTGCTCCCCCTCGGCAACAATTTTTTTCGCGTCCGCTTCCGCTTGAGCTATAAGCTCACGGGCTTGTCGGTCTGCCTTGGATGTGATTTTCTTCGATTCCTCGTCCCCTTCGGACAAGTACTTGGCAGCAATGGATTGGCGATCGGAAATCATTCGCTTGTAAACGCTCATCTTGTTAGATTCAGGAAGGTCCGTACGTTTAATACGCACGTCGACAATCTTAATACCGTAGTTATCGCGTTCCATCAGTTCGGATACTTCCTTAGTTATCTCATCGTTTAAATTTCCGCGCTGTGTGTTTTCGCTAATAATATTACTGTAATCTATTTCTGATAATTTCCGCCTTACAGTATTATAGACAGCCGCGTCAATGCGCTCTTCACCGCCCGTTATAGACTGAATGGTACGCAGGAACTGCTGTGCATCGACAATTCTCCATACGGTATAGTTATCCACCTCGATTGGCTTCTTATCCTTTGTCAAAATAGAGGTCGGTTTGCTGTCATATACCATTTGATATTTCGGAAGCGTCTTTACGGATTCTATAAAAGGAATTTTGATATGAATGCCCGGCTCTGATTTAATGCGAACCGCTTCTCCGAACTTTAAAACCACCTTATATTCCCCTTCCTTCACAATAAAGAGCGAAATCAAGGAAAAAAAGGCTATAACTCCTGTCACAATGAGCGGTAAAATCCATTTTCTCTCTTTGCTCATTTCGCCGCCCCCCCTTGTGTCTGTCCGGACGCAGGATTACGCAGCAGCTCATTGATCGGTAAATATTTTACTGTTTCTCCCGAGCTATCGCTTATAAAAATTTTCGCAGACGGTAAAATCTTCTCTAAAGTCTCTATCACAAGTCTGCTTTCAGTAACAGATTTATTATTTACATACTCCGTATGGATGGCATTAAACTTTGCAACATCCCCTTGTGCATTCAAAATCCTGGACTTCTTCTGTGCTTCAGCGTTTTCAATTAGTGCCTGCGCGTTCCCTCTCTCCCTCGGAAGGATATCATTCTCGTACTTCATGGCTACGTTAATTTTCGTACTTTTCTCTTCCCGAGCGTTTGTAACATCCTTAAAGGCAGTCTGAACATCCCCCGCCGGCGGTTCAATATCCTGGAACTTCAGGTCGAGTATATGGATCCCTGTTTCATATTTGGCCTGCATCTCAATCAGCCGCTCTTTTACCTTGCCCTGCACTTCCGTTTTTCCTTCCGTAATCGCAAAATCAAGTGATGTCGAGCCGATGACCGAGCGAATCGCCGCACTTGCAGAGTTACGCAGGAACAGTTCGGCTTCATCGATATTGTATAAATAGTTTTGCATATTGCTGATATTCCACTCCACCACCGCATCCGCAGATAAAATGTTCTCGTCGCCCGTGATCATCAACGATTCTTCTTCAACGGGATTGACTTTGCCATTCGTTTCTCTAAAGCCAATCTGGATACGCTGCGTCTTCTTCGCCGGCAATACGATAACCTGCTGGATCGGATAAGGCAGCTTAAAATGAAGCCCAGCTTCCGTTTCACCACTATATTTCCCAAAGGTTAAAATAGCCGCCTTTTCATGTTCCTGGACGGTATAAAACATAGACATTCCAACCATTAAAACTATGACGATGACAATTCCGGCAACAATCTTCGATACCACGCCCGGAGGCAGCCCTCCGGGCCGGTTAGGTACACTTCTACCTTCAAAAACTTCCAAAGTAACACCCCTTTACAATTTTCGTCCTTCTAAGTGATACGGGATTAGCTGTGAAGGGTTTCAAGAACATGTGACACACAGGCAGTTGATTCCGATAACCTCTCCAGTTCATTTTGAAAATTGTTTAAAATACTCAATCCTTTGAATAATGGTAGGATGTGAACCTCGAAACCATTGTACGAGCTTCGGTTGTGTAACGGGGCTCAAATTTTCTTTGGCAATCTTTTGAAAAGCTTGGATGGCCGAGTTGCCGTCTCCTGTCATTTTCATCGAATAGATGTCTGCTCGATGTTCAAGAATTCGTGAGAACACATTCTGCACAGGTGCAGAGGCGAAATTCATCCATGTTACAATCAGAAGCAGTACAGGCAAAGCAGCCAAATCTCGTTCTCCGCGGATTCCCCAAAGCGAACCCCAACGTGTGATAAAGAAACGATAAGCATGAAAAGTAAGCCAGAGGCCAACAAAGCTGAGTAAGACGCCATAAGCGATCCCCCAGTAAATATGCTTCTCGATATAATGTCCCATTTCGTGAGCCATTACTGTCAAAATTTCCCTTGACTGCAGCTTCTTCAGAATCGTATCCCATAGAACAATTCGCGCGTTGCCTCCGATTCCATTCACATAAGCATTGATGGCATTCGTCCGCTCTGACATGTTGACCTCGTAAACCTGATCAGTTGGAATATGCGACTGGGCTGCGAGATGAAGAATTTGAGCTTTAAGTTCTTGATTCTGAAGAGGTTTAAAGTCATTGTAAAGCGGATCAAGCACGACGGGTTGGATAAACGTAACAAACAAAATAAGTGGGATGGAAGCCAACCAAAACCAGAGCCACCAACTTCCTGGACTGCGTCTTATTACCCACCTGAATAGCCCAACCATCACGATCGTTCCTAATCCGTTAATCAAAAAATCTTTGCCATGATCGCCCCAGAACATGGCCAGAGTCTCATTCGATATGCCATAAGCATGGTCCACTCGAAATAAAAAGAAATCAATTGGCAGAAACAGCACGTCCATTAGTAAGGTAAAAATCAGCAAAAAAGCAATCGTTTGCAGCCAAGAGCGGTGAAACCATCTCTCCGTCCCATTTCGAATCCGAACGGCGCTGCCAAGTAGAACAACTAGCAATCCCATTTGCATAGGTGAACTTACGAAAAAGGCCAGCGAACGAATACGTGACAAGGACTCGGACTTTTCGATTTCCTGATTAGTCATGAAGGTATGTGGATCAGCTATTGTTCCGGTGAGTGTATGCGGAATTTGAAACAAGTCTCCCTTCAGCAAGTATAAACTCATGGCACATGCATACACACCAAATACGATAATGAGTATTGTGTAAAAACGCTTCATTAAACTCCTCCAGGCCTTATGTTAATTGCTAATATCCTCCTTGTTATTTAATATATGGGTTCAACTTGAATTTACCCCTCGATTTCATATAAATTAATCAACAGCCAATCAGGCGTGAAATCTCTGGATAGCAGCCAAACATCTGTAAACTGACCTCGCGGAAGGACCAGCTTATGTTTTTTTCCTAATACATCTGACATTCCAAAAAGCAGGGATACATTACGAATTAGGAGCATGCAAGGGTGTTCATGAGAATACCCCTTGAATTTCTCTTCTTTATTTCTTATTCGGTCATTAATGACATTAATGAATGTATCCAACACTTCAGCTCCAGGCTTTGTAAGTTCGGAGCGCGACAACATCAGCCGTGCCTCTTCGGTATCGTAGAACAGATGGGTCACTTCTAGACCTGTACGATTCTGCCTTATATCCTCCAACAAAGCATCAGGCTTCTCTTGCTGCCTTAACATGCGCAAAGATATATTATTATTCCTATTGTACAACTCTATAAATATGTCAATGGCTGTTAGTTCCATCGCCTTTTTCTCAGCCTCGTTTTTATTCATAAGTCTCCCTCATATCCATTAATCAGGTTTAATGTTTATCATTCTACCGTATTATATGAGTTTATTCCCCACATGGTCATGCACCAAGCATTGCATTTCCTCAGTATACGTGTGATCTTTGCCAAAAACGAACTAATGCCATCCGAGTATCACAAAGTTCACTGGTTTTAACTCGCAAAAAAACCGTCATGGAAGTTTTTCATCCTGACGGCCCTTTGATTTTACTCGAACACACCTTGGCAAGACGATCCGACTTGCAAACCACACTTCTTGTATGGGGAGTTGCTGCTGCTGTACTCCGGTGCACCTAATGTATGATTGGACAACCTTCCCCACCGCTCACGATATCGCCAACCACCGCTTATAATGGATCCAGCTGCACAGCCGCTTGCTTACCGCTAAGCTGAATGCCTGTGTGCTTACGCCCATGCGAGCTCAAATCTTTGGTCAGCATCTCAAGCAGTTCTTTCGCCTTCGCGCCTTCTTTGCCTGAGATCTTCACGACCAGCAGCACAGCGTCACCGCCATGCAGAATGCGCTCTGCCTGCTGCCTCTTCGTCTCCAAGTCATGATCTTCGATGTGAGGTGTTAAGCGGAGCTCCTTGACCTTCGGTGCTTGCTCCCGCTTGCGGGCCTGCTGCTTTTCCTGCAGTGCTTCTTGCTTCGCTTGCCCAGCACCAATGAGCTTACAAGGAGGAGGACTGCTCATGAGCGAGGTACAGATTAAATCCACTTTCAGCTGCTTCGCTAGCAGCAATGCTTCCTTCGTGGACATTACGCCCAAATCTTCGCCAAGTAATCCCGTAACATGAACCTCGGATGCTTTGATTTTCTCATTCTTAATCATTGTGATTACACCTAATCTTTCGCTATAATGAACCCATCAACAGGAAGAGGTTGTTTAAGGAGATGTCTATACAAATATGAATAATAAACAATTAGAAGAGCAAATGATCGAGAATTACAAACGTGAAGAGCATATGATGATCCTCGTTTTTGCACAATGGTGTATCAACCATGATTTGGATCCTGCTGCGCTTTATCATAGCGCCTATCCCGACCAGCCTAATAACGAATCGCTGCAGCAAGCCCTTGATTTAACGGTTCCCAAAGATGAAGCCGGTGAAGTCCCTGATGACACTGTACTAGGCGTACTATCATTATTCGGCAATGAGGAGCTAGCCTTCATTGTCACACAAGAAATCGATAAGCGGCCGAGTACAAGCCGTTAATCGTTTCCTTAAAATGCATGCTGCTTCATCTCAAGATTAAAAGCTTCTGCCAACAATTTAATTGTTTGCATTCTCGTCTCAAAACGATAGCCGCCGGCCACCACCATCACTTCGTCAACTTGGTAGCTTTCGGCTAGGTTCAGCACCTGCTCCCTTACTTGGTTCGGATCACCAATGATCATACGGGATCGATTGTCCCTTACCCTTGTATGGTCCCAATCTGAGTATACATAATTAGCCGCTTCTTCGGGCGATTTCACTCCTGTGAATTCGCCTTTTTCCATTTGCAGAATGCGCAAATCAATCGAAGCCGCAAGCCCCTCGGCCTCCGCCTGCGTCTCAGCGCACAGCACGTAGATGCACACCGTCGCCTGCGGCACGACATTCAGCGCGGACGGTCGGAACGAGCTGCGGTAGCTGCGCACCGCATGCTGTCCTCCCGCTCCGTTGATGAAGTGCGCGAAGCAGAACGCTGCGCCTGCTTGCGAGGCATACACCCCGCTCTGCCCGGTGGAGCCGAGCAGCCACACCTGGGGCATCGAGTCCACCAAAGGGGTGGCGCGGATGCCCTCGAACACATGCCCGGGTTCCACCGAGTCGGCGAGGAACCCTAGTAGATCTGTGACTTGTGCTGGAAACCGCTCAAGTCCTTCGAACATATCAGCGCTGATGCCTCGCAGCGCTTTGGCCGTATGCGGCGTGCCTCCGGGCGCACGCCCGATGCCAAGGTCGATGCGCCCCGGGTAGAGCGCCTCGAGCATACGGAAATTCTCAGCGACCTTGTAGGGGCTGTAATGGGGCAGTAATACGCCGCCGGAGCCGAGTCGAATACGACTAGTGCGGGCAGCCAGTGTGGAGAGAAGCACCTCTGGCGAGGAGCCTGCAAGGCCTGCCGAGTTATGATGCTCTGACACCCAGAATCGGGTGTAACCGAGACGGTCGGCCACCTGAGCCAACCCAATTGTTTGCTGTAACGCCTCGCTATGCGTAAACCCGGATGATACCGGTGACTGATCAAGAATACTTAGCTTCAGCATTGTCATCCCTTCTTTCTGAGTCATCTGCCGATGATCTTGATTATACAACGTCCGACCAACAAAAGAAAAAGGACAAACCCCTAATGGCGTTGTCCCCGATTGTGAATTTTAACATCTCAATTCCTCTTACTTACTAAAAGTGTATGGTTACGGGGAAATTTTATGCCGGTCTTTTTGCCAAACAATAATTTTTCAATGCACTTTTTTCTTTAATTGAGTGTTATCGGAATCCATCATCATATAGGCTCACATGAGGTTGCTGGATGAATGAATCCCTATTCTCGGTTGAATGATGTTGTACAAACTGCAACTGATCGTCTTCCGCAGCTGAAAACCGCTCCAAAGGCACCTCATCGCGATACCGGGTTTCGCTTAATTCTCGCACCCTCGCTTCCAGCTTCGATTCTGTAAAAACATATCGAATCTCTCCTCCTATCGATTTCAGTGAATCAATTTCTCTATCTTGAGCAAATTGGTATAACTTAACGCCAAACTATCCATCGGGTTTCCAGGGCAATAATCTTGCTCAACAGCGAACCATTCTACCCCATTTTGCAATCCCCACTTCAGGATCGGTGCGAAATCAATCAATCCAGTTCCGATTTCAGCGAAATATTTTCTTTCGTCTGCCGTAATGTCCTTCAGATGGAGGATCGGCATACGAAAAGCATAATTTTGGATGAAGGATAGCGGATCTTGTTCCGCTTTTTTTACCCAGTAGGTGTCAATCTCTGCATAAATAGCCGGATCATCAAGCAAATATTCCAAAGCAAATTTCCCATCGATTGTCGTATGAAATTCAAAATCGTGATTATGATAACCTACGCGGTATCCCAAGCCACTGACTTTGGAAGCTGCCTGCTGCAAATCGCGACGCACACTACCATACCCTTCTGGATTCTGCAGCCCATCCGGGAGGGAATGGCAGATCAGATCCTTCGTATCGAAAAGGCGAGCCTCCTCCAATACGGCGTCCATATCGTTCTTCAATCGATCCAAACCGACATGCATGCCAGCCGTTTGCAATCCGATTTCCTTCATAACCGCAGCAATATCTTTCGCGGGGTTTCCATGTAACCCATCGATTTGGACGGCCGCCCATCCCATCTTTTTGACCTCTTTCAGCACGCTTGGGAAATCTTTTTTCAATTCGTTTCTCAAGGTATATAATTGCGCAGCCAATTTATGTTTAATCATTCCGCAATCTCCTCCCTTTTCAAATCCAACCATTCGACCTCTTGCTTAGTTAAAGGCAGATTCATAGCTTGTATAGAGGAATCTAGCTCCTCCGGGTTTCGAGGCCCAATGATTGCACAGGTCGGGAATGACTGATTAAGAACGTATGATAAGGCAATTTGAATCGGTGAAACCTGCTTTTCTTCCGCCAGCTTCGCGGCACGACGATAACGTTCCCAGTTGTTTTCACTGTAGTACACGCGTACCATTTCCTCATCCGCACGATTGTCTGGTGTGAAATTTCCTGAGAAAAATCCACCAGCTTGGGCGGACCATGCCAACAATGGCAGCTGATTGACCGAATGCCAACCGCAGGTCTTCTCATCTGCCGAAACACAGCCCTCCCATCGGGGAACGTTTGGCTTAGCAAGACTAAGATTCGGACTGCTGAATGAAAAACCTATGAGTTTATGGTCATCCGCGTACTCATTCGCTTCCTGAATTCGCTTATACGACCAATTAGATGCTCCAATAGCTCGGATTCGCTTGGCTTCAAGGTGTGCATTCAGCTCTTCGATGATCGGTCCGACCGCTACCTCCGGATCATCTCGGTGCAGCGCATAGAGATCGACATACTCCGTTCCTAGCCGCTCCAGACTCTCCGTTAAATCCTTACGGATGGCTTCCGGATTTACCCGTGGACCCGGACTGCCGTCATCATGATGAGCACCCTTTGTTAGAATGACTACCTTTTCCCGGTTCATCTGCTCCGCAAGCCATTGGCCGAGAACTAGTTCTTTCCCGCGATATTGATGGGCAGTATCGAAGGCATTGCCGCCAGCGTGAATGTAACCATCCAGCATCATCCGTTCTGGCTCTTCCAATTTTCTTAAATCTCCCGTTCCCATGAACAACCGGGAAATGGGTTTGTCTACGCCCTTGATATTCATATATCTCATCCTGAATCCTCCTTCAAACTCAAACCGCTTCAATCAGATGTGAGTATGGCCGCTCTATTCAAATCCTCTGGCGTAAAATGGGTCACATCGACCGCCAACAGGTATCTGCCACTTTTACGCTTTGATGAAGCGCTTCCATTTTTATTAGAATTAGTCGCAGATGGTTTTTATGTCGAAGTATTCATCTTCTTTTCTGGTATCGATTCCAGAATCAGCGTTACATGTTGTATTTGAATAAACAATGCACTTTCTGGTATCGCTACCAGAAAATTGACTGTGCTTCTGGTTCATAGTATAAATCGATTATCTTCTTTTGACAATGGTATACATTTAGAAACAGTTAAAATTTTCACCTAACGAATCTCATCTATTCATAAAGTTTTTGCTCTATGCCGTCCCCATCTTCAGGGAGATACCCACTCATCGAAGATGTGCTGACTTTAGAGGATGTCTCCGTACAGATCAAGTTGGAAGAGAAGGTTGAAAAAGGCCGTCAGGATAATCCTGACGGCCTTTTGTGTTTACCTCAATCGATGTATGCTTTCTAACGAGTTAAACTCAGCCGCGCAGCTGTTCCGATCTAAGTATGCTTCGTATCTTTCTCGTTCTGATACGGTGAATCGCCATGATACATCCAATGAGTCCGGCACCGCCAGCTGCAAACCCTGCCAGTACATCACTTGGATAATGAACACCTAGATAAATCCGGCTTAGCCCGATACATACGACAACAACAATAGTAACAACCGGGATTAGCCAGGCTGCCTTCCATATTTTACGCACGTTGACCCATAATAAGTAGCCGATCAGTCCATAGAACAGGATGGATACCATCGCATGTCCACTTGGGAAGCTGAAGCTGTTTTCCTCAATCAATCGCATTCCCGCAGGGCGGTCACGCTGAAATAGATCTTTAAGAAGTTGATTCAACCCCCATGCTGTCAATACACCAATGAGCAGTACAAGTGTCTCCCATTTGTGCTTAAATTTGATCAGCAGGATGAGGGCTACAACAACGAATACAATGAATTCTGTTATCGCTTTTCCCATTATCGTAAAAAATAAAGCAACCGGTGTTACAGCGTCACTCCTCAGTGAACGTACAGCACTACCTATATTCTCGTCAAATTCCTTTAACCAGCTGGATGACAAGCTTTGAGAAAATAGAACGAAACCGATTAACAACACGCACGCTGCCCCAAACCCCCAAAATAAATCTTTGTACAACGATTTCCCCTGCATGACCCCATTCTCCCCCACAATGATCTTTTCTTTATGCTATGCCCGGTCGCGAGTTCTTATAGCCTGTGTCTTTTTTAAGAGCAGCGGTATTAACGCAAAAGCGATGTACATCCCCACTGCGGCATAAAACTTACCCGACCCAATGTCTTGCAGTGATGCACCAAAAACGTTATAAACAACGGCACCAGGAATTATACCAATCAACGTTCCCCACGTATAGTCCCAAAAACGAATTTTGGACAGTCCTGCCCCATAACTTACGCCATCGAAAGGAAAGAAAGGCATTAGACGCATATAAAGGACGACCACAAACCCTTTTTCTTCTGCCTTCTGGTCGAAAGACTGCAGCTTCTTATTTCGCAAAATTCGCTGAAAGCTGTTGCGGCCCCATTTGCGCGTAATATAGAAAGAAAGCAACGCCCCAGCGCCAGCCCCAATGATATCATAGATCGTTCCCCAGAAAGCGCCAAACACATAGCCCCCATATAGGGTCAACGGTGTCGCCGGAAATAACACCAATGGACGAAGCGTGTAAACAATAATATATAGCAGCCCGCCAAGTGGACCTAAGTCACGGAGCCAATCAGTCAGCCAATCTAGATCCAAGCGCTCCCATACACCAGTCCATTTCAAAACGAGCAGACCGGCGACAGCGATTATAAACCATAACAATAGTAACCAGAGCGACTTCGAGCGCGCCATGGTTCCCCTCCTTTATGCAATGCCCAGTATTCCTGAGTTCCATCTTACACAAAGCAAGGGCTACTAATCAACCATGGGCATTCAACTGAAAAAAGCCCCACTCGCTGAAGACGAGTGAGACTCCTATAACCATACCATTATTTATGCCAACCATTGTTTCACTTTCGATGCAAAATTGTTCAGCATCTCTTGCGAGCCATATTGACCGCTGAAATCTTCAATGCCAAGGTAACCATCGTAGCCGACCTCTTTTAAGTCATTCAGCAGCTGCTTCCAATTGACGATCCCTTCATTTAGTGGTGCCCACTCGCTTTTCCAGAGCTTGATACCCTCTTGCTCTTCGCCGGTTGGCAACCATCTTGCATTTTTAACATGAACATGCGCTAGATAAGGTCCGAGCAGCTCAAGGCCCATGCGGAAATTCTCGTATCCTTCATGCACCATGTTGCCGGCATCATGCAGAACCCCAATGTAATCTGAATTGAAGTTGGAAACCAGTCGGTGTGCCAATCCAGCACTTGGTGTGATCGTATTATGGTGGATTTCAGTTAAGGCTTTAATGCCATACTGCTGAGCAAATTCCTGCACATGATGTAAATAGTCCACAGCCGTTGCATATAAGTCATTATAATTCTTACTCTTGTCATAGCCAGGAACACCAACACGAATGAAGGAAGCTCCTATTTTCTGAGCCGTTTTGAAAACATGCTCGGTCTCTGCAACATTACAAGCATTTAAGTAAGGGGTGATACTCAAGTTCACTAAGTTATTGTTAACAGCAGCAAGTCGGAAACGTTCCAATTCTTCGTCTGAACCATTCGGATCAATGGAACAAAGATTATTTCTCCAGAAAGATGGCTTCTCATTTACCGCGTCAGCTGGAATATCTTTGAAACGCCATTCAATGCCTTCAATCCCGGCAGCAATGGCCGCCTTTGCTAGTTCTTCTGGGGTCAGGTCAGGTGTTGCTACAGTAAACACGGATAATTTCATTTGAATATGCCTCCTAATTTCATCAGAGCTTGGCGTCACTTTGTGGGATAATATAGGGATCTTTGAGCGTAGATCAAAGTCTCTCTGCTCAGGGATCTTTGAGCGTAGCTTAAAGTCTCTCCGCTCAAACAAGAGCAGGTTGATTGTTTATCTATTCTTTATTTTGCAGTATAATAAAAACGTATTCATTGCATTAATTGGGCAAAAGTTTGCTAATATTGACTCCAGCTAAATAGAGGAGAGCCTCACATGCAGGAACTTTACCAGAATCTACATCGCATGATCAATTTTAGACATGCCGTGACCCATGATCCGATTCCATTGGATTTCCATCAGCACCAGGACCAATATGAAATTTATTTTTTCCTTACTGGGGACGTTCACTACTTCATCGAAAAACAGGTTTACCCCCTGCAGTACGGGGATCTGCTGATCATGCACAGTAATGAATTGCACAGACCTAATTTCCAATCCAAAAAGCAGCGTTATGAGAACGTGGTGATCCATTTTAATCCTACTCTGGTGGAGAACTTTAATTCCCCTCAGTTTAACTTGCTTGATTGCTTCAATAACCGTATATTTGGTGAGCAAAACCGGATGCGGCTGACTCCACCGCAAATTGATGACATTATGAAGCTGTATGAACGTATGGAGATGCATAAGCGGCCTCAAGCGCTCCCAGGATCGGAAATTCTGTTTGTTTCAGCCTTTATCGAGCTGCTCGTGTTTATCAATCGAATTTTTCAAAATCAAGGCAAACAAGAAGAACAGGTCATGATTCCCGACAAGCTTTCCTCCCTATTCACCTACATTGATGAAAATTTAGATCAAGATCTGTCGCTCGAGGTACTGGAACACGTCGTGTTCATGAATCGTTCCTACCTATGCAGACTGTTCAAAAAACACACAGGCAGCACCATTCATGAGCATATCTTGTTCAAGCGCATCGCCAAAGCGAAACAGCTGCTGCGCGAGGGCTCTACAGTCACAGATACGTGCCAGCTAGCAGGCTTCAACGATTACTCTAACTTTATCCGAACGTTTAAGAAAGCTGTCGGCCTTCCTCCTCGTCAGTACCAGGCCCAGCAGCGGCGGGTATGATTGTGGAACTGTTAGTTAAACAGGTTGGTAGACAGGAATGAAAAAGTGCGTTGAGAAAGGCGCTAGACAGCAATGAAGAAGTGCCATTGAAAAGGTCGCTAGACAACAATTGAAAAACAGAAAAAGGTCGCCCAAGTCTTCTGACTTTGGACAACCTTTTTTTTTGTTGGAGCTACGGAGGGTAATCAGAACAGGCAGCTCATGCCTATAGGAGCTTTAGAGCCAAAATTGCTGCACAAAATACATCTATATGTACTAGAAGAGATACCTCAAAAACCAGCTACCTGATTACCGAACACCATGTCTGCTCTACTTCAAGTTTTCCGGATTCAGCTGCAGAAGCTCAGGCAGTACGAAAATACCGTCCTTACGAATCAGCACATCGTCAAACCAAATTTCGCCGCCGCCGTATTCTGGACGTTGGATATTCACGATATCCCAGTGCAAGGAGGATTTGTTGCCGTTATAAGCATCATCGTAGCAATTTCCTGGTGTGAAGTGGAAGCTGCCGTCGATTTTCTCATCGAAAAGCGTATCTTTCATCGGCTCTTGAATGTAAGGATTCACACCAATTGCGAATTCACCTACATAACGCGCACCTTCATCCATATCAAAAATTTGATTAATTCGGTCTGTATCGTTAGCTGTTGCTTTTATGATTTTACCATTTTCGAATTCAAGTACGATATTCTCGAAAATGAAACCATCATGAGGCGTTGGTGTATTGTAGGAAATGATACCATTCACCGACTCACGAACTGGTGCGGAGTAAACTTCGCCATCCGGGATGTTGAGCTCCCCATCGCATTTAACGCCGCCGATACCTTTAATGGAGAATGTCAAATCCGTGCCTGGACCGACTAGGCGCACTTTATCCGTGCGATCCATGAGGTCTTTCAAAGCATCCATTGCTTTGGACATTTTGCCATAATCCATCGTACATACGTTGAAGTAGAACTCCTCGAACTCATCCGTACTCATGCTGGCAAGCTGCGCCATGGAAGACGTCGGGTAACGAAGAACGACCCATCTCGTATCCTTCACGCGGATATCAAAATGAACCTGTTGATAATAAATTGAATTGTACAGCTTCATTCGATCTGCCGGAATATCCGACAGTTCATAACTATTGGCTCCGCCGCGTACACCTATGTATCCTTGCATTTGTTTCATTTGGAAAGCATCGGCATCTGCCCATGTTTGCATTTGAGCTTCTGTACCATTCATGATGAGTTGGCGCATAATCACATGATCTCTTACATTGACGAAAGGATGCGCGCCAGCTGCGTGAACCTTTTTCACGATCTCTTTTACAAGAGCAGAATCAATGCCATACGCTTCTATCAAAATATTTTCGCCAGGCTGTGCCTTAACCGAATAATTCACAAGGACATCAGCGAGTTTCGTTAGTCTTGGATCCAGCATACTTTATCTCTCCTCTTCTTCTTCAACAGGGTCAAAAGACGGCTCATTCGTTTGAAAGCCGACCGTAGTCAAATAAAACCACTCCCCATTTTCTTCCTGTGACGAATCGAGCTCAAAGATAAGAGCACGAAACTTTCTCAGCCATTCTGCATATTTCTCTTTGCTCATTTTGACTTCGACCTGCGTCATAATAATCGGCCATTGTGTACGATCAGGAGATGGAATTTGGAACGCCTCTTCGGGGGCATTAATCGCTCTGCGTCTAGCACGTCCAAGTACGCTAAGCGTCCTCTCGCGATAGTAATTCTCAACCTCTGAGACGTAAGGCAGCAGTTTTTCACTAGGGACGAAGCCGCGGGCTACTGCACGATAAAACTTTTGCAAAATACCATTCTTTAGTTCCGTACGAACGACCGAAATCAAGCCATGCTTCTCAAGCTCATTCAAATGATAATGTACTTTCGCACGTGCCATTCCCAGCAGTTTAGCCAATTGCTGACCGGTGTAAGCTTTCTCTATAAGATAAAGCAACACCTTAGCGCGAAGTGGATCACTTATCGTTTTTAATTGCTCAAGTTCCTCAATAATATAAACCGGTTGCAGCTTCATATGGACTCGACCTCCCTCTATTGTACCAATCTAGCCCTTAAACATGCGTCTTTGGTCAACTCTTAATCTCTTAATGAGATTAATTAAACGACGGTCAAATCTTTTTAACCGTATCATAATGCGAAAAGGATTTCATGTCAATTGCAGTCTCGGCAAGCATGAATGTCCTCATTTCTGACCATTTCAACGCTTTAACGAATTAACGAAGTTAAGCTTTCCTCTATGGTAGCAAAAAGGGACGTTTCTGTCACCCATTAAAGGTGGAAACGTCCCTCGATTTATTATCGATAAATATGGCTTCCAGCTTCACGGAATTCTTTGGACTTCTCCTCCATGCCGCTGTTTCGCGCGGACTCTTCATCAAGCCCTTGTGCGTGTGCGTACTGCCTTATATCCTGCGTAATGCGCATACTGCAAAACTTCGGTCCACACATGGAGCAGAAGTGCGCCGTCTTCGCGCCTTCGGCCGGCAGCGTCTCATCGTGGTACTCGATGGCGCGTTCCGGATCGAGCGAGAGATTGAATTGATCTCGCCAGCGAAATTCGAAGCGCGCCTTGGACAGCGCGTTGTCGCGAATTTGCGCTCCCGGATGGCCTTTAGCCAGATCGGCGGCGTGCGCAGCGATCTTGTACGTGATAACTCCAACACGTACGTCTTCCTTATTCGGCAGGCCGAGATGCTCCTTCGGCGTCACATAGCACAGCATCGCCGTGCCGAACCAGCCGATCATCGCTGCCCCAATGGCAGAGGTGATATGGTCATAGCCTGGCGCAATGTCGGTCGTCAGCGGTCCAAGCGTGTAAAATGGCGCTTCTTGGCAAACTTCCAGCTGACGGTCCATATTTTCTTTAACCAGATGCATCGGCACGTGGCCTGGTCCTTCAACCATCACTTGGACGTCGTGCTTCCAAGCGATTTGCGTCAACTCGCCAAGTGTTTCCAATTCGGCGAACTGGGCTTCATCGTTCGCGTCTGCGATCGATCCAGGGCGCAGTCCGTCACCGAGGGAGAAGGCGACGTCGTAAGCTTTCATAATTTCGCAAATATCTTCGAAATGCGTATAGAGAAAGTTCTCTTGGTGGTGAGCTAGGCACCATGCAGCCATGATGGATCCACCGCGGGAGACAATACCCGTTACGCGCTGAGCTGTCATAGGGATGTAACGCAGCAGTACGCCCGCATGGATCGTAAAGTAACTTACACCCTGTTCGGCTTGCTCAATCAGCGTATCACGGTACACTTCCCAAGTGAGGTCCTCCGCTTTGCCGTTCACTTTTTCGAGCGCTTGATACAGTGGTACTGTTCCTACAGGAACAGGGGAGTTACGGATGATCCATTCGCGTGTTGTATGTATGTTTTTACCTGTCGATAAATCCATAATCGTGTCAGCACCCCAACGGGTTGCCCATGTCATCTTCTCGACCTCTTCCTCAATGGAAGAAGCAACGGCGGAATTTCCGATATTGGCATTAATTTTCACAAGGAAGTTGCGTCCGATGATCATCGGCTCGCTTTCGGGATGATTAATATTGGAAGGAATGATGGCACGGCCAATAGCGACCTCTTTACGAACGAATTCAGCATCGAGATTCTCTCGAATTGCAATGTACTCCATTTCCGGTGTCACGATGCCTTGGCGTGCATAATGCATCTGTGTCACGTTACAGCCTTGCTTAGCTCGGAGCGGTCTGCGGTGTAAGCCTGGGAATATTTCGGCGGCACCTCTTGCATCAGGAGATACAAGTCCATTATCCTCCGGCTTCACTTCACGTCCAACGTAAGATTCAACGTCACCACGCTCTTCGATCCATGTTAAGCGATTAGCGGGAAGACCTTGACGGATATCCGTTTTCAGTTCTGTATCGGTATAAACACCACTTGTGTCATAAACCTGCACAGGCTCATTCGTCACTTCTTCTCCTTGAATATTTGTGGAGGTTCCCAAAGATATTTCCCTCATTGGCACTTGAATATCTGGTCTTGAGCCTTGTACATATACCTTTTTACTACCTGGAAATGTGGAAATTTGGACGTCTTTCACGGAACTACTATTAGTTGTTGTCATACGAATTCCTCCTCTATTTGATGTTTCTAAGCAGCTCAGCTGCTGCTTCACGTGGTGAGTGCGCACTTGCAATCGCGCTGACTACGGCTACGCCATCCGCCCCTGCGCGGATAACGTGGGATGCATTCGTGGCATCGATACCTCCGATGCCAACGAGCGGCAGCCTGATGCCGCCTGCGCGAATCCGCTGGATGACGGCTGGCCCCTGGACCTCACGCGCATCCAGCTTGGTGCGCGTGACGTATTGGGGGCCTACGCCTAGATAGTCGGCGCCTTCGGCGAGCGCCGACTGGGCTTCGCCAAGATCGTGGGCGGAGACGCCTACGATCATTTTGTTCAACCGCTGCCGCACGGCGGCGGCTGGGGCGTCTTCTTGGCCGATGTGAATACCATCGGCCGCAAGCTCTAGAGCGAGCCCTTCATCATCGTTGACGATGAAAGGGATCGCATGCTGCGCGCACAGGCGGCGCAGCCGCGCGCACAGCTCGAGCTTCGCCGCCCCCTGCAGGGCTCCGGCGCCCTTCTCGCGGAACTGAAACATCGTGATGCCGCCGGCAATCGCGGCCTCCAGCACCGCAGCCGGGTCAGCCCCTCCACAGTTAGGGCTGCCCAAGACCAAATACAAACGCAGCGCTTTGCGCAGCTGCTCGCTATTCATCGCACACCCCGTGTGAGAACATCTTCGTTGACGATAATGTCATCTAAGTCAGGGGCATTGACTTCAACGTTCACAGCCATATCACTCTTTTGCTGCCTGCCAGCTGACGTCCTATCAAGCTCATTCGCCACCGTACGTGCATTGCTCACTCTAACTCCACGTTGATAAGCCCAATGGTTCGTTGGACCATGACCGCTGCCTATGTGTAACGGCTCTGCGATTGCAGCTTGGATGAATATTTTTGCCAATTGGATGGCTTCTTTCGTCGTTAACCCCTGCGCAAGTCCTGAAGTGACCGCAGCAGCAAACGTGCAACCTGTACCATGCGTATGCTTGGTAACCAAGCGTCTGGACGAAAACTCCGTGAAAGTCTTCCCGTCATAAAGCAAATCAGTTGCGTACTCCGTATTCACTTCATGTCCGCCTTTAATCATCACATTTTTGCAGCCGTAAAGATGAATCCGCTTCGCAGCCTGTTGACGCGACTCACTGTCCGTTATTTGCAAGCCGCTAAGCACCTCAGCTTCAGGTATGTTCGGTGTAACCACATCGGCCAGCGGCAATAGAGAGTGAATCATCGCCTCAACAGCCTCTTGCTGAAGCAAGGAGGCCCCGCCTTTGGCTATCATCACTGGGTCAACCACGATCCGCTCCCACTTGTAGGTTTGTATCGCGGACGCTACGATTCGAATAATCTCACCACTGAATAACATCCCTGTTTTGAGCGCATTAGGTGTTAAATCCTCACCAATAGAGGCCAACTGCTGCTCGATCGCCTCGGTACTCATTGGATAAACCCCTTGAACACCAAGCGTATTCTGCGCAGTCACAGCGGTAATGACTGACATCCCATAAACGCCCAGCTCTTGGAACGTCTTCAAGTCTGCTTGAATCCCCGCACCACCTCCGCTATCCGAGCCCGCGATCGTTAATGCTTTGTAAACAGACATCTTACTCCCCCTTTCAGCTTCAACCTCTACATGTCCGCCCTCTCAGACCCATACTCTTGCTTCAGCGCGGTAACATCTACATCCGAGAAAGCATTTTCTGACCGCTCACCGTGGAATATTCACTATCCCTCTCCCGAGACGTCCATTTCGGTCCTCTCAGTCCCACATTCTTACTCTCAACCCACTCACACCACCCGAGAAGATCTTTATCGACCGCTCATCGTGGAATATCTACGTTCCCTCTACCGAGACGTCCATTTCGGCCCTCTCAGTCCCACATTCTTACTCTCAACCCACTCACACCATCCGAGAAGACCTTTATCGACCGCTCACCAGGAAATATTTACTATCCCTCTACCGAGACGTCCATTTCGGCCCTCTCAGTCCCACATTCTTACTCTCAACCCACTTACACCACCCGAGAGGACCTTTATCGACCGCTCACCATGGATTATCTACGTTCCCTCTCCCGAGTCGTCCGTTTTGGACCTCTCAGACCCACACTTTTGCTCTTCTCCAACTAAACTCGACTAAAGCCCTCCATTGGACTGCTAGCCGAGGCATACCGCTTCTTCGGAATACGACCCGCTTCGAATCCGGCACGTCCGGCTTCAATTGCCAATTTCATGGCGTAAGCCATTTTGACAGGATCCTTAGCACCCGACACAGCGGTGTTGAGCAGCACACCATCGGCTCCCATCTCCATAGCAAGCGCCGCGTCTGAAGGAGCGCCAATGCCAGCATCGACGATTACAGGTACGGTCGATTGCTCAATAATGAAGCTCAGGTTCAGCGGATTAATGATGCCTTGACCTGTTCCGATTGGCGATGCGCCAGGCATAATGGCATGAACTCCGAGGGCTTGCAAACGTTTGGCTAAAAGTACATCATCCGATGTGTATGGCAGTACGATGAAGCCCTCCTCTAGCAGCATTTCCGAGGCTTTCAACGTTTCAACCGGATCAGGCAGCAGCGTCATCTCGTCTCCTATAACTTCCACTTTGATCATGTCGCAAAGTCCGGAAGCCTTCGCTAGTCTCGCGATGCGTACAGCTTCTTCGGCTGTTTTGGCGCCTGCCGTATTCGGCAGTAAAGTGAAATTCGACACATCCAGCATCGACAAGAAATTAGGCTGACTCGCTTCAAAAATATTCATACGTCGCACGGCAAACGTCAAAATCTGAGACTCACTAACCTCAACCGCCTGCTTCTGAATATTGAAATCCGGGAACTTCCCCGTGCCTAGCAATAGTCGTGAACGAAACTCGTAAGGACCGATTTTTAACATAAGAATTATCCCCCTCCAACAAAATGAACGATTTCGATTTTATGTCCTTCAGAAAGCTCGACTTTCACGTGATCTTCTTTTTGTAAAATGTTTTCATTATGTTCCACGACGAGCATCTTCTCACTCAACTCAAAATGCGCGAGCAGCTCTTCAATGGTTCGGATCGAATCTGGAATGTCTATGCTTTGTCCATTAATGTGCAGCTTCAATGCTGTACAACTCCTTTCCTGTGGCTGAAAATAGGTTCCCTTCACGCCGCCCAATCCGCTTGGATTGCCCCGATAGATCAGGACTAAAAGCATCGAGCAACGATCCCATAGCCGAAAAGGTCAGTGTTCCTGTCTGTGTTCTTGCCTCGGATCTTGTCTCTGATCCAGTCTCTGATCCAGTCTCAGATCCTATCCCGGATCCTTTCCCTGATCTTGCCCCTGAACTTGCCTCAGTTGTCACTGATCCTATCTCCAATCCCAGCTCAAGCTCAGGCTGGAAGGAGTCCTCTCCCCCGCCTAAAACGAGATCCGCGATCACCTTGCCGGTGATCGGACTGAGCAAAATCCCATTGCGGTAATGCCCGCAAGCGGCATATAAACCCTCGTACGCCGGCACTTTGCCGATGTACGGCAGCCCGTCTATCGTCTGCGGTCGCAGACCCGACCAAGCTTTCTCCCACTCTGCTTCGCCAAGCGTGGGCATGAGCAGCCTCGCGCGATCCATCAGCTCAGCCAGCCCAGCCAGCGACACCTTGCGGTCGTAGCTGTTCGGCACTACCGTCGCCCCGACCAGCAGTCGTCCTCCGGCTTTCGGGACGATATAACACCCTGTCGTGAACAGGGTCTTCCTGGGCAGCGGCTTCGTCGTAAGGACAGAGAAGCACTCGCCCTTCACGGGATACACCGGCAGGTCGACGCCGATACCTGCCATTAGCTGCCCGCTCCACGTACCAGCTGTCACAACGACGTGGTCGCTATAGAGCGGACCTTCGCTCGTCATAACCCCGACGGCTCGGCCTCGCTCCGTCAGCAGCCCTTGTACCTGGGCGAATTCTTGCACCTTCGCCCCCAGTACTCGGGCTGCCTGCGCGAACGCCGCCGCCAACAGCGGAGCCTCTACCTGCCCATCCCCCGGCAGGTATAAGGCTCCGCGCGTCGCAAAGCTCAAGGCGGGCTCGAGCTTAGCGGCTGCAGCTGCGCTCAGCCACTCCGCCTGCTCGCCCGCTGCGCGTTGGAGCTTCTCCCTCGCGCGCAGCTCTTGCTCTTGAACGTCATTGAGCGCCACGTTCAGCAGCCCTTCACGGACGAGACCGATGTCGATGCCCGTGAGAGCTTTCAGTTCCTCGCTCAGCTGAGGGAACATCGCTCGGCTTTGCCGGGCCCACTGGAAAAGCGGTCCCGTATCCTCCATCTCGGATTGTGCTCCGAGCATGCCCGCCGCCGCCGCCGAGGCCTCCATGCCTAGCCTCCCGCGCTCGAGGAGCATGACGGACTGGCCTCGCTTTGCCAAGTTATAGGCGATTGAGGAGCCAATGACCCCGCCGCCGACGATGATCACATCGTTCATATGTTTCATTTATCCCGCCTCCTTTCGCTCTAGCTCCTTGGCGTAAGATCTCACAGCCTCCAACGGATCTTCCGCTTCCCATATCCCACTCATCACAGCTATACCGGAAGCCCCCGCTTCCAAAACTGAACTTACCCGTTCAGGTCTCATGCCTCCGATCGCAATAATCGGAATTGACACCTGGGCTGCCACATCTCTGAGCGGCCCCAACCCCCTAGGCGGGATACCCACCTTAGAATTCGAAGCAAAGATATGACCAAACATCACATAATCCGCACCCTCCCGCTCTCGCTGCTTAGCTTCCTCCGCACTATGTATCGATACACCAGTCCTCTGCACTCCCTGACAGAATTCTCTCAGGGTTGAAAGCGGCGGGGTGCTGCCTTGGAGTTGTAAACCACCTAAAGCTGCAGCCGTGACAATAGATGGGTAACCATTGATATATAGGCTTTTCGCAGGAACACCTGTTTCGAGCAGAAACTGCACACCTAGGAAGATCTCGTCTAATGATTTCGTTTTTTCACGTATATGAATGGCTGTAACATGGGGGTGAATCTGAGCTGCAATCGCCGCCAACTCCGTCCAAGATAACTTACCATTGGAAATGACATGCAGTTCATATGCTGACATATTGAGGCTCAACTCCCTTCCTGGGCTTTATTAATTCATAAAAAACAAACAAGACTAAAAACAAGAATTTTCCTTATTCAGCTTCATCTTCTGGTTTTAAGAATGTTTTTCACCGCACCAGCTACTTTAACGCTGAAAAACATCACTAACCCACTTAACTCATATATTCCAACTTTAGCGATCAAAAACATCACTATAATCCATATAAAATTGCAACTCCTAGGACCCGCCCAATATGTAAGAATTAAATCAATTCCCCTAAAAGCTTAATTTCAGGCATGAAAAAAACCACTTTTCCAAAGAAAAGTGGTTGTAGGTTGCGCCGCCTAATAAATATACAAAGATGGGGCTCCAATGATCGTTCCACTTTCCTCCGCTGGTATGACCCAGTTCAGGTTCAAAGGGTTCAGATTGCTCTGTCTCAGCCTTGCGGCGCCCCTAGGGATTCATTCGTATGTAATTGTTAAATATCATAGCACGTCATCCATTGCTTGGAAACAAAAAAATTTCTCCGCATCTTAATCTAGTCACCACCCCTTTCAACTCATATAATAGGGAGACAAAGCTGCCTAAGAAGTTTAAAGGAAGGATGTTCACCTAAATGCTGTCTCAATTGAATCGTCATTTAGAAAAAATCTTGCCGCTAATTACACCAGTCAGTGTGCTCATCGGTGTATTGCTAGGCAGTCATTTATCCGGATTCACCTATTTATCCCCTTGGTTGTTTGCCTTTATGACTTTCGCGGGCAGCATAAGCTCCAGCTTCAAAGAATTCGTCAAAGTCGTCGTTCAGCCTCTTCCACTTATAACCACATTGTTAATTCTACATGTCGCGATGCCGCTGATTGCGCTGGTTCTCGGGCATGTCGTTTACAGCCATGAGCCCATGACCATAACTGGGCTCATCTTAGCAGCAGCAATACCTACTGGCATTTCAAGCTTCGTCTGGGTAGCTATTTATCGCGGAAATATCATGCTCACGTTATCGATTATTCTCATGGACACCATACTTTCGCCCTTTGTCGTACCCTACACTTTATCTGCTTTAATTGGCACCAAAGTGCAGATGGACACCTTCGCGATGATGAAAGGTCTGTTCCTGATGATCGTTCTACCCTCCATCATTGGCATGCTGCTGAATCAATGGACACGCGGCAAAATTAAAGAACAATGGAGTGGGCGCCTAGGTCCTTTTTCGAAAATAACTATGGGCATCGTTGTCGCTATCAACAGTTCCGTAATCGCCCCTTATTTACGTGATTTTGATGCTAAATTACTAGGTTTAGCCGCATTTGTACTCTTCATAGCCTCACTTGGTTATATCCTAGGATGGCTTGTCGCCAAGCTTATGCGTTGGGATCAAGACGTCGTCGTAGCACTTACGTTTAACAGTGGAATGCGCAATATTAGTGCTGGCGCGGTACTCGCAGTTGCCTACTTCCCGCCTCCGGTAGCTATCCCCGTTGTACTAGGCATGCTGTTCCAGCAATCGCTGGCTTCTCTTTTCGGCTATCTGTTGAACAGACGCTACGCTTTGAAAAGTGATATTCCCAGCTTAACCGTGAAAAGTGTGAAACAAGTTTAGTTGAGGAGCTGCCCGAGCAGCTTCTTTTTTGTTAGTTTTTAAAGCTTCTTTACGACCCACTCATCCAAACGCTGAAAGTTAATCGGCAATTCACCTGATCTTAACCATTCAATTGCTTGAAGGACAAGAGGCGATGAATTTTCTGAATATAACTCACTCACTGGAACCCATAATGCTCCTAAAGAATCTTGCCCCTCAAACATTTTAGGATTAGATGATAAATTTCCACCCATATATTCAACTGAATAAAATATAGCCACATGATGAATATGAGAAGTTCCTCTCTTAGGAAGTACATATGGAACAATAAAATCACACACGCCGATATTCTTTTTAATTTGAATCTCTATTCCAGCCTCTTCCTTAATTTCCCTTCGCACTGCCTCCGCTAAAGTTTCGTTAGGTTCAATTGTGCCTCCCGGAAGGTCGAACCTCCCGATATATGGACCATTACTCTTTCGGATTACCAAAAGGCTTCCTTCATGCAAGCAAATTCCATATGCACCCAAGTGTCGGTGCCACTTCTCGATTTCGCTCTCTCCTTTGAAGCATTCAAAGCATATTAAGGTGTTATCGTCTAACACTACGCCGTTAATAAATCCATCATTGCAGAAAATCGGCTTTTTACATGCCTTGCATTCCCCAACAAGCTCCTGCATAAACAGTACCTCCCCGGTTGCAATCGGGCACCCATTAGCTGGATGCCCTTATCACTAGTCTATGGGTGTCGTGGCGCAATCATTTCGATTACGACATCATTTGTGTGATATCCCTCAGCACAAATTAAGCTAACATTTAGGTATCATTCAGCTTCTCTTCTCAGATTTTTCATAATTGCCATGTAGGATTGTGAAGAAGATGATTGATAGGAGTGATACATTGCATGATAAAAATGACAAAAATAGCGGGCTTATGCATCCTTATCCCGGTATTATTAAGCGCTTGTGGGAATCCCTCAACTTCACAACCTGCTGCAGCAAGCTCAGCACAACCGCAACAACAACAAAATGGACAATCACAGGCAGACGACAAGCAAAATGCTCAAGACCGACCTGTCATGAATGCTGCGCAAAGACAAATGTTCAGTACGTTTCAGACGCTGCTCATGCTAGACAAAGCAGATGGACTTACCATTACGAAGGAACAAGCTCAAGCTATGCTGCCCGTTGCCCAAGAAATCGTTACAAAAGCTGAGCTTAGTGATGCAAACAAGACCAAGCTGATTGAAAAGCTAACGGATGCCCAGAAGAAATTTATAGAAGACTCAGCTGGGCGTATGAGCAATCAAGGAAACGGCGCTGCAAATGGACCTGGGAATAACGGAAACACCAGCAATGGCAAGGGTAATCGAAATGGTGAATCTGGAAATACAGCAAATAAACCAGATGCTTCCGCACAACCAAACGCCAATGCACCCGATCGAACTGGCGGCAAGAATGGCAATGGAAATCGTCCTGCTGGCGGCGAAATGAGAGATCCCGGTAAGCAGCTTATCGAACTGCTGCAGACAAAAATCAAATAGTACCAGCCAAAAAACCGATCTCCTACTAAAGAAGGAATCGGTTTTTCGGTTTACTTCAATTATCTCAAAGACTGAACAACTTGCACGGCAGAGGCTTCGCCACTCGCTACTAATTCAACATGCTCAGCAAACATATCGCACATGTAGACGAACAAGCTGAGAATCTCCAACACTTCTTCGCTCTCAAAAGTGCTGGACGCTGAAATACTATACACATACCGATAGTGAAGCTCATTCTGTTCATTGATGCCAAAATGACCGATCGGCAATCTTGTGTTAATTTCCAGCAGGACAGAAGCCACGGCATCGCGCGATCCTTCTTGCAGATGAAAAGGTAGCGTGCTGTAAATTTGCAACAGCTGAATCGCACCAATTTCATCATCATTCAGCGGTAAAAAGCTAAAGTGAAGGAAACGTTCCCTGCCTTTTTTGTCCTCTTGAAACCCCGCCATAAGGACGTGAAGCGGAATCGCTTCGGATTTTTCCAATAAATTGGTTGCTAGGCCTGTCTCATCTAAAATTTCCTTCAGAAGCCCTAGTTGCGCCAAATGACGCGCATGTATTTTATCTGGCAACATGTATGTACACTCTCCTACTCTCTTTGGGCCATGGCTTCAATCAAGCTTTTTCTCAATTTAGTTCGATCGTTCTCAACCGTCTTAAGGGCTGGTAAACTTACTCCTGCCGCTTCTACATAACTGCGTACATGCTCATATCGAGCAAGAATAACTGGATCTGTAGGCATAGCTGCTGCTACAGGTATAGCTATCGGTGCAGGCGCTGGTGCAGGTGTCGCAGATACTGGTGGCTGTGCTGTTGCAGGAGCCTGTCCTGATGTTGCAGGTGCTGATGCCGATGTTGGTGTTGGCGCAGCAGTCACCGGTGCTGGTGTTGGCTCGTATAGCTTAGGAAGATTCCTGATCAAATTCAGAATTAAATCCGCATCCCGTCCGCGTTGTTCCCGCTTCTTATCAGTCGACTTATCAGCATCAAAGACCGCTTTGGTAATTCCCCATGCGCCGGCTTTGGAGGCGCGATCGCGGCCCGCTTGTTTCAAATTCCTCGCAATCGGTATCGCGGCGCTTACGCCGGAAGCGACAATTTTGAGCGGCGTTCCGACTTGCGCTCCGACCCCAGTCAACGTTGCAATGTCTGCAGCTATTTTAGTTAACTCTAACCCGATTTGCAAGCCACCGCGTGTTGTACGCTTCACGTTAATATTTTTCATTTCTTTCGCTAATTCATACTCAGCGATTTCTTCAAGCTGCTCTGCGGCACCTGCAACTCCTAGTGCCTTCTTCCGTTCAAGCTCCGCTTTATGCGCTGCAAGCTTTGCTTTATCCACACCAGCATTGCGGAACCAACGCTTAGCAATAATGAAGTCCGCACCCGTGTGCTTCCCTTTAAAGTCACGTTTCAACGTTGTCATGGCTGAGCGATTTAAGCCAGCTTTAATGACATCAACTGTTTTAATAGCAATCTTCACACCGCTTACAGCAATGCTGACACCTGGTATTACGGATGTTAAGCTGGCTGTGCTTGTTTCCATAAGCTTCATGATGCCTTTGGCCACTTTGAGACCGGATTGCGCAGTCTGAATGGCATTGCTAATAATTTCAATAGCGCCTTTGGACTTTTCGCCCTTGTCCAGACCGCCATTTTCAGCATGCTTACTGTACAAATCATAAATCGCCTTAACCGTCAAAATGGCGCTCTTAACAGAAGTTATCGCTTCAGCAACCGTTCCGGAATAGTCACTGACGGAGGAGGAAGCACCCACGCCATCTTCATGACCTGTGGATTTAGCTGATTTATCTATCAAGCCTACCGATCCACTGACCATTTTGGCTCCTGCTTCGGTTATGGATAAACCTGCTGACGTGTAGTCTAATTTTGTTCGGTCATCTTCAGAAATGGCTAGCATTTCTCTGATCGTACTCAAAATTTGGAACGGTCCGCCAATGAGATCCGCTGTTGAAGCAACAGCTCCCGTGCTATTCGATAGTTCTTCTTCACCCGCATTATTCGATTTTTTGAAGGACTCATCCAAGTCCTCCGATCTCATCCCGAAACTGTCACTGAATGTTGAAACAACGCCAGATCCCATGTCCGCACTTTCTTTAGTCCCGTCACTCTGCGGGGTCGCTACTGTTGTAGCTGGTGCTGCTACAGTGGAAAGTGGCGCAGGCGTTGCCACGGATGGCGCTGTTGTTGCCGTTGGCAAAGGAACCACTTGCGGCTGGGTAGCCGTAGGATTTCTCTGAATAAGTTGATTCGCATAAGCTTGTGTTGCCCGATTACCCGCTGTGCGCTGCATTTGCATAAAAAAGTCCCGAGCCAGTGGAGACGCCTGAGGTGCGCTACTACTAGTCTGAGATGTTTGCGATTGATTTGAATTCTGGTGTACAGATGCAATCGACTTGGTTTGAATTTGGTTACCTTTTGCCACAGAGCCTGACTCCTTTGTGCGTTATGTTATCCATACAAAAAGGCAACAAGCGAATAAGTATTCCTTGTTGCCGTAGATTTAAGTTTATTTGCCGCCTCGTTGCTGGATTACATGCGTTAATTCATGCCCCAGGAGTTCTTGACCTTGATGACTTTCTGGGTTATATCTGCCTTCACGGAAAAAGATATCATTTCCTGTTGCGAATGCTTCCGCTCCCAACGCCGCATTAAGCTTGGAAGACTCCGCATTATTATGAATATTAACGTTGCTAAAATCGGCTTTGAAAGCCGATTCCATCTTCGCTTGAATGCTATCATCCATCTTACTTCCGCTGCCTTGCTGCGATTTGATCTTGGATTCGATAGAAGCCCCTGCATCAAAGCTTCCGTCCGCCGACGGCTTCATCTGCAGTTCCTCTTCTTCCTCCATACGCTGTAATCGAGTCTGCCTCTGGCTTCATCTGAAGCTCCTCTTCTTCCTCCATACGCTGGATCGAGTCTGCTGATGGCTTCATTTGTAGCTCTTCCTCTTCTTCCATACGCTGGATCGTTTCGGTTGCTGGCTTCATTTGCAGCTCTTCCTCTTCCTCCATACGCTGGATCGTCTCCGCTGGCTTCATCTGAAGTTCTTCGTCTTCCGAACCTGCACCTTCACTCTCCGTACGCTGAACGTCAGTCTTAGATGCCCCGCCACTTTCCGATGCTGCGATATGATCAGCTACTTCTTTACCGACTTGATCGGCCTCTTGTTCATAAGAATCGCCCACGGGTCCAACAGTAAGCTTCGTCTGAACAGTCAGCATGCTGCCAACAGCTTTGTTGCCAATCGTGCGCTGAATATTCATCAGATCTGCTCCCGCAGACTGTCCTTGCGTACTGCTTTTGGTACGTTGATTTGTTTGCAAAGAAGTATCTGGTTGCCTGTTTAGTCGTGACTGTTGCATTGGCATGAACCCCCTATTGTGGTATTTCCCAGTCTTATTTCCCATCCGCTGATGGCTTGCATCCCCTAATTATCCGTGTCTGAACGCATGAAGTCGTATAAATTCACTATATCACAACTATATGGCTTTGAGATTACATTTTGGTTGTATTTCTGTCTATAACGAGCACAGCAATATCATCAGACTGGACAGCGCCATTCGTGAAGAAATCTACGTCCTCAACCATCCGCTCAAGCAAGCTCGTTTGATTACTTGCTTGCTCCTTCTTCAATAGTTCACTTAGTCGGGAGAAGCCATATTGCTCCTGCAGCAGATCCTCCGCCTCTGTAATCCCATCGGTATACAGTATAATTCGTTCACCAAGACCTAATGTCATTTCATTATCCATATAAAGCATATCATCCATAACGCCAAGCGGAAGCCCTTTCTTCCCTTTCAACTGCTCCACGTCTCCGCTTCCCCGCATGATGTAAGGGGGACAATGCCCACCATCGCTATAAATTAACTGCCCTGATCGAACATCTAGTAAACCGCAGAAAATCGTTGCAAACATCGTTGAGTCATCCTTATAAAGCTCTTGATTGACTGCCGTCAACAGCTCTCCAGGAGTCATCTCTGAGGTCATCTTCCCTTTCAACAACGTCATGGTTACCGCCATGAACAAAGCAGCCGGTATTCCCTTGTCAGATACATCGCCAAGCACGAAGAACAAGCGATCCGCCCCGATACAGAAGTAGTCGTAGAAGTCCCCGCCGACTTCACGAGCAGGACGAATAATGGCCTGTGTCTCCACGACGGCTACGTCACTACTTTCAAGACCTCCCGCTTCAGATGAGCTGCTCATATCACCCTCAACGCCGCCACTGCTTAAACACAAACTCCCGTGAGGCAGGAAGCCTATCTGGATGTCTGTAGCAATGCGCAGCTCGCTCTCCATCCGTTCCTTAGCAGCCGTCGTCATTTTCAATGCATGAATCGACTTCTCCAGCGCGTCATACAACATGGCATTTTCCAAAGAAACGGCTGTTGGCGAAGCGATGGACTCGAGAAGCTGCAAATCGCGATCCGTGAAATGAGCGTCATCTCGTTTGTTGAGCACCTGCAGCACACCGATAATTTTCCCTTTGCTAACAAGAGGGACACAGAGCATACTGCGTGTCGGGTAATCGACCCGTTTGGCCACCTTTGACGACCAGCGTTCATCCTTCGCAGCATCGTCGATTTTGACCGATTTGCCGGTTTGGGCGACCCAGCCTGCAATGCCTTCACCTATTTTGAGGCGAATTTCACGAACTTCATCGCCTTTTTCACCAAGCGCGAGGTCAAAGAACAGCTCCCCTTTTTCCTCATCGACCAAAATAACCGATGAAGCCTCGGCATTCATAATGCGGGAAGAGGTTTCCATGATTTTCACAAGCAAATCCTGCTTGCGGATCGTCGAATTCACTTCCAGGCTCACATCGAATAGTTGCATTGTCCGTTGAAGCTCCAACTCTGCAAATCTTCGTTTCCGCTCACTCAGCTTCCACAAAATGATAACCATAAGACAAACGATGAGAAGCACACCAACAACGATATTCATTTAGCGCGCCTCCCCTTCCAACTAAGAAATCGCATGGATGGCATCCGCTTCTGTCTCATAAATCGAGAAAATACGGCTAAATCCCGACATGTCGAAAACATCCTTCACATGCTCATTCATTCGTGCTAGCGCCAGCTTGCCTTGAATTACCTTAATCATTTTGGCTGCTGAAAGTAAGCTTCTGAGCCCTGCACTGCTGACATAGTCAAGACCTTGAAGATCAAACACGAACTTGCCCTTCCCCTGCTCGACTAGTTTGGCAAAAGCCGATTCCAAGCTCGCGGATGTATTCGCATCCAGTCGGCCGTTTAAGCTCAGCAGCGTGATTTCACCTTGCATTTGCTCGGTTATTATCATGATATTCCCTCCTCCTTGATTCGCCATTTTTTCATCATTAGAACATTTTCCTCGTTCAAGCGTTCATACACAATATCATCCATAACCTGCTTCACAAAGTAGATACCGAGACCGCCAATCCCTCGATCATCCAAGCTCTGATCCACAGTCGGACTTGACTTCAACAGAGGGTTGAATGGCACTCCGCGGTCTGTCATTCGAAGCTCCCAACCACCAGGGACACGCCCCACATCAATTCGGATCGTATGCATACGGGTTTCACCAGGCGGATAGCCATAGAGAATGATGTTCGTCACAAGCTCGTCGCAGACTAAATTCACTTGGTATAGCGTATGGTCATCCATGCCCATCGTCTCCGACAAGTCTCGCAAGAATACACCTAGCCGTTCCAGTTCCTTCAGATCATTGCTCAAAACGATAGACTCCAATGACACGACATTCACCCTCTCAGACGCTGATTACTGAAGCCACTAGCCGACCAACTGCTTTAAGCCATTTTCAAAAGCATATTTTCGAGCAGCCGCACTCTGGCACTAGAAGCATGAAGCAGCCCAATCCCGATCTCTGGATATAATCTCACTAACCGAGACAAGCTTTCCCCTTGCAAAGTGAGCACACGCACCTCATCGAAAATCACTTGCGCTGTAATCGAGGAAGGCGATCCGTCTAATGCCGTCGTTTCGCCGAACGCTTGCTTCGGTCCTAGTACACCAATCGTTACAGTCTCCCCAATACCTGTCTCATTGCTCAGTTCAACATTGCCTTCAATAATGAGATACATGGCTGCATTCCGCTCACCACGGCGCAATAAATAAGTAAGATCCTCATGTACTTCTTCCGTTGCAATCCCTGCAATTAAACCTAGTTCATCCACGGACAGGTCCGCGAATAGGGAGACCTGCTTCAAGAAAATAACTTTATCCAGCATCGTTAAAAACCTACGATCTTCCTTCATATCGGCACGCTCCAGTGAACTTAGTGCATAAACAGCAATATCTCGAAGCCAATCATCCGACCAAAACTTAGCTTCTTGCAAAATGAGAAGCGGCTCCGTTCTTGCTACACTGCTTCTCACAGTCTCTTTCTTTAATAATTCCAACAGTGCCAGGGCCAATCTGCGATCGCCGAGTCCCTCAGCAAGAACTTCCAAAGCGTTATCACGAACCTCATCACTCTCGTCCTGAGTCGCTTCGCGGAGTGTCGTCACCACACGTTCATCTACGAACTTGGCCATTACAGCCCACGCACCGCCTACCAGCGCATTATGAAGCTCCCCGCAGCGCTGATTAGCAAGCTCAGCAAGCCCCTGCATCCCCAGCTCTTGAAGAGCAGCCGGTAGAGCGCGTTCCTGCGTGGAAGCAAGCATTCGACTAACGCAGCGGTCAACTAACTCTGAACGTAATTTACTTTCATCCAGCAGCTCAGCAAGCGCTGTAACCGCCGAATTCCATATAAACGGATTCACATGATTCACGCCGTTCAGCAATGCTGGCAGGGCCTTAGCCCCCATATCTACGAAAGCCTCGAGAATGGCCTTGCGCAGCTCTTGATCTGCGAGTGGCACCATCGACAAGAGGCGGGGAATTGCATCCACCTGCTGAAGCTTACCCATACAGTGCGCAGCCGCAACTTTGACAGCAGGACGATGATCGTCGAGCAGCGATAACACCCATGCTGAATAGGAATCAAGCTTCAGATCAGCGACGGTATGACAGCCATAAACGGCCCATTCACCACCGTTATCGAGCATTTTAATAATCGCCTCGTCACAGGCTTGATAGCTTTCTTCACTTTCCAGCGCATAAAGTGCCTTAACGCCTTCGTGTACAACCTTCGGATGGTTATCTAGCAGCTTAACACGAATGAAGAAATGCGATTGGCTTTTGAGATGCGTTGCCTTTGAAATCAACTTCACACTCTCAGCACGTACCTCAGGGTCCTCGTCCTCCAAGAATGAAGCCACCTGCACGAGATCCTGGATCGTTGCCCCTTGCAAATTCATCGCCCGCAGCACAGCAATGCGGATTCTTGAGCTTTCTTCACCAATCATTCCGATCAACTGCGGCAGGAAAGCGGAATCTTTCGCTTTACCAATCACTTCGAGCGCCAACTCTCGCACATAATCATTCGGATGCTTCAGATAGCCGAGCATGGAGGCCAAAGCTTTGGAGCTGCGAATGCCCCCGATAAAGGAGCCAGCAATATCCGATAGATCCGCATGCAAGGACTGCACACTTTTGACCAACTCACGTATGTACAGATTCCTTCCGTACCAAGCCACAACGACGAGAATAGCCGCTGCAACTACACCTACCCAGGCAAGAGGGGACAGCTGAATGAGACCAAACGAATGCAGTAAGGATAGCAGCGAACCGATTAAGATCCCGCCCGAAGCAGCCACACCCTGAGCAAAATAACGATAGCCGTCGCGTTTTCCGATAGGCATCATTTTAAAAAAGAGCTGATAGCACGGCTCCGCAATGTAATACAGCAGAATATAAAAAATGGCATAAGAGCCGGATACCATCACGAGCCCCAGCGATTGATTTAAAAACAAAGCAGTAAGTCCAAAGCCGCCAAGAAAGATAACCGTAATCGCCAGCAGCATATTGCTCGCGCCCAGCCAGTTCATTAAGCGGGTAGACACGGTTTGTAGAAGCAAGCAGATCGTGAACTGAATAGCGGTAATTAATCCATAAAATGAGGTTAGATCGCCTTCCTTGGGGAACTTGCTCTCAGCAACCGTGAAGTACTGATACTCGATCATAAAATAAACCGCAGGCATAAGTGTCATCAAAGCAATGGCGCAAAGCAGGAACGGGCTGCGCAGCATCTGTTTCGCATAATAGCCAGCAGGCTGCTGTGCCTCTCCACCCGCTCCAGAAGTTCCAAGGTCCTTCAATCGTTTGTCTTCTTTCAAAGTCAAGGGCACCAAATACCGTGCCAACGCTTTGCGGAAAAAGATGAAGCCGAACACCATCAACACTGGAGCAAGCGCATACACCGCTTCGGTACCTAGCAGTTTACCAATTTGGTGGGCGATCAAGCCTGCCGTAATACCGCCGGTCGTCGTCGAAGCGATGAACACCGGCATTAACCTTTTGGCCTGCTGAGTAGGACATAGATCAAAGGCCGTACTCCAAAGCAGCAGCGTCAACTGCCTCACGACAAAGTTGGAAGACAAGAACAGAATCGGGTAGTAATACCTGAAATCAATGCCGCCAAGCTTAAATCCAAGCAGCACCGCACCATTGAGGAGCAGCAATCCCATCATGATTAGGTAGAGCGTAGTCATCATTTTGGCCTTGGGCAGACGATTCGCCAGCTTCGCTAAGAGCCAGCCCTCTAGAGGCATGATTGCCGCTTCTACGATATAGATATAAGGTAAATACTGCACACCGAATCTTTGGTTAAAAAGCGCCATGAACGCGGTATAGTTCAAGGATTCAGCAATCCCGCTAAAATAAAAGATCGGTAGCATCATCCATAGCTTCCGAATATCTTCTGTGCGCAGTCCCATCCATCTAGTTAAGCTTCCTTGCATATCATCAGGTCCAATCTATTATTTCATTTGTTGTTTAACAGTGGTTTGTAAAAAGCCAGCCTGGCTTCACCTTCATAATAGTAGTTCGGATAAGTGCCGATTAATTCAAAACCATTCGCTGTAAACATTTTTTGGATGGGTTGATACTCTGGCAAATCACAGGTATAGGTAAGTATATATCGTCCCTCCGCTAACCTAGCGAACGTCTCTAACGCTTGGAATAATATCTTCGCAAAGCCATGTCTGCGGTACTCGCGGTGTACAGCTAAGTAATCCCACAGAAATCCTCCGGATTGATGTTCATTTTCCTTGCAGCTGGTAACCGCAATAATCTCACCTGATTCGTTCTCAATAAACCAATGACGATGATTGCGCTGCGTTAAGCTTAGCAGGGGAGCATTGCGGAAATGATCAAGCTCTCCCGGTGTATGCCGCTGGTCATCAAAAGAATCCGAAGACAAATAGAAATCTGTAATTCGCAATGCGTCCTTTTCCATTACTAATTCTTGTACATGCATGCCAAGATCGCCTCTTTCACATTAAGAAACAGATAATGTACCATTCCACTCTGCTGTTGTACCGTTTTGGAAGTATTCATCACAAATATAGAAATACAGCTGTGCTGCTTTATCTTGGCGATTTTGCTTAATAACCATTAAGAACGCTTCACGAGCATCATAGAAACGGCCTACCTGGTAATACGTTACGGCTTGCTCGAACAAAGCTTTGGTTTTATCCTTCAGAGCTCGAATCGTATCCGGATCACCCTGGTACACATCGAACAGATGAAGCGGCTCTTTCACCCCTTCAACCTGAATCAATCCCAAATTGCGATAGTGGAAGCCGGCAGGCTGCTCCAACGATTGAACCACATAATCGGTAATGAGAATCGATGCCCCTAGCGGTTCCGTCATTTTCTCCAGCATGGTTGCCAAATTAACCCCGTCGGAAATCACATTGCCTTCCAAACGCTGCTCCTCACCAATGATCCCTAGTCGAAGCGGTCCTTTATGCAAACCAATGCCGAAATCAACAGGCTTATAACCAACTTTGGCTCGATGAGAATTGTAGATGTCCAGTTCTTTACGCATCTCAATAGAGGCTCGCAGCGCTTCATCTGCTTGATTCGGGAATAACGCCATGAAGCCCGCTCCTAAGTACTTATTCATGAGACCTTGATGATTGCGCACATAAGGTCCGAATCTTTTAAGAAATGAGTTCACAAAGTTGAAGTTCTCTTCCGGCGAAAGCCTTTTGGACAGTTGATAAAAGCCTCGGATATTGAAAATTAAGATGGACATATTTTGCTCCACCTGATCGCCAAGCTCGACATCCAGTATGCTTTCTTTGTTCAAAAAACGCAGAAATTGCTGCGGCACGAAGCGATAGTAGGATTGGCTGAAGTTTTCTACTTTGGTGATATAATCCCGAATGCGAGCAGCCATCGTATTGACACTGTCGCCTAGGTCTGACACTTCGTCCCTTGTGTTTATCGTAACAACCGCATCCCAGTTGCCCTTGGCAATCTCCCCAACGCTATTGCGAAGCTTACGAATCGAAGAGAGCAGCACATAAGTCATCAGAAAGAGAACGAGCAGTAAGCCTATCGAAATAAAAGCAATGTTGCGAATGATCGATTGGAGTACCGTTTGGCGATGCTTGAGGATGCCGTCCAAGTTTTTACTTGTTTCGAAAACACCGACAATTTTACCCGCTGAATTAAAAATAGGGGCAATCGCATATCTCCACTCACCGGAGAAATCCTGCCATTGGCCTTTGGCTGGCTTCCCTTGAAGCACGACCTGCTGATTCTCGGGTGTTTGTAGAAAAGGATTGAACATATGCATCCCGTCATCATCTTCCAAAATACGATAAATGACGCTGTTCTCGTATTTATAAACCGCTTTGTAAAAGCCTTGATTATCATCTTGCTCATTATTGTCAAAGACAGATTGAATCTTTTTACGGAACGATTGATAAATAGTCCCATTGTAATCCAGAGGTGAAGTAAGACTCTCTAGCTTATCGCCATCAATCAGGTTTTGACCGTTTTTAGCCAGTAAGAGAAGCTCACTGAAGGTTTCTTCTTCCATTTTCTTCGAGAAGCTAGTGTAAATGACAGTAGAGAGAAGAATCATCGAAACCGCAATAACCGGTACTAAAATAAAAATTTGTTTCATCATGAGAGGGAGACGACGCTGCAGCAAGTTAAAGAAAACGATTTTGATTGCATACAGCAGAAGTAGAATTCCTGCTATAGCGATAGACCAAAGAATAATGGCCTTTGTTTTCGTGGCTTCGCTATACAACGCCTCTACGAGGGAGGGGGTAATGGTTCCATCCGAAAGACGGCGATTAATTTGAGCTGATTCTACAATAATGAGGCTGCCATCTTGAGCGATACTGCTATTCGTTGCATCGAAGGCAAGCTCCACGCCGCTAGCTTTGGCTTTATCCTCATTCACAAGACCTTCGATGATGTAGGGCTGCTTGGGATCAAGTCTGGAGATTGATTTGCTGTTGAAATCGATGAAAGTCAGCCGTCCCTGATTATCCAAATGCAAGCTCTCCGGAAAATTACGTCTTGTACGGTCAAGACCGGGAAGCGGATAAACCAACTCGGAGTGTCCATCACTAAAAGCACGATAAATTTCTCCGCTGCGCGTTGAATAATAAATCTCCCCTGGCTTGTAGCCGTCTGCCTCGGACACATATTTATTCTCCGGAAGTTTAATCGTGTAAACGGACTTGGGCTCGGAGGATGAAGCTTCTCCTACAGGGGCCTGATATAAGGCTAATTGCTGAACCTCGTCGTTGAAAAAGTACACCATACCTTCACGAACCTGGACATTTCGTAAGGATCCAAGTCTGTATCGTTTCGTTTGTGAATCATATTCTTCTGTAAACAAGCTGCGATCAAACTGTCCGTTAGGCTTATAACGAACAATCTGCTCGGATTTGACCGCAATGCCGTAAGGATCAAGCAGTGTACGAATGGTATAGAGGTAGCCTTGGTCATCGACAGCCATATCATTAAAGCGATACACTTCCCCGTTCTTCCCCGTCTCACTTGTGATGGAGAATTGTAGAACACCTTGGCTGTTCAGCTTGTGAATGGTTTTTTTGGCATTATCGATCACGAACAAATTGTTTTGATGATCAGAGACAGCCTTCGATAAACCATCAAAGGGCATGCTTTTGTTAAAGGGCCATAGCGTGAAGCTATCCCGGTTTAGACTAAGATAAGTACCGGCAGCACCCAGAAGCAGCAGTACGAGCAGCAATGCCGCGATTGATTTCTTCATCGCTCTTTAATCTCCTCTTAATTAGAAATCTGAATGATTTGAGTTGGTGCATGCCAGTCGACCTGAAGTCCTAGGGACTCGGAAATGAACCTTAGTGGAACATAGGTCCTTCCTGCGAGCAGCAAAGAAGGTCCATCGATTTCGGCGGGCTCACCATCTATGTAAGCCGTAGTACTATTAATACGGCTAGTGATGGTCGCATATTTCCGTGCTTACCGTTACGGTAAGGCTTTCTTGGTCCCAATCAACGGCCGCACCGAACGATTCGGATACGGATCTTATAGGTAAATAGGCCTGCCCGTTTATTATAACAGGCGGAACGTCGAATTTGATGAAAATATTGGGAGAAAGTACGTTTTCTGCCGAAATGGGTTGAATCGTGACAGGAACTAGGCTGGAATCTGGGTCAGAGTCGGATCCAGACGGCACAGAACCAACTGAACCGTCAGAACCAGAGCTTGTGTCTACCTCTGTGATGTCAGCCAAGGTGGTTGAGATTTCAGCCAGAGCTTGCAGCTCCTCTGGCGTGTATTTGGCTTTCTCTTGCTGCTGGAGCTGCTCCAGCAGCTTGGTTATTTGCTGTTCCAGCTGCTGCTGCACGGCTGAAGCTGGCGGCAGCGCTGCCAGCAGCTCCTGCACAGCGTCAAGCTGCGCGAACAGCGCGTCCTTCTGCAGCGACTGCATCGCTTCGTCGACGGCTTGTAGTGAGCGGGTCAGCGTCGCGACCCGCTCAGGATCCTGCTGCGCTGCGCTAAGCGCAGCTTGGAGCTTCAGCTTCGCTTCTTTGAGCGAAGCCAAGCCTTCGGATGCGCCAGTTTGCGCATCCGCGAGCTGCGCCTGCGTCGCCAGAAGCGGCTGCAGCTGAGCTGCTGCCGCTTTCGGCTCGCCGGCGGCGAGGGCTTGCTCCAGCTTCTGCTGCTGGAGCTCGGCTTGTTCGGCCAGCTGATCCTCGCTGGCCTCGTTTCCGGCGTCCGGCCCTGCGCCGCCGGGAGTGCCTTCACCGCCCGGTTCGACCGGCGGTGCGGCTTCCTCGGACAGCGCTGCGATCAGCGCGTCCGGGTTGTTCACCAGCTCCATCTGCTTGAGAGCTGCCTGGCTGTCGCCTTTCAGCAGCGCTTCCAGCATCCCGAGCTGGGCCTCTGCATCCTTCAGCTGAACGGCTAGATCGGCGATCTCGTTCAGCTTCAAGTCCGTTACGGCCGCTTCTTTGGCCGCTTCCAGCTTCACGATATCTTTCTTCAGCGTATCGATCTGCTGCTGCAGCTGTGCGGGTGTTTCCAAGGAAGCAATAGCTCCCGGCTTCATGATCTCGACGGTAACCTTCAAAGCAGCCTTTGCTTCCTTCGTCAGCACAGCAGAACTGCTTGGATCGGTTAGCGCGCTAGGGTCTAGGGCATTATCCATGCCAATCCAAACCGCCCCAGGTTCCTCCGATTTATAAAAAATCCCTTGCCCCGACTTCGTCATCGTGGCTGCTGCTGCGTTATAGGCTGCTGGGGTTAGCGCGTCTAGCTGTACTTTGTAGGAACCGATGATGACGGTTCCCAGCCCTTTTTCTTCTTCAGCTGAACCTAAGGCATTTTCACCTGTGCCGCCACCAGATTGGCTGCCTGAGTCACCAGCCGTTCCATCATCGGCAGTTGCAGCTACTAATTGCCCTGAATTCCCTTTTCCTTCCAGAGGTAGTTCATCGATCTTTTTCCCTTTTTTATATAGCACAACCTTCAGCTGATCAATTGAACTAAACTTCAGCGATAAATTACGTACAGGCTTATTTATCTTCGTCCGCTTCCCAATAGCACGGCCTTCTTTCGTAAACACCGCGTACTCCGTAGCGCCCAGCTTTTTATTTACGGTGACACTGAAGTCGCTAAGCAGAGGGCCTACTGCAGGCTTCAGCTTCCAGGTTCCTAAGGGAGCCTTTGGCTTTTGGGGCTTAACCGCAGCAAGTCCATCATCAAGGTCACGATAAGGCAAGATACCTTTCTTTAACGTTCTTTCGACCGCTCCTCCGGTATCTATATCCAGCTTACCGAGCGCCATTTTATAACCCATTTGTGCAGATAGAATTTGTTGATCAGCTTGAATGACAGTGTCCTTATAAGCCTGCAGCTCATCCGTTTTCATCAGACTTAACTTCAGTTTCTGGTTCGCTTTATCCAGATTGGCTACCGCATTGTCTTTATCACGCAAAGCCTGCGCATAGCCTTCTTCGGCCTCTTTTGCTTCCAAAAATGACTGCCGCACCGCAGCAATGACTGCATTCCGGCTTTCCTTCTCCTGAAGCAGTGCTTTATTTTGCTCCATAGTCGCGATCGGAAGCGCATCCCTGAGATCGTCCAAATAGCGCAGCCCGTCAAACTCCCCTTGAAGCAGCGATTTAGGAATAGGAATGAATCCAAGCAGCATGAAAAAGCCTTCCCAATCCTTCTTCACTTGTGAAAGTGTCGTTTCATAACTAGCTAGGAACAGCTCCATATCCACATCTTTGGCTTTATACATGCCGTCCATGACCTTCATTCGCGCCGAACCAAACTTAGAGCTGTACAAATCACGCGTCGTATTCAGCTTCTCATCTGCTAACCGCCGATCCTCCGTGTCCTTAAGCAAACTTAGCGTTGACTTTTGAGCCCTTGCGATATAGGCAGGCAGTTGCTTCTGATTCAAATCCGCGTAATCCGGCTCAAACGAAAGCTGAACTTTATTTTCCATATCCAAATTCAGCAGCTTGCCCAGTGCTAGACGACTAGATTTGGCCGTTAGCTGCGCTTGTTTATATTCAGATAGCGACTTCTCCAGCGCCTTATCTGCCTTCTCTTGTTCAGTACTATCTGCAAGACCGAATTTCCGCTTCTTTTTCACCGTTTCCACTGCTGTCTTAGCTTCTTCCGTTTTCTTCCGTGCATTTTCTTCTGCCACTGCATCTTGATAAGCTGCTAAATAAGCTTTTTGCACATCAAATCGGGCAGTATTCGTCGTCTGCCGCAATGTTTCCTGCGCGATATAAAGCTGCTTGCGTGCTTCAGGCACCTTCAAACGAGTCGATAATTCCTGACCTAAATTGCGAGGTTTGGCAAATAGTCCGGAAGCCTTAGCTTCCTCATTTTTAACCGCATGCTGCGCTTGCTCCAGCTCTATCTTTTTCTTCAAAATATCGGTCTTGGCATCCCGCAATTGCGGACTTATTTTCAAACCCTGATCGATAGCTTCCCGCATGGTTAAAGACTTCACCGTCGCAGCTTCGGCTCCCGAACCCGCTGCCATAATCGACGAGGCTCCTAGCAGCAGCACAAGTCCCAACTTCACAAATTTTACCCCTATCACTATGAATCCCTCCGCTCAACCATCTCCTCCTATAGTACAATATCTACCCCTACTCCCGCACCCATCTTTTGGAGAAAAATAGTGAAAACGATCGAATATAGTAATAGACTGCTCATATACTTATCTAGTAGTATAAAAGTAATGGAAACAGCGGATTTTTGTAGGGATTACGCAGTCCTAATTGGGTACAGCTCATTTCCCCCATTCAAAGCTACTTTAACGATATAAAACAACCTTAAACGCAGGATAACTGCTAATTTCGTTACTTTAACGCTGAATACATGCTAAATGCTCATCTCTGGAAGCTCGTCGGCAAGTTTTGCACAAGGAAGGAGAGATTCACATGGGAAACCTCGTTTGCGGCGGAGCGATGCTGCAGTGCTCGTTCGGTGCAGCGCCTGGTACGTTAATGGTGCTTCCGGCGAACATGGTGATGACCGCTATGCCCATTGCCAACATTATGGATAATAAGCCGATGGTGAACATAATGCCGTTTGGGATGTGTAATTCTATGGCGAATCCGATGGTTGCTGCAGCAACGGCGGCTGCACTTGGAGTTCTGACTCCCATGCCCTGCGTACCTGTAACAGCTGCACCCTGGGCTCCTGGGTCACCGACCGTGCTTGTCGCGAACATGCCCGCTCTGAACAATACGTCCAAATGCATGTGCAACTGGGGCGGTGTCATTCAAATACAGCAACCAGGGCAAATGACCATTCAGGTGCCTTAAAATTTTAACTCATTTTAAAAAAAACCATTTAATAATTCCATCTAGGAGTGAGAAGATTTGGAGATCCAGCCGGTCAAAACCCTTGAAAAAGTGCTAAGGCCTGTCGTTGCACCATTCATTGGGCATATCATGAAAGCCATCTTAACAGTCGGAAGGCTGCCCAAACTAGCGATCATTAAGATTCAACAGCTCCTTAGGGTCATGCTGCAGACGCGCGAAACGTCGCTGAAAAACTACGTTTTGATCGGCTCCTATTATATCTCCAAAAGATTGCTTCTTTTCCTCACTTTGTTCCTACTCGTTTTGGTCTTTTTTATTTTCATCCGCCCTCCTGCAATCGTGAATAAGTGGTTGAATCGCGTTCCTGTTCTTCAGAAAGATACCCCTAAACTTACGAGCTTTTCAGGCAATGGCAAAGTCGTGGGTACCCAGAAGGATTCTCTCTATGTGGGGGATCTGGTTGACGGCAAATATGCCGGAAAAGGTAAACTTTTCCACAGCAACGGCAAGCCCGCTTATGAAGGTGATTTTGAAAAGGGGCAAAAATCAGGCAACGGCTCCTTGTACGACGAAAATGGCACCCTGCAATATAAAGGAGCATTTGCCGGAGATGTCTTTAACGGAGCTGGAACCCAATACGATCCCCAGCAGAACGTGCAGTATATCGGCGAATTTCAAAATGGAAAATACGGCGGAGCTGGGAAATTATTCGCGCCAAGCGGAGATCTTTTGTATGAAGGCTTGTTTAACGGCGGCCTATACAATGGGACTGGAAAGCTGTTCTCATCGGGCGGTATCGCCCAATATGAGGGTGAATTTGCAGCCGGTCAATATAACGGGGCTGGTAAGTTTTTTGATGCGAAGGGACTTCTTATTTATGAAGGCGGCTTTAAGAACGGCAGCTATTCCGGAGATGGCACCGAGTTTTATACGAATGGCCTGATCAAATATAAAGGCCAATTCCTCGCTGGCGCGTATGGCGGTGAAGGCACCGCCTTCGATGAGAAGGGCGTGCCGCGCTTCAAAGGCACGTTCCAGAGCGGCGTCCTTAGCGGCGCCGGGGAAGCGTATGACGAGTTAGGTAAACTCGTCTACAAGGGCGATTTCAAGGCCGGCGTCTATGACGGCCTTGGCACGTTGTTTGACGCAGACGGCGCGCCGCTGCTGCGGAGCTTCTTTGCAGGCGGCCAGGCCAGCCTGCAGAGTTTCATCGGTTTGTCCAGCAAGAAAGTCGAAGACTTGCTGGGCAAACCGGACGAGGTGACGCTGCAGGATAACAGCGTCATGCTCGCAGGCCAGGAGGCGCCGCAGGTTGCCTCCGCGGAGACGGCGGCTGCGGGCGACGCCGCCGTGGAACCTCCGGCCGCTGGCGCTGGCGCGGCCGATCCGGCATCAGCAGGAGGCGTTAAGCTCCTGCTGAACTATCCGGCCTACCAGCTGTCGCTGCTGGTAGAGCCGTCCAAGGGCAACCCGAAGGAGGCCGTCGTCACCTCCCTCAGCATTTGGGGCTCGAAGCCTTTGGCGCTGCTGCAGCCAGCCATCGAGACCATCAAAAAGCGCGGCGAACTGGGAGATGCCGGCTACATCGTCATGGAACTCGGGGTGGGTGCCGGGGCTGGCACTTACACGAACAGCTATTACAAAGGTGATTTCATCTTCACCTTCACGCATTTCAACAAAACCAAAGAAGCTCACCTGCTTCAGGTCAGCTCTACCAAATAAGAGGGGCTGTTGCCCCTTGTGTGTTTACGGGTTCCTTTTGCAGATGAAGCTGCCTCATGTCCTTCGTATGCTAATCGAGTTCCTTCTGTACACCGAGCTGCCTCATGTCCTTCGTATGCTAAACGAGTTCCTTTTGCACACGGAAAGGGTAGTTAGGCGTAAAGCTCAGACCTGACAATAGCGTTCTCCGCCCTTGACGGAACGTCGTTCTGCTATTTGGGTGAAAAAGCTCGAATTCCGGGACAAACGGAACGACGATACGTTATTTCGTTGTTTTGCCTCCAAATCGTGCTTATTCTATTAAATAAGGCACTCACGTTCCGCAATTTTCATTTTTAACACATATTTCACCAAATAGCGGATCGTCGTTCCTCTAATAGGTGGTATTGGCAGCACGCTATTCGCTAATGGAACGAGCATGCTAAAAAACCGTTCGAAGCTATTTGCTCGAACGGTTTTTTCTGTGTATATCTACTTCGCTATAGAAGTTCTCGTTCTCGCCACCCGCATCGACGCAAATGCGTAAACGATCAGCGCTGTCCAGATCAAGGAGAAACTGATGAGAAGCACGGGAGAGAATTTCTCTTTAAATACGAACACACTTAAAAGCAGCGTAATGGAAGGACCAATGTACTGAATGAATCCCAGCATGGAAAGAGGCAGCCGAGCAGCCGCCTTAGCAAACCATAATAGAGGCAAAGCGGTTGCAACACCTGACAATAATAGCAATGCTAAAGAGATAGGCGGTAACGTCCATGCGGAATCATGATGCGCAAAGTGTAAGTAGGCAATATACGCTACTGCTATGGGGAAGACAATGACGGTTTCACCTGCTAACCCGATAGAGGCATCGTAGGAAACTCTCTTTTTCACAAGACTGTACAGACCGAAGGAAAACGCTAGTGAGAGAGAAACCCATGGAAATCTGCCATAATCGATGGTTGCCAGCAAAACGCCGGCACCTGCCAAAGCAACGGCCACCCACTGACTACGGCTTGGTTTTTCACGCAAAAACAGGACCGCCAGCATGATATTAATTAGGGGAGTAATATAATACCCCAGACTCGTCTCGATGACATGGCCGTTATTGACGGCCCAAATGAATATCAGCCAATTGGAGCTGATTAAAATGCTGCTGACTCCGATCTGGAGCAGCATTTTCCCGTTCGTAACCATCTTACGAAATTCAGTCCATCCACTTTTCCCTATCAGTAAGAGAATGGCCATGAAAACAAATGACCAGATGACTCGGTGAGACAATATTTCACCAGCAAGCAAAGAGTCAAAAGATCTCCAATAAATAGGCAGCAAGCCCCATGCGGTATAGGCAAGAATGGCGTACCAAAGCCCTTTTTTCATAGTAAAATCCTCTTTTCAATTCTAGTAACACAATTCTATGAATCTTGTAATTTGTCCCTAGGTCAATTTTCAATTAAATAAATCCCCGATATACGGGGATCAAACTACACGATTGTTTGTGCTATCCTTTAACGAAGACGCAATCCCTTCTACCATGTGATTGCTCAGCCCTCATGCCGATAAAAAAAGTTAGGCAGCTTCACTTCATTTGAATAATGCTGATGGAAAATATGCGTTGTCGCCGGAGATAGCGGCGGGATCAACCACGACCAATCACCCGTGACATCACGACCGACCTTCTGCTCTTTCTCTTCAAAACTCTTAAATTGCCTCGCCGCTGTATGATGATCCACAATAGCTACACCTTGCTGTTGAAACGAATGCAGCACAGCCACATTTAACTCAACAAGCGCCCTATCTTTCCAAAGGGAGGCATCGCGCCGAGTATCCAGACCCATGACAGACGCTACACGCGGCAGCATGTCATATCTCGCTTGGTCGGCAAAGTTTCGCGCTCCGATCTCAGTGCCCATGTACCAACCATTGAATGGCGCAGCAGGGTAATGAATCCCTCCGATTTCAAGGTACATATTCGAGACGATCGGTACGGCATACCATTTGAGATGCAAATCATCGAACGCTGCTATGTCCGGATGTGTAATATCCACTTCCAGGACGAGCTCGGTAGGAATCTCGAACAGCTTTGGTTTCCGATCTCCCATTTGAACAACAAGCGGCAGCACGTCGTAAGGCGTCCCAGCCCCCTGCCATCCAAGCGATTGGCTTAACGCAGTTATATGAATAGAAGCTGGGTCACCGAGAATCCCATTGTCAGTTTCATAGCCCGCGTAACGGACAAGTTGGTCATTATGAATAAAGGCTCCCTGAGCCGAATCATGCGTAGGTGGGAAAATCGTAATCACTGGACGGATTTTGCCGCCATTGGTCGCCGTTTCTATATGACGAAAAAGTGCCTCAGCCATCTGTTCTTCGGTTTCAATATAACGAGCATCGTGTACCGTCAGTGTTTCCCAGAACAATCGCCCGATACAACGGTTGCTGTTGCGCCATGCCATTTTGGCCCCATGCTCAAGCTCTTGAAGGGTATGTTCGTAGTAACCTTTATACCTAATGGTTTCGGTAATTTCAGTAAGACGAGCATCGATTTCGCCCGAGCTTTGGCCTAGTTCACTACAACATTCCTTGATAAAAGGTATTGCTTTCTCTAGCAATTGATTCTGCACTTTCATTGGTGCTGCTCCAATCCGATAAAGGGGAGCCCCACAAGCATTTGACACCTGCACAGCTCTCCCTATGTTGAGTTACAATTGCGCACTAAACTGATCAGGAATGTATACGATTTGAGACTTTGCTACGATGGTTAACTCGCCTTTTTCCTCGGAATAGTGAACGGAATCATCGCCTACATAAAACCATAATTTCTTTGTTGGCTCATTTTCATATTCCTGAAATAAGAATACGTTGAGTTCCTCTTTCCATTTCAAAAGCTCAGCAATATCTTCCTTCTTCTCTATCTGCACGGTAAAAATCCATTGGTCACCAACCTGCTCCCATGTGTAGGGGATCGGATGTTTACCCGTATCTACGAACGCTCGACCGCCCACTGCATGTTTAATTAAAAAGACTTCCTTCATCCGCATAGCCCTCCTTCATCATCCATTATGGCAGATCGATTAGCATGAAATGTGTATCTTCTATCGCACGAATCTCAACCGTTTGTTCAGCTTCCATACGCGCGCTATCCTTAGTTTCCAATACAGCATCATTAGCAGATAACTTCCCGCTGATAAGCATAAGAAAAATACGGCGATTCTCTCCTTGTTTAAACACAAGCTCTTTGCCCGCTTCCAACTTGCTGAGGTAAATACTCATATCTTGGTGTATCTTGGCTGCATGCTCGCCTCCCTCGGGTGTAACTACCGGCAGCAGCGTGTTTATCAATGCTTCAGGTTCATAAGTGACATTCTCAAAGGACGGCTCCAAGCCCCGCTTAGAAGGCATGAACCAAAGTTGAAATAGGCTCATCGGTTCCGTATCCGACGCATTATACTCGGCATGTATAACGCCGCTTCCAGCTGACATTCGCTGCACGCCATTCACACCCGTTACCGCAACATGCCCCAAGCTATCTTCGTGTTTAATGGCTCCGCTGAGAACGATGCTGACAATCTCCATATCGCTATGGGGATGTGGACCGAAGCCTCGACCGGCAGCAATATCATCGTCATTACAAACACGCATAACCCCGAAACCTACATTATCCTCATCAAAATAATCGCCGAACGAGAAATTCTTATGGCTCTTAAGCCAGCCCAGATCGGTTGTATTACGCGTATGCGCAGGGAAAACTTGAATCACAGCAATCGCCTCCTTTTTTAATACGTATAGCTTATCATATATGGACTATCGACTTCTATGTCGGAACGGTGGCGGAAATACGCAAGCAAGACAAAAAACCTCATCTCGACTTTTATAGTGAGGTAGAGGTTATGTATGAATTCACCATCATTCAAGAACAGAACGGACATTGGCCAGAAATAGTAATTCAATTGCCGATAGGATACTATCATGTATCTTACTTAGCTGCTTGTGGAAGCTGTTTCCCCCATATAGCCGTACCTCGATTATTCATGCCTGTAAAGACAAGAGTTGAACGATTAAGCTCCCAATCCCATGACGGCAGCATCATAACTATTTCCTGAGATGCCAGCTCCTCACCATCGTACCAATAAAGCGTTAGGGTATGCTTTCCATCGAATTCCCAGTAGTCCTTGGAATCAGAATTGTTGATTTTCCCGCCTTTTAAAAGCTTTAACTCGTCCGATTCAACTTGGCCGTCGATCATTTTATCCATCACGATTCGTTCCCATTCGCCTGCTATGCTCGCCTTAGGGATATCTTGAACGGTCTCTCCAGTATATCTTTCCGGTGATACGACCGGCCAGCCGTCTTGGGTCCACAATATTTTTCTAACGTGGAGATACATCCAGTTCATATCCTGCTGCGGACGAGCATGATGGACGATATAAGTATGATCCCCATCCTGCAGCACGGAATTATGTCCAGGCGCAATCCATCCATCGCCTTCTTGGAACTTATAGCCACCCAATATTTTGTTGCCGATCTCAAACTGGGCTTCATACTTATCGTCCATAAGATCTCTTCCATTCACATCCAAATATGGACCTGTCATGGAGTCCGATCTACCTACCCGCACATTGTAATCCTGTGACAACGAATCAAAGGAAACAAATAGGTAATATTTCTTCAGCTCCGAATGATAAACAATATAAGGGCCTTCTACCGCTCCGGATTCCGTTTTATGATCCCTGGTCGCAATCTTTGTACCAAAACCAGGCTCTTTCAACTTGCCTGTTTTCGGATCTAGCGGAGAGGTATAAATCCCCCCGAAGAAAGAACCGAATACAAACCATGGATCTCCCGACGCATCCAATACAATGTTCGGATCAATCGCATTCGGCTTATCGCCGACACCCGTCTTTATTACTTCTCCTTGGTCAGTCCAAGGTCCCTCTAAGGAAGAACTTGTCGCTACGCCAATGAATGATTGGTTCGAACCGAAGGTCGATGCCGAATAATATAAATAGAACGTATCGCCGAATTTCTTAACATCAGGTGCCCATAAACCTTGAGCCCCTGTCCATTCCGCCGCTTGCTTGGGTACTCCATCAAAAGCGTATCCGACCCATTCCCATTGAATGAGATCCTTTGATTTCCTAACCATAATACCAGGCTTAGCCTTACCGCCAACTTTAGCATCCGTTGAAAAAACATAATAGGTATCGTCTTCTTTTATAATTGCAGGATCATGTGTATTGTTCGTATTCCACGCCAATTCGTTATGAAGGTTATCCGTATCAAACATTGGATAGCTTGGAGGCGCATCTGGATACTTTAACTTCGACTGCAAACTTCCTCCTCCTCCGATGGAACAACCTGCGAGAAGGAGAACAGCAACTGTCATGATGCTTACAAAGGCATTTCGTCTCCTTAGGCTTCCAGTTGATTTGATCATCCTTTAACACCTGGAAATTGCAACCGATTCAATGATTTGCTTTTGAAATATGAGAAAAACGATTAACATCGGTAATAACGCGATAACAGATGCTGCCATAATTAACGGGTAGTCCGTTTGAATGGCATAAGTTGCATTGAAGTTAGCAATTACTAGCTGCAGCGTTTGTTTCTCAGGTGAATTCAAGTAAATGATTGGTGCTAAATAATCGTTCCAAATGGCCATAA